>JAKCCY010000163.1 GCA_021838765.1 Nitrospirota bacterium
TAGCTATAGACAATTTTGGGAAGGAGTTAGTGATGGGTTTTCAGGAAGGGTCTTCCAGAAGGATGAAGGAGGGATCGGAGTCTTTTGAAACCTCTTCTCCTATGGGGAGTCCGAGCTTCAGGAACCTTGGCAGTGCGTTGTTTTTCTTCACCAGGGCAATGGTCCTTTTGGTGGGTCTTGTTCTGGTCTCCGGTTGTGGCTCCGAGCCATCCTACCGGCAGGCCTTCAATTCTTCAGAGCAGATCCAGGGAAACACCGAATCCATTTCGGCATCCGAGGATCGTGCCTGGGCGGCATCGTTAAGAGTTCTTTCCCAGCAGGGTTTCATGGTCCGCTCTGCGGACAAGGCAAACGCGATCATCCTTGCCGATCGCGAGATGACGGACCAGAACGACAAGAACATTTCGTACCAGATCACTTCGACGGTCACCTTTGTCCCGCTGGGCCAGGGCATCACCCAGGTCAGCCTCGCGGCGAACCAGACAACCGAGCTTCACCGGAAAGAGTACGTCTGGTGGCATCTTCTCTGGTTGATCCCTCTTTTTCCGATCGGATCCGAGTACAACTCGGTGGTGACACAGAGGGGAACGGTGCAGAATCCGGAGTTTTATGCCGGCTTTTTTGACAACCTGAAGGTCTTGCTCAAGGACAAGACAGCGAATGGAGTCAAGAAGTAAGGAGAAAGAGGAAATTTGGGAACAGTAAAGAGAAAATGACAGGGGCCGCTCTGCAAAGCGACCCCTGAATCAAACAATCGCAGCTTGGAGGTTCACCCATGAAACCCCTATTTGATTATAGGAGAGATCGGTCTTGTGTTCAAATGGCCGTGGAAAAGAGATATCAGGATTCAAAAGGGAACAGTTTCTTTCCCGCATGGAAATTGAGTTCGATAGCGGTGCTTTTGGTTTTTTCCCTGGCGGCATGTAGTGGTGGCGGAAGCGGTGGAGGAAGTGGTGGAGGTAGTGGAAGCGGTGGGACAACAGGTGGTGTAACGGCTGGAACATCCACTCTCAGCGGGACCGTCACGGGAGGCCCAGGAATCATCAACTCCACCGTTACATTGTACATGACCAATGGGACGCAAGCACCAACGATATTGGGTGGTCCTGTCCAGTCCGGTACCGGAGGATCCTACAGCATCCCTTACACGACTCCAGCCGCTGGTCATCTTCTTTATGTTGTTGCAAACGGTGGGCAGACATCGTCGAGTAGCCCTAATAATCCCAATATCAACATGGTGAGTATTGTTGGTCTTTCAGAAGATACCCTTCCCACTTCACTTGTTGTTAACGAATTGACCACATCGGCTGTTGCCTATGCAGCCGCAGCCGCGGGTCTGACCTTGAATGGATCAACCATCTCGGGTTCCAGTTCGGCTCTTACAAGCTTGAGCGGGGAGATGTCCAATATCATTAATCCCGAGAACGGAACGATCATTTCGGGTTCAACCCTGACTTCAGCCGAGCAGACGGATCTGTTTGATCTGGCAAATGGGATGGAGTCCTGTGTTCTCAGCGTTTCCTCTTGCACTGGAACGTTTGCCGGGACGCTCAGCAACATTGAGACAGCTGCAACAAACCTGGTGACGAGTAACTCAAGCTCTCCCATCACCGTCAGCAGTGTCGGTTCCACTTCCGGAAATTTCAGCTCTTCTTCCAATAGTTCAAGCAATGCGGCCACTCTTCTTGGCACACTGATTACCGCCACAGTGGATTCCTCAAACAATTCCGAGCTTGAAACCTACCCATTTACAGCGGCCGGGACTATACCTGCGGCCTCTCCTACGACAACTGTTTCAATACCCTCAGGACAATTTCCGGCGGGAGGAGGCTTTGACAGTTCATTTAACGTGTACGCGGTTGTTAGCGTGAATGCGGCGGGTACCAGCGAGTCTGTGACCCTTTACAACTTTAACCCGACGAACGGGTTTGGGAGTGTTATCAACTCACAAACGCTCACCCCGTCAAACGGAAACACCTGCAATGGCGGTGGGGGAATCAATGTTTTATCCCACTCCATAGTTTTGTCCTGTAACGGAAGTGGCACAGAACAGATTTGTCTCTATTTTTATGATGCAAGTGGTCTCCAGTCTTGTATCCAGCCCAGCATTCCTTCTTCAGTGAATACCAATAACCTGAGGGGGGATAACCAGCTGAACTTTCTCTGGGTTCGCTCCAGAACACAGTCGAGTGGGAGCACCGCATATTCCTATTCCGGTGTCTTTAGTCCCACCTACTCCGCATCGTCCGTCAGTTTGGGAACGGAGACATCTTTCGGCCCGGTCAATTTCACTATTGCATCGCCAAACGCAACGCTTTTCGGTGGGGATAACAGCGAGGGATTGCTCTTCTATTCGGCGTACTGCAGCTCTTCCCCCTGTACTTCGGAGCCACTCGATGTCCTGACCTTCAATACCTCAACCGGGGTAGTGAGCAGTACTGTCAACTCGTCCCAGAGCTTGTCCGGCAGTAATATTGTGAACGCTTCCCTGTCTTCCAATTCCGGAGAGACTTCAGCCGTAGATTCCATAGAGAAGCTGTTTTTCATGGAAAGTTACACCTCTGGAATTTCATTTACTCCTTATACCTATAACTCCAGCGGAACGGTGACGGCCTTGACTCCGTTGACGCTGTCTTCAATTTCATCACCCAATGGGAACACGAACGCCATGTTGGATCCGAATTCCCATTTCATTTTTGTTCCGGAAGGAACGTCAAATACGGCAAACGGAATCGAGACTGTCCTCTATAACAATACGGGAACCATCTCTGATGTCTCTAGCACCATTTCATTGCCTTCAGGCCAGCTTGTCCCCAGTTGCAATAGTAACTGCAATAATGTGCCAAATTTTATGTTTGATGCCGTAAACTAACTGGTTATTTCGGGGAGAAAAATTTTTTTCTCCCCGTTTTTCCCTCTTTCTCTTATTTCCTCCCCTTTTTTCTGGAGGGAGATTCCCTGAATGCTTCTGGATGGTTCTCTCAAGGTATTCCTTGACACTGAACCCTGATTTTTTGAATTCGAATCGTTGTCAGGTGAGGATGGGATCTTTTCCCGGCAAAGGAATCTCATTGGCAGATATGGTCAGGGATGAGGCGGCCCAGGCCCCTCGATCATTCCCCCATTCGCCATGCAGTCGGATGTTTCTTGAGCCATTCCCGCAAGGTGTCATTCATCCGGGTCTGCCATCCCCGGCCCAACGAGCGAAAGGACGCCACGATATCGGCGTCGAGTCGCACCGTCGTGGCAACCGTGGTGACCTCTTTCAGCGGTCGCCCCCGGGAGCTTCGGTATTCCGCGACAATCTCCGGAACGGCTTCCGATGCGGGCCGCATTCTGGCAAAGTCCTCTTCCGTGAGTTCCGGGATATCCACCGCATCCCAGTCTTCCTAGGAAATATGGTCAGGTTTTCGTTTTTTCATATCTCCCCACCTCTCGTTGATTGGCCTTTCGAAGACCAATGATCCGGAAGACATGACCTCTTCTGGTAAACACCAGAACATACAACCGATTATCGATCCATCCGAAGGCGACGAAACGGGCCTCCCCATACTCCGAACGCGAATCCTGTTCGATGTGGGCCGTTTTCCAATCGAAGTCTTTTGAAAGGGAAAATTCGCCGCCGTGCTTGGCGATATTGGCCTGTCGGCGGTATCTTCCGCATAATGCGAGTCAATCCTTATCCACTGTAATAAGATATTTCGCACCAGAAGCTTTAATAGCTTCCATCAATGTATCCAGAACTGGCTGATCCCCACAATCACGCAAGTCCGAATCAAATGATGAATGATGACAAAGGTTCGATCATCTCCGATTGAATGGCGAGTATGTCGACCAGGTCGTCCATCTCAGCGTCACTGAGTCCGTGACGCTGAACAAGCCTCGGCAATACACGGCGCAGTTCTTTAAGGATGTAATTCGACAAAACAACCTCAAGTGATCCTTTGAGCCAAGCCGCTATGATTTTTCCAGGCACACTGGCCGAGTAAGCTATCCCCGATAGAATAACATTGGTGTCGAGGACAACACGAAGGCGGCCACAAAAGGTCAACCATTCCTTTCGGATGTGTGCGTGCTGGATCGTTCTGAAGCCACCGTTGAGTCGATTTCAGCCAGTCCGCCAGCTTCTGGAATCTCGGAAAATCCCTTTTCAATACATTGACAAAGGGTGTCGAAGCGGGACGGCATCCTGCGCATGTGTTCGAAGAGGCGAGCATCGACAAGAACAGCCACGGGCTTACCGTCCTTAGTGATCACGACACTGTCATGACGGTACTGTACTTGGTTTAACATTTCTCCCAGATGTTGCCGAAAGTTGACTGCGCTGATTTCCGTAACCATGACGACTCCTTCTTTTTCAACCAACATAACCATTACGAGCATTATATATTGTTTTTCAAAGGGATAAACGGACGACAGAGCGTCTCCGACTCCCTGGATCAGCGGAGCCACCTCCTTCGCCTCGACCAGATCGAGGGTGTTCCGGATCTGGACGTCCGTTGGGAGATCATGCACGCCGAAGAGGGACTGGACATCGTTCCGTCCGGTCGTCCGCTTCAGATTTCTCTGAAAGGCCAGAAAAGAAGGCGATTGTGTGAAGAAGACGGAAAAGGCCGAGCAGGCGGCATCAAACAGGGAGTACTTCGTGTTGTTCCCGGGTTTCCGGGCATCAGGAAGAGCCCGGAAAGCGGTGGAAATCCGGTCGACAAGAGCTTGATCCTTGCTGGGAATGGCATTCGGGGTGGAGTGGGAAATCGAAAAGGTTTTTATGCCCCAAGAATGCCGGAAAATGGGCGTTGTGTTCAGTGATTCCTACGCGTAAATGCGATTGATTATTATAAAATCAGATTTCAAATTTTGAATTGCTGGATGTTGATATCCCCTTCGCAGATTGAGTTGTGCAATCCGATTGGAGTGCACCCGTTCCTTCCGTGAATACCAGTCCAGCCGATCCCTCTGTCGGAAAACACCCTACTAGGCGAACACCCAAGGATTGAGATCGGGGAACAGGGGACTTTTTCCCCGATATTCCTCCACAATGGCCCAGTCCACCTTCGCGTTTTCCAGCATGGAGCGAAGGGTTTTAAAACGAAAAAGATGTTCCGAAATCCGGTATTGGGCATATTCCACCGCTGTGCCTGTCGTCAGAAGAAAAGGCCAGTCGGAGCTTTGTGCCAGCAGGAGTTCTCGACCCATTTGAGCGAGGACATCCGCGAAGGCGGGATCTTTTCCCCAGAGGCGAACAGCCTGGGTCATCTCTCTTGATGCTTCCGAGAGATAGGGCCAGATCCAGTCGTTGGTTTGGTTGATCCAGACATCGTTATACCCGTTGACACCCCAGGAAGAAGGTTCCGGTTGCGCATCGGAGACCCAGAAGTCTCCCGCAAGAAGATTGGTCGGTGTCGTCAGGA
>JAKCCY010000001.1 GCA_021838765.1 Nitrospirota bacterium
GGCTGTTACCTGTCGGGCCCTCAACCGTCTTGCCCACCTTTCCGGACGGATGGACTGGCTTGAGAAGGTTGGCAGGACGCTTGCCCTTTATTCAAAACCGATGCTTGAGCAACCTATGGGATATGCATCGATGATCATGGCGTTGGGGGAGTATCTGTCACCTCCCGTCATCGTTCTGGTCCGGGGGAAAAGCTCCCTGGAATGGTCATTGTCCGCTCGTGCCAAGTCACCTCTGGATACCTTGATCATCGATCTGGGGGAACGGGATTCCCTTTCCCTCCCGGACTTTCTTCAAAAGCCTCCGGCCACCGGTGTTTCTTTTGAAACGCAGGCGGATGTTTGTGGCGGTGGTGTCTGCCTTTCCCCGGTAACGGATCTGAAAGATCTTCTTTCTCAAATCAGGACAGTGACCGGTCGTCCAAAAAAAGAGAACGAATAATGGCTTTCCGGGAAAATGACCAAAAAGGGATAGATGGAGTGGTGGAAAGATCTTCTCCTGGTGAGATTGTTGCCTCAGTGATCTGGTTGCATGGGCTCGGTGCCGACAGTAGTGACTTCGAGGGGATCATTCCCTATCTGGGTCTGCCTTCCGGTAACGGTGCGAGAGGAATCCGCTTCCTCTTCCCGAATGCCCCCCGTATGCCGGTGTCTGTGAACGGAGGCATGTCGATGCGGGCCTGGTATGACGTACTGGATCAGAGGATCGAGTCTCGAGCGGATATCTCCGGCATGAAACGTTCTGCCCATGCGGTTCTTTCACTGGTCGAGGGGGAGGTCGCCAGAGGGGTCCCTCCTTCCAGAATCATTGTCGGAGGATTTTCCCAGGGAGGTCTGGTCGCTGCTTTTGCGGGACATCTTGCTCCAAAGCCTCTGGGAGGGGTCATGATCCTCTCCTCCTATATCCCGGCTCCGTTTCCCATTGGGGAAGGACAGATTCCCGACCGTTTCCTGATGGCTCACGGGACGCTCGACCAGGTGGTTCCGTTAACTCTTGGGAGAACATCCTGTGAGTGGCTTCGGTCGGCGGGATGGAAGGGGGAATTCCACGAGTATGAAATGGCCCATTCGGTCTGTGTGGAGGAGCTTTCCGAAATTGGTCGCTGGATCTATGGGGTCGTTGGGAGATGATCAATCGGGATCTTTGGAGTCGTGTGTCTTTTGGGGGACTGTGTTTTCTTTCGATGGTTCTGTTGGCCCCTCCATCGGCTGACTCGTCGGAGGCCGGTCCGGTATTGGTTTCACAAACGATTTCAGGAAGCTCCCTGTCAGGGAGAACGCTGAATCTGTCTGTCCGGGAAAAGACCAGCAGATTCAGGGATGGTGATCTCCTTCATGTTCTTCTCGACAATTCTCCTCTTGAAGCCGTATCTCCAAGGGATGGGCTGTTTTCAATCGTCATTCCCAATCTTTCCGGACAAGCGCATCGCGTCTCTCTTCGCTTTTCAAGAAAAGACCAGACAGAGTGGGGCTCCGAGCTTTTGGTGACCCTGCCGGCGGTGTCCTCTTCCGGGGAGAAGCACTGATGGCGATTCTTCCGATTCGGCCCTATGGGGATCCTGTCCTTCAAAAAAGTTGCCTCGCGGTCTCAAATGTCGACGGAAAGCTTATGGAGACGATCCAGTCGATGCTTGAAACCCTTTACACCGTTCCCGGAATCGGGATCGCTGCCCCTCAGGTCGGTCTGAATCTCAGATTCTTTGTTTATGACATGAACCGGAGGGCAGAAAAAACCGGTCGCTCTCCCGTGGTTCTTCTGAACCCGGAAATTATCGAGAGTGAGGGTTCCGTGACGGAAGACGAGGGCTGTCTGTCCTTCCCGGGCATTTTTGTTCCTCTTCCGCGTCATGAGCGCATCGGTGTCAGGGGACATGATCCGGACGGGCGCATAATCGAACTTTCAGGCAGTGGTCTTTTTTCCCGTTTGATCCAGCATGAGATGGATCATCTCGACGGACTTCTTTTAAGGGACCGGATGACGTTGTGGGACCGGGCCAGACTGTCGGTCGAGATGGAGAAAATCCGGAGAAAGGGCAATCAGTCCAGGAGATCCCGTCGTGGCTGATCCGTCATCTATCCGGTTGGTTTTCATGGGAACCCCCGAGTTTGCGGTTCCATTCCTGGAGGCGCTGATTTCGGCAAGGTTTCAGCTGGTTGGTGTTTTGAGCCAGCCGGACCGCCCCAGGGGGCGGGGGCAGGAGCTTTCTCCCAGTCCGGTCAAGGCCTGTGCACAAGGTCACAATATTCCTGTTTTTTGTCCGGCGACGCTCCGTGACGGGCATGCACTGTCCTGCCTGCAAGACTGGAATCCCGATGTGGTCGTTGTTGTAGCCTATGGTAAGATTCTTCCAGGGGAGATCCTGTCGTTGCCGCGTCATGGTTGTGTCAATGTCCATGCGTCCCTCCTGCCCTCTTTTCGTGGGGCATCGCCTATCGTGTGGGCCGTTCGCTCCGGTGTTCCGGAATCCGGGGTGACCTTGATGCTGATGGACAAGGGAATGGATACCGGGCCGGTTCTCAAAATGTTGCCAATCCCCCTTCAGGATGATGAGACTTCAGAAGGTCTTGCCGGAAAGATGATGGATCTCGGGCCCGGGTTTTTGGTCAGGGGGCTCATCGAGTACCTTGAAGGGAAACTCATTCCGGTCGCACAGGCGGGGGAATTTTCTCTCGCCCCCATGATCCGGAAAGAAGATGGACGTATTTCCTTTGCCAGTATGTCGGCGATTGAAATCGACCGTCATGTCAGGGCAATGAACCCGTGGCCAGGCTCCTATCTGGAGTCTTCTCTGGGAAATCTTCGCATCCATCGTGGGTTGGTTTTATCCGGACCTAACTCCCCAAACAAACCAGGGGAGGTCATTGGAGTTTCATCCGCGGGGATTGATGTCTGTTGCGAAACAGGTTTATACCGGATCCTTGAGATCCAGAAGCCGGGTGGACGAAGGCTCAAGGTCTCGGAATTCCTTTCTGGAACGCCTGTTTCTCCGGGTTTCTTCTTGGGGTGATTGATCCTTTTTATTTTATTGATTATGCGTGAGGAATGCTGAAAATGTGGAATATGGTTAAGTCGGCGGTTTTCCTGGGTCTTCTGACCGGAATTCTTCTGGTGATCGGTCGCAGTCTTGGCGGTGAGACAGGGATGATCCTGGCGTTTGGGCTGTCTCTTGTCATGAATGTCGGATCATGGTGGTTCAGTGACAAGATTGTTCTCAGGATGTATAACGCCCATGAAATTACTCCGGATATGTTGTCCAATCCTCGTCTGAACGAATTGTCCAGAACGCTTGAGGTCCTTGCCAGGAGGGGTAAAATCCCGGTTCCGCGACTGTATGTGATCGATGATCCTTCTCCCAATGCATTTGCAACCGGGCGAAACCCGGAACATTCGGCAGTAGCCGTGACAACCGGTATCATGGACCTCCTGACCCCGGAAGAACTCTCGGGTGTTCTGGGCCATGAACTGACGCACATCATCAACCGGGATACCCTGATTTCGACTCTGGCGGCATCAATTGCGGGAGCGATTACGATGATTGCGAACATGGCCCAGATGGCGGCAATTTTTGGCGGTCGGGAGCGTGAGGATCGTGAAGGTTCCGGTTTGAGTGGAATTGCCATGATGATTCTGGCTCCTGTCGCAAGTTTCCTCATCCAGATGGCCATTTCACGGTCCCGGGAGTTTATGGCGGATGCCGGTGGGGCAGCCCTTTGCGGTAATCCTCATTTTTTGGCACAGGGGCTGATGAAACTGGAGGGCGGCGTTAACCAGGTGCCAATGGCGGCGAGTCCCGCCACGGCCCATATGTTTATTCTGGAGCCCTTCAAAAGGTTGGGGATCATGTCTCTGTTTTCGACACATCCGGATACGGAAGAACGGGTCCGTCGCCTTGAACTGATGGCCGGCGGAATGAAAGGGGTGGTCCGACATGAGTTCTAATCACAACCCTCATTTTCTGTCGATTGCACCCTCTGTCTTGTCCGCGGACTTTTCCCGGTTGGGGGAGGAGGTCAGGGATGTCACCGAAGGTGGTGCGGACCTTTTACACCTTGATGTCATGGATGGACACTTTGTTCCGAACCTGACCTTTGGCCCTCCGGTGATCGCTCCCCTCCGGAAGTGGAGCAATCTTCCCATGGAAGCCCATCTGATGGTTTCCAATCCATCATCTCTTGTGGAGCCAATGGCGAAGGCGGGTGTCAATCGACTGATCGTCCATGCCGAAACAGATCCTCACCTTCACCGGCTGATTGAATCCATCAGGGGAAAAGGCATGTCTGTGGGAATTGCGTTGAATCCGTCCACTCCCCTGATGGTTCTTGAGGAGGTCCTTGGTTTGATTGATCTCGTTTTGATCATGACGGTCAACCCCGGATTTGGAGGGCAAAGCTTTATCGAGGGATCGATCTCGAAGATCAGGAGACTGATGTCGATGAAGGAGAGACTTGGATGTGCAAACGTCCGGATAGAGGTCGACGGTGGAATCTCGACCAAGAACGTTGGCCAGGTTGTTTCGGTCGGTGCTGATACGATTGTTGCGGGGACGGCCATTTTCTCCGGAGCTTCGAGAAGGGAGGCTATTTCGGCTCTCAGATCCGCTGCAGGGGTGATGCTTGTCTGATTCGTTTGCAATTTATTCAGGTTGTGTGTAGTTTTGTCCATTAAGAATTTTTGAGATTGGTTTATCTGTCCAGAATCCCGGAAATGGAGCGTTAAGATGGGGGTTCCCGACTCCTCCGAGAGGGTTTCCTATTTTTTTGACAGGGTTCTCGGCAAATTTATTGATCTTCTCGTGGCGGCAGCCTTTTTGAGGTTGGGAGACCTCATGGGTGGGGACTTTCTGGGCGCGGTTTCCGGCACGGCCTATCTTCTTGTCGCAGATGGTTTGCCGGGAGGCAGTCTGGGAAAGCGCATGACCCGACTGAGCGTGCGAAGGTCGTCCGGAGGAAACTGCCGTTATTTTGAATCCACCATCAGGAATATTCCAGTCGCTTTTGCATTCTTGATCGGGTTGATTCCATGGGTGGGATGGTTCCTCATGCTTTCTGTCCTTGGAATAGAGTTTGTCATGCTGGTGGGAACCAGAACTGATCATCGCCTGGGTGATGATTGGGCGGGAACAAATGTTGAGGGGAAGGGATATCCTCCAGTGGGGAGAGATATCCCGGATTTCGGTGCACCGGAGGATCCGGTGCCGGGAAAGAACAGGCCTCTTTAGTAGGCACGTTTCAAGCAAGGGGGAAAGGTTGTCATTTTTTGCCAGAATGTTCGGTTTTCTTTCCCAGGATCTGGCGATTGATCTCGGAACCGCCAATACACTGGTTTATGTTCGGGGTAAGGGTATCGTCATCAATGAGCCTTCGATTGTTGCCATAGACCAGAAAACCAATATGATTCTGGCGATTGGCCAGGAAGCGAAGAAAATGCTGGGCCGTACACCGGGAAACATCATCGCGATTCGTCCCATGAGAAATGGTGTCATTGATAATCCCGATGTTGCCCAGCAGATGATTGCCCACTTTATCAATCAGGTACACCAGAGATCGACCTTTGTTCGCCCAAGGATGGTGATCTGTATCCCCTCCCGTATCTCCCAGGTGGAGCAGCGGGCGGTGAAGGATGCGGCCCGCCTGGCCGGAGCCCGTGAGGTTTATCTGATCGAGGAGCCTCTGGCTGCGGCGATTGGAGCGGGTCTACCCATTATGGAGCCCTCAGGGAACATGGTGATCGATATCGGTGGTGGAACAACCGATGTGGCGATCATTTCTCTCGGCGGGATTGTTTACAGCGAATCGATCAAGGTTGCAGGTGACAGGATGGATGAAGATATCATCCAGTACATCAAGAAAAAACATAACCTCCTGATTGGCGATGCCATGGGCGAGCGGATCAAGATCGAGGTCGGGTCTGCAATTGCCGAAACGGAAGAGCGCACCATGGTGATCAAGGGCAGGGATATCATCAAGGGACTTCCGAAGACAGTCAAGATCACCGATGGAGAAATTCGGGAAGCCCTCTCCGATACGATCAGCCGCATTGTCCAGACGGTTCAGAAAACCCTTGAGAATACTCCTCCGGAACTTTCCGCCGATATTATTGACAGGGGGATTGTTCTCACAGGAGGAGGCTCGATGCTCCGCGGTCTTGATAAAAGACTTCGTGAAGAGATATGTCTTCCGATCATCACTGTGGACAATCCGCTTCAGACGGTGGTCATGGGAACCGGAAAAACTCTTGAGGAGCTTGAAGTGTTGAGGAAGGTTTCCATAGGGGGCTGATCTTTGGAAAAGCCTCGACTCCAGGGGAAACCGCCAAGAATACTGGTTCCTTTTTTGATTGTCCTGCTTGTTGTTTTGGTGATCCTCGGTTTTTACCCAAGACTCTTTCGGGCGATGTTTGTAACAGCTCCTGAAAGCCTGTTCGGCGGTTTTTTATCGGGAGTCTCATCCGGATCCCGGCAAGCAGGCTCTCTTTGGAGCAATTATCTTGACCTTGTAGCGGTGAAGAAAGAAAACGAAGGGCTGAAGAAAGAGATTGCCCTCCTGTCCCGCAGGCTTTATCAATCGAGGGACCTGTTTTTTCAAAATGCCCAGATGAGGGCTCTTCTCTCTCTTAGAAATCGGGTTGTGACGCCGGGCACATCCTGCAGTGTCATGGCGATCAATCCCACTTCTGGCCACAGGACATTTCTTCTGGATTGCGGGTCGGCTGATGGTATCAAAGAGAAATCCGGCGTCGTTGGCTCTTTTGGTGTATTGGGTTATGTCGTCCGGGTTTTTCCGCATTTCAGTCAGGTCCTGTGGATTGAGGACACCTATTTTGCTTTGGAAGCCAGGATTCCGGGAATCCCTGATTCTGGTATTATTCACGGGCAGGGGCAGGGCAAGAGCCTGCGTTTGAAATATCTCCCGATCCTGGCAGCTGTTAAGGTTGGTGACCCTGTTGAAACAACTGGTGAGGATGGCATATTCCCTCAGGGCGTTCCCATTGGAAGTGTTCGAGCGGTTGGAAAAAGGGAAAAGATGCTGTTCCATCAGGTTCAGGTTGTACCTTCAGAGCATTTGAATGATCTTCATTATGTATATGTTTTTTCGCCGGAGCATCATTGGTCGGATCATCAGCTTGTTGGTGCCCAGCCTAAATGAGATGGTTTTACCGGGTTCTGCTCCTTTTGATTCTGTTGCTGTTGTCTTCTGTTGTTGCACTGAAATGGCCTCCTCTTTTGTGGATTGACTGGCTGGTCCCGATCTTGTTTTTTGGACTTCGAAATACCCCCCTGCTGGCGGCAATTGCCTGCGCGGTTCTGATGGGGACGGTGTTGACACTGTTTTCGATTGATCCGATGTTTGAGCTTGTCGCAAAGTCAGTTCTGGTTTCGATTTTAATTGTATGGCTGTTCCCCCTGATCCAGTGGAACCATCCCAAAAATGCGCTGGTTGCCTGGTGGGGGGTATTGATGATGGATGGGTTTGCTTCCGTGATGCTGCCGCACCTTCTGGGGCATGGAGCTCCCGAAGTCGGGCAGGCCCCCGATTGGATGCGCCTGTTGGCAACCGGAATCCTAGGATCTCTTTTTGTGGGAATATTGTATGGATCAGGGCAGCTTGGTTTTGCCAGGCTTGAATCCGTGTCCAAGAAATTGGTCAGATAATCCCTGTTCGTTCCCGATCAGAGAATTTCATTAGGAAAAAGACCCATCCCTGGATGTTTTGGGAAGAAGAATCCTTTCTGACATTCCTGTGAGGGTGGTGTGTGAAGTCGTTTCAGGGATTACCCTTTACCGGGCGAAGGCCCATGGTTCTTAGAGAAGATGCTCCCGCTCTGGGACTTTCAGGGGACAGCCTTCTTTTTAAGCTTCCCAAAACTCCTCAGGGCAGGTTCAGGATCCTCCTTGTCCTTATCGGAGTGGGTGTTGCCGTTCTCCTCCTTCGACTTTTTACCGTCCAGATCACCGAGCATGAAAAATACCTCCGATTGGCCAATGGAAACATCCTGAGAATTGTCCCCCTTCCTCCCCTTCGTGGTCCTATCCTCGACCGAAATGGGGAGATTCTTGTCAGCAATAATATGAATTTCGCTGTCTCCCTTATTCAATATGGACTTAAGGGTAATGAAGACCAGATCATGGACCGACTTTCCCGGGATCTGGGTGTGCCGGTGTCCGAGATTGAGGACACCTTCGACAAGGTCAGGGATATCCTTCCTCCGTACCTCCCCATTCCCCTTCTGACCCATTTGACGATTGCCCAGCTCGCGAGAGTCCAGATGGATCTCTGGCGGCTTCATGGCGTTGTGATCCAGGCCATTCCCGATCGCCGTTATACAAAGGGGGATCTGGCTGCCCACATGCTGGGATATGTCGGCTCGCTATCCGTCGCAGACATGAAAAGTTCTTATGCCCGCCATTTTCCACCGGGGACCGGAATAGGGAAAACAGGTTTGGAAAAGGAGTATGACTCTCTTCTGCAGGGAACTCCCGGGGAAGACCGAAATCTGGTGGATTCCCAGGGGGATGTCATCAAAAAGCTGTCTCCGACTTTGCCGACGGAAGGACATGCTCTTCGCCTGACAATTGACTGGCGCCTCCAGAAGGTTGCTGAAGATGCACTGGGTGACAGGAAAGGTGCTGTTGTGGCGCTTGACCCCAGGAATGGACAGGTGCTTGTGATGGCCAGCCACCCGTCCTATGATCCCAATCTGGTTTCAGGAACCATGTCTCGCCATTTGTGGGCAACGCTCCTTTCGGATCCCAGAACACCCCTTTCGAACCGCGGCGTTCAGGGAACTTACCCTCCCGGCTCTGTCTTTAAAATCGTGACGACGATGGCAGGGCTGGATTCCGGCGCGATTGATCCATCCCGAGAGTTTTACTGCAATGGGATTCTGCACCTCCATGGATGGGATTTTCATGACTGGAAAAAGGGAGGGCATGGTCATATTTATCTGAAGCAGGCGATCATGCAGTCTTGCGATATCTTTTTTTATCGTGCGGGAATGACGATTGGACCGGACCGGATGGCAGCTTATGCGAGAACGTTTGGTTTGGGAGAGAAGACAGGAATTGACTTGCCATCCGAGGCTTCTGGCTTTGTTCCGGACCGGAAGTGGAAGAAGAAGCGATTCAACCAGCCCTGGTATCCTGGGGAGAGTCTGCCGTTTGCGATCGGGCAAGGTTACCTGACGGTAACCCCTCTTCAAATGGCTCGCCTGATGGCGGTTGTGGCAAACCAGGGGACTCTTGTGACACCCCATCTTTTACTTGATGCCAGCGGCTCCTCCGTCCGGACGGTACCTACTGGTCTTCCGCTTGACCATTTCGAGCCGGTTCGGGAAGGGTTATGGGAGGTGGTCAACAATCCGTCCGGGACCGGACGACCCGTTAAGATGAAGGAAATGGAAATAGCGGGAAAAACAGGAACCGCTCAGGTGATTTCCAATCGGGGGCCAAGTGGTCCTGGCCATCACAAGATTCGGGCACACTCCTGGTTCGTGGGATTTGCCCCCTTCGCCGCTCCCAAAATCGTTGTTGCCGTTTTGATTGAAAACGGAGGGGATGGAGGGGATACCGCCGGTCCGGTCGCGAGGCAGGTCTTCAAGCTATTTTATGAAGACTACATCAAGGGAGCTGCCCCGGCTCCTGTTACAGGAGCCCAAAAGTGAGAACAGGGTTGCCCGTTTCTTATATCCTCCGTTCCAACAGTACTTTTTTGGGCGTGATCCTTGTCATGATTTCCCTTGGACTCTTGACCCAATACTCGATCGACTGGCATCTGGCCTTGAAACAGGGCGTCTGGGCGATTGTGGGAATTGCCCTGTTCTGGATTTGCCTGATGGTTCCCTATAAGACATTTTTACAGAAAAGTCCTTATATTTATTCGGTTCTCTTTATCTTGCTGATCCTTGTTCGTCTGGTGGGCCATGAAAGCCATGGGGCGAGGCGATGGCTTGGGATGGGGCCGATCATGATCCAGCCATCCGAGTTTATGAAGCTGGCCTTGCTGTTTATGCTGATCTACCTCTTTGCACGGGAGCCTTCCTTTGAGGGATTGCGGGTAGACAGGATCCTTCTGGCTTTTCTCCTGACATTGCTTCCTGCCTATCTCATTTCAAAACAGCCAGATCTGGGAACAGCCCTGGGATTGATCTTCACACTCGCGATCTTTCTCGTTTTGCGAGGGATCAGGGCACATACGTTTTTCCTGACAGCGCTGGCATCTGTGACGGCACTTCCCATTGCATGGCAACTGATCTGGACACACCTCCATTCATTCCAGAAGGACAGAATCAGGACATTTCTGAATCCGGAAGCCGATCCGATGGGGCTTGGTTATCATACGTTGCAATCGATGGTGGCGGTCGGCTCGGGAGGTTTATGGGGGCAGGGAATCCATGGGGCAACCCAGGTCAAGTTCCGGTATCTTCCCGGCGCTTCGACGGACTTTGCCTTTGCCGTTTTTTCAGAGGAATGGGGTTTTTTAGGGGCTCTTTTTTTGATTGCCCTGAATATGCTGATTTTGTGGTTCGGCTTTGAAACAGCCATGACTGCAAGTGATCCAAAAGGGTTTTATCTGGCAGCCGGGTTGACAGGTGTTTTTGGCGTCAGTTTTTTGATCAACGCCGGGATGGTGGTGGGGGTCTTGCCGGTGGTGGGAATTCCCATGCCATTTATGAGTTATGGCGGTTCCGCTCTTTTGATGACAATGGTTGGACTGGCATTGATCCTGAATGTTCGATTGAGGGAATGCGGATAATTCGCTTTGCGGCCAGAGGATAGGGACAAGATTTCTTTCTTCTGTCGCAAGATAATCTGTGGTAATGAGGAAATTGGTTTTTATTGATCAAATCCAAAGAAAGGTTCTGGTGGCTTCATGATGCAAAAAATTTTAATCCATGTAACGAATGAAGAAACGAAGGTTGCATTGATGGAGGACAATCATCTGGCAGAGTTTTTCTTTGAAAGGAAACGTTCAGCCGGTATTGTCGGAAATATATACAAGGGAAGGGTTGGCAAGGTCCTTCCGGGAATGCAGGCCGCTTTTGTCGACATTGGTCTTGAGAAGGCCGCTTTTTTGTATGTGGATGATATCTTTGTCGAGGGAAGTGACGCGGTTCCGGAAACCATGGAGATTGAAAAGCCTGTTGCTCCGGAAGTTTCGGAAGTTCCCGCCGAGGAGCAGGCGAATCATCATGAGCCGGCCAAAAAGCATGTCAAGAAATCCATCGAGGAAATCCTGGTTGAAGGGCAGGAGATTCTTCTCCAGCTGACAAAGGAGCCGATCAGTACAAAAGGCCCCCGATCAACAAGCTATATCAGTTTGCCTGGTCGATATCTTGTCTATATGCCTCAGGTCAATCATGTGGGAGTCTCGAGAAGGATTACGGATGAGGATGAGCGCAATCGCCTAAAGGAATTGGTCAACAATTACAGGAATGAAAAGGGTGGATTCATCATTCGGACTGTTGCAGAAGGAATGACCGAAGCGGAAGCCCAGTCCGACATGGTCTTCCTCGAACTTCTTTGGCAGGACATTCTGGCAAAAAGTGCCCAGATCAAGGCTCCTTCCTTGGTTAGGGAAGATCTGGATGTCGTTTTCAGGACGATCAGGGATTATCTGACTCCGGAGGTGGATTCCCTTATCATTGATGATCGGAAGCAGTATGAACGGATCAAGGAGTTTGCATCCCTGTACCTTCCGGATTATGCCGACAGGATCAAATTTTGGGAGGGGGAGAAGCCCCTCTTTACCGAATATGATGTCGACCGGCAGCTTTCAAAGGCTATGGAGAAGAAGGTATGGCTCAAGTCAGGCGGTTATCTGGTGATTGACAGGGCCGAGGCGCTGACGGTGATTGACGTCAATACAGGCCGTTTTGTTGGCGGCAATGACCCGGAAGAAACGATTCTTCAGACAAATGTCGAGGCTGTTACAGAAATCGCAAGACAGATCCGGCTCAGAAATGTGGGTGGGATTATTATTATCGACTTTATTGACATGGAAAAGGAAAAAAACAGGGAGCGCGTTTTTCAGGGATTGCAGGAGGCTCTGTCCAGAGACAAGGCCCGAACGAATGCACTTAAGATTTCGGATCTGGGACTGGTGGAAATGTCGAGAAAACGGGTCAGGGAAGACCTTGTTCACCTGTTGGGAGAGACTTGTGCCTACTGTGAAGGGAAAGGGTATACGAAATCCCTGAGAACGATCATTTACGAGATCCTGGAAGAACTCAGGCATGTTCCCGTCGGATCAAGACAGCCAGGAAAAGATCGAAAGGTGGTTTTGTACGTTCATCCTGATGTTCAGGTGGCGCTTCAGGAAGAAGAAAGGGATTTCCTTGTGGCTGTTGAGAAAAAGATCAACCGTCAGGTGATTGTCAAGAGTGATCCACTCTCCCACATAGAAGAGTTTTCAGTGATCGCGCCCTGATCGACAACCCGTTATGGAGAGTTCACCCCATCGATCCGTTCATGGGGTGAACTCTCCACCTTCTGTTGGTCGGTTTACAGAAGAATCCCGTTTTCGAGAAACAGGAACCCTGAAAAAGCTTGTCCGAAAAGAATAAAGAGAAGTGCGACATATAAAAGGCCGGTTGCTGCTTGAGTGGCGTGCATCTTGACCGTCTTGAGGGACAAGACCGAAATGACAATTCCTCCGATAATCCCAAGAAGAAGTCTCCCCCATACATAAAGTCCCTGAAACGATTCAAGCTTCAGTGCCTGCGCAAAATCCGGACTGACCTTGAGATCGTAAGCTGTTTCAAGAATAGTGACTCCTGATACAAAGAACATGACCCAGACCATAATTCTGGTGAGAAACAGAAGCGGTTCAATGGGCAGTGTCGGGTTGGTCAGATAGAAATGACCCATATTCATGGCAAGAAGGACAACTCCCAGCAAAAAGGCTGAACTGAGGAAAGAGAAGACGACCAGAAGGTTCTTGGGTGACGGAGACCAATCGGGAAGCAGAGCAAGGATGAGGCATGAAAGGGAAATAAGGTGCAGAAGTGCCGCAACCGTGCCGATCTGACGGGATCGGGGTTGCTGATTTTTCCAATTACCGAAATAAACGATGACATTGTAGAGGATCAGGACAAGAATCCCGGCGGTAAGAAAGAGGACTGAGAGATTGCCCACATGGCGATAGTCTTCCGAGAGGAGTCCCGTATAGGTTGTTGGGCCCATAAAGAAAAGTGCCATCCCGGACAGGATCAGGAAAATTGTTCCGTGAAGCCGGTAAAAGGTTCTGCTGACCCTGTCGAATCGATTCATGAACGAAAGGAGGTAAAGTCCTCCTGCAGATGTTTCAAGGAGGAGAGTGCCGAATACACCGGGGTGAAACATGTCAGATGATTCCTTCTCTGTTTAGGGTGATTCTGATGGAAACATCCGCTCCTGTTTCCCGAAGGAGAGGAGATGGAGTTTTTGTCAGTGTGAGGGACATTTTGGATATCCCGGGAAGGGTGTCCAATATGTGTTTTCCCAAAAGATAGCCGAGACTTTCAAGGAGATGGGGTGTTAGGGACGATGAGAACTCTTTGATGGCCGACGCGAGGCGGGCATAGTCGACAGTGTCTTCGATCCGGTCAGTGAGATGGGATCGATTCCCTTTTGGGTCGAGAGTGAAAATACCAGAAAAAAGGATGGTCTGGAGTTGTGAACGCTCATTTTCCGTAACGCCCATATGCATGGGAAGAATAAGATTTGAGAGAAGGATTTCTGTATCCACCATCAAGGGTGGGATTCCTGGCTGATGGTGAGGGAAACCGGCTGTCCATCCACAACTCCATCCGATGGGGTTCCGGATGTATAGAGCGTTGAAGGAGAATCTTGCTGATTCCCAGAGAGTTTCAGTCGGGCCTGGATCTTCACATTGCCGGCGAGCTTGATACCCGACAGGCGAACATTATCCTGATCGATGGAAAATGTGAGTGGAAAGACGGGGTGAGGATAAATGGATATGGCTACTGGAAGGTAGGCGGGAGATGTGCTTCCTTTCATAAACACAACGATCGAAAGATCTCCATGAAGCATCCACAAGGGAACATTGGGTGCGATATTGACTGTGCCCTTGAGTTGGGGAACGTCCTTGGACTGGGGAGTGCAAGAAGCTGTTAAGGATAAAATCAACAGAATCCATCCAAATAGCGGGAAAAAGAAATTCCAGGGATAAGCGGTAAATGTTTTTGATTCTTTGGTCTGGATGGTCTTCAAAATCATCGATCCGGTCCCTTCATGGAAGATGGGGTATTCGTTCTGGTAAAAAACAGACAAAACAACATGGATAGAGACCATTGAGCGGGTGCTCATCATAAAATTGTCTGCCAATTCTGGCATTGTATTACAGGAAGATCGGTAACGCCAAACAATCCTGTCAGAGGATGTTGAGAAAAATGCCATTGAAGCCGAGCAAGCGGTTTTTGTGGAGACTGGTGCGAAAAGATGGGAAAGGTTGCAAAAGGAAAGCTCTAGGATGTACGATTGGAGACCTTTGGGTGAAAGCTCAAACGGGGAAAGTGGTATCGATTTGCGTGAGAAGTGTCTAAAATGTAATTGTGTAAGCGTTTTTTTGGATATCATTCGCACGCTGGCCAAGCCAGAGTGCATGATGTGGTGCATGCGGTCCTGTCCACCTTTATGGCAGTGAAAATTCGCTATTGCATGGTCTGTAACCCTGAACATTGTTCATATCGTCAAGGAGGATTCTGGTTATGTCTTTAAAAATTGAAGACAACTGTATTTCTTGTGGTGCATGTATTCCCGAGTGTCCAAATGATGCTATCAGTGAAGGGGATCCGGTATACATCATCGACCCTGAGCTTTGCACTGAGTGTGTGGGTTTCCATGAGGACCCCCAGTGCGCGGCCGTTTGTCCCATTGATGAGTGCTGTATCCTGGATCCTGAATACACAGAGACACAGGAAGAGCTTCTTGCAAAGAAAGATCGGATTCATCCGAACGGCTGATTCTTTTCTCCCTATAGGGGGAGTCGTTGCAGTCCGATCCTAACTAAAGGGAGAGGAGTTCGTAACGTGAAAAAAAAGTTCGTTCTTGTTGAGCCAAAGTCATCGCATCTCCACGTCTATAGTCAGTTTTCCATTCCGAGGCTTGGGGTTATTTTGTTGGGAACCATGCTCAGGGATATAGGGTGGGATGTAAAAGTTTTTATCGAAGACATTGCCCCAATCGACATGGCGGAGGTTTTCTCCGCCGATGTCGTCGGCATCTCTCTCCTGACATCCACGGCTCCCCAGTCCTACAGACTGGCGGATGCTGTCAGAAGTTCCGGGATTCCGGTTGTATTGGGTGGAACACATGTAACCTTCCTACCTGACGAGGCGCTGGATCATGCGGATTTCGTTATCAGGGGAGAAGGCGAAGAATCGTTGTTTGAGCTGATTCGGGCAATGAACTGGGGACCATGGAGGTCGAATTCGGCTTCTGATGGGGACAAAGGTGTCATTGCCCTTTCAGATATTTCAGGATTGTCTTACTGGAAAAAGGGGCTGAAGGAGCATAATCCTGACCGGCCTCTGAAAGAGGATCTTGATTCCAACCCCATTCCGGATTATGGGTTGGTGCACGGGTGGAAAAATGGAGGACTGATCTCCATTGCGACATCCCGGGGATGTCCTTTTACCTGTTCTTTTTGCTCGGTCCCGGGGATGTACGGCCATGGGATGCGAATGCACTCGATTGATCGGGTGATTGAAGAGATCCGTGTGAATAATCCGAAATACATCTTCTTCGCGGATGATCTTTTTACGGCCAATCGGAAGCGGACAAAGGATCTTTTGCGAAGGATGATTGCCGAGGGGTTGACCCCGCAGTGGGGTGCTCAGGTTCGTATTGAGACGGCGTTTGATCCTGAGCTTCTGGAGCTGTTCAAGGAAAGCAACTGTTTCAATGTGTTTGTCGGTTTTGAGTCGATCAATCCCAAAACGCTTGATCTTTTCAATAAGCGACAGACATATGAAAAGATTGTGTCCTCGATCCAGAAATTCAAGGAAGCAGGCATTCGTATCCACGGGATGTTTGTCGTCGGTTCGGATTTCGATGATCGTGAAACGATTATGGAAACAGCCCGTTTTGCCGAAAAGTGGGGGATGGAATCGATTCAGTTGATGATTCTGACCCCTTTGCCGGGTTCGCCGGATTATGACCGGCTTTATGCAACCGGTGCCCGAGAGCTTCTGACAAAAGACTGGAGCTTGTATGACGGTCACCATGTTGTTTATCGTCCGAGAAACATGACCGCGTACGAATTGAATAAATCCGCAATTGACGGAATGGTTAGCTTTTACTCATGGAAGACCATTTTTCGTTCGTTGATGCGGATGGATATTTCTTCCGTGATTATTCAGTATGGGGCCAATCGCCTTCTCAGCCGCTGGAAGGCAGAGAACCGATACTGGCTTAATGGGCTGAGAAATGATCTCTATCAGAAGTCCCGGGAGATTCAGAAAGCTTCTGGAGGGAGCCTTAAATACTCTGTCGCCGTTCCAAGATTCCTTCTGGAGACGGATTATGGCCGGCAGATCTACAACGTTCTTTCCGAATTGGGAATGAAGATCATTCCGTTCGGAGATCTCTCTGACTCGGGCCCTTCCCGCTTCGAATGGTTGAAAGGGAAGGTGGACTGTGTGATCATGCCCGTCATGGAAAAAGCCCGTCAGGGGGAAGAGGTTTTTTTTGAACGCATTCAGGGACTCAGGAAGTCCTTGACAGATCAGGGTTTGAATCTGCCAACCCTGATCCAGTTATTCCTGGATCGTCAGGACGGATCGTTTTACTCGTCCATCGCCCAGATCGGGGTTCTTGCCAGCAAGGATCTTGATCGGGTCCATAAAGCCATGCGTGGCATGTTGCCAATGTTGTCTGCTGAAGCGATATCGCTTCAGACAATGGAGGCCAAACCGGTAATTATCCGGTCCTAGGGGGCCGGAACAGGAGGTTTTTAAAGCCGTGATTCAGAAGACAACGCGGATCGCCGATCCTGAAGAGGTCGGCCAGAAGAAATGGTATCTTCTTGATGCAACAGGAAAGACTGTTGGAAAGTTGAGTGTTGAAGCCGCTCGCATACTTCGGGGCAAGGGGAAGGTCTGCTATACGCCCCATCAGGATCTTGGTGATTATGTGGTAGTTGTGAATGCCTCCAAGATTGCTCTGACGGGACAAAAATGGGCAGATAAAATGTATTACCGTCACAGCGGTTACCCTGGAGGTTTCAGGGAGACCACTGCCGGTGAGATGAGGGAAAGAAAGCCCGAGTATATCCTCAGCCATGCTGTAAAAGGCATGCTTCCCAAAAACAAGCTGGCCAAGATCTATATGACCAGACTTCGGATTTTCCCAGGACCTGAGCATCAACATGCGGCCCAGTCACCTGTAACAGTCCAGACAGGAGTTTAGTATGGAGAGGGAACACAAGGAACGAGAGAGCAAGGACCAGATGGATGAAGGTCGGGGAAATGCCACTGGCAAAAGAAAGTGTGCTATTGCAAGGGTTAGGATCCAGGCGGGTTCAGGCAATATCTTGATCAATGACAGACCGCTGGAAGAATATTTTCCGCGTCTTCTTTGGTCGAGCCAGGTCAAGGCTCCCCTTGAGATTACCCAGATGGGTGGGAAGCTTGATATTTTTGCCCGTGTCAGCGGTGGTGGCTTGACCGGTCAGGCCGAAGCCCTTCGGCATGGTATTTCCAGAGCCCTTCTTGAAATCAATCCGGAACTCAGGGAAGCACTTAAAAAGGAAGGCTTCCTGACCCGTGATGCCCGTATCAAGGAGCGAAAGAAATACGGACAAAAGGGTGCCAGGAAACGCTTCCAGTTTTCCAAGAGATAGTCACTGTTCCAAAGAACGTATTCTCTTGTGGTTGTACAAAAGGGGAGGTGAAAGCCTCCCTTTTTTTTTGCTGAATGAGGGGGAGATGTCCAATAAGGTCAAAGTGGGTATCGCTGGAGCATCGGGTTATGGTGGAGGGGAGTTGATCCACCTTCTTCTGAATCATCCGAAAGTTGAGATTGAAAGGCTAAGTGCCGAGTCAAATGCAGGTGAACGCTTGTCTTCATTGTTTCCCAATTTGCCGGATATCGGAATCTTGGAAAAAACCTCCTCCGTATCCTTATGGAATGATCTGGATATCCTTTTTACGGCGCTTCCGGCAGGAATGTCGTCCCGGATTGTGGCCACCCTCCCAAAGCCTCATCCTGTCGTGATTGATCTTGGTCCGGATTATCGTTTTGCGAAAGCAGACGATTTCAGCAATGTCTACCATATGGAGCATGGAGCCCCGGAAACCCTTCCATCTTCGACTTATGGTCTTGTGGAATGGAATAGGGAAACGATTTCAAAGGCCCGTTATATCGGCAGTCCGGGATGTTTTCCAACGGGAGCCCTTCTCGGATTCCTTCCGTTTCTTCATGCCGGGTTTCTGGATAAGGGGCCTGTGATTGTCGATGGAAAATCGGGTGTATCCGGTGCGGGGAGAGCTTTGACTCAAGATACGCATTACCCGGAAATTGCCGAGGGGATGAAGGCTTATAAGCCAATGGTCCATCGCCATGTCCCAGAAATGGAAAATGCAATGAATCTATTCTCTGGCGAAACAGGAGAAGTCATTTTTGTTCCCCATCTGATTCCCATCAACAGGGGGCTGATATCAACGATTTACCTTCCGGTTTCGGATGATGTGACACCCGGGATGATTGAATCCCTTCTCTTGAAGTACCAGGAAGACAATCCATTTGTCAGGATTGTGAATAGTCCTCCCAGCTCAGCTCATGTTCGCGGCACCAATCGGATTGATATTCATGCAGTTAGAAGCAAGAAGGCTGTCGTTGTCATGACGGCCATAGACAATCTGATTAAGGGGGCGGCCGGTCAGGCCATTCAATCGATGAATCTTGTTCTGGGGGAGGATGAGATGACGGGATTGCCGCTCTGGGGAGCTTTTCCTTAAAAATATGGAGAAAACGAATGGTGAAAAAGGATCGTGGTGGTGTGACCTTCCCTGAAGGTTTTAAGGCTGCAGGGATTCATGCCGGTATCAAGAAAAAGGGAGCATTGGATCTGGGGCTCCTGGTTTCTGAAAAAGAAGCTTTGATTGTGGGAATGTTTACTGTCAATAAAATGAAGGCAGCTCCTGTCCAGATTTCCCAGAGAAGAGTTCGAAGGGGAATCGGGATGGCCATTATTGTCAACAGTGGAAATGCAAATGCCTGTACCGGCGAGCAAGGAATGGCGGACGCCATGCTATTGACGGAAAAAGTGGGGCATTATATTGGTTGTTCTGCTCAAAAGGTCCTGCCTGCATCCACTGGAGTCATTGGCAGAAACTTGCCGATGACTTCCATTCTGAATGCCCTTCCTGCGTTGTCAGAAAAGATTTCTCCAAAAGGATATGTTGATTTTTCAAAAGCGATCATGACAACCGATACTTATCCCAAATCGAGCCAGAAGGAGGTTCTGATAGGCGGAAAGATCGTGAGAATTGGAGGATCGGCAAAAGGTGTGGGGATGATCCATCCGAATATGGCTACAATGCTGGTTTTTATCACAACGGATGCGGTAATCGAAAAGGATGCGTTGAGAGCCTCCCTTCACCAGATTGTGGAAGAACAGTTTCACACGCTGTCTGTCGATGGTGACACCAGCACGAATGACAGTGTTTATCTGATGGCAAATCAGATGGCCGGAAATCCTGTTATAGGGAAAGGAACTGAATGGCATCGGGAATTTACCCAGGCATTGATGGAGGTCGCTTCCGAACTTCGAAATCTTCTGCTGAGGGATGCTGAGGGTGCGACAAAATTTCTGCATCTGGTGATTCAGGGAGCCCGGTCAAAAAGCGATGCAAAAAAAATTGCTTCCACGATCGCCAAAAGTTTGTTGGTAAAGACCGCCTTTTATGGAGAAGATGTGAATTGGGGCCGAATCATGGCGGCTATAGGAAATGCAGGTGTTCCCGTTAGGACGGAAAAGATTTTGATCGCAGTGGGAGATGTTGCATTGGTGGAGCATGGTGTCGGCCTTGGTGTGGATCAGGAGGAAAAAGCCCTGGAAGTTTTGAAAAAATCCGATATTACCGTGACAGTTCATCTCGGAATGGGACAGATGACAGCAGAGTATTGGACCACGGACCTGTCTTATGAATATGTAAGGATCAATGCTGGATACAAGGGCAGAACGTAGTATGCTCTTGCGTTCATTTGTTCGAAGAATCATTTAAGAAAGTTTACTTCTGAATAGTCCGTATATTGACTAATCAGGGATCGCTTGGTTAAGCTGGTTCTTTCCGGTATGAAACGGCTGAGTCTGTTTGATTTTTGAGCCTTGTTTGAATGACAATACAAGGATGCTTTGTTATCTCCCGGTAGCCGGGAGCAAAGCAAAACTGGGATGCAAAAATAAAATCGGTATTTCCAGAACCAGTGGGCGCCTCCTTTTCCGGATGTTCTGAAAAGGTATCCAGGCGGCTTTAATGGGGTCCTGTTGATCATTTATGTGCGGTGGCATCTCGGCACTTTGACAACGGGTATCGGTTCTGGCGAAAACCCCACCAATCAGAGGAGTTCAAAATGACAGAAACAACAATCAAGGAAATGCTCGAATCGGGTGTCCATTTCGGCCATCAGACAAAACGATGGAATCCAAAAATGAAGCGTTTCATTTATGGAGAACGAAATGGAATCTATATTCTCGATCTTCAGCAGACAGCGAAAAGGTTCAAGGCTGCCAAAGACTTTATCCGGAACCTCGTCAAGGACAAAAAGTCTGTTCTTTTTGTCGGGACAAAGCGTCAGGCCCAGCCCATCATCCAGCAGGAAGCCGATCGTTGCGGAATGTATTATGTAACCGAACGGTGGCTTGGTGGTATGTTGACCAATCTGCAGACGGTGAGAAAATCGGTGGATCGTCTGAACAAGATCGAGTCCATGATTGAAGCTGGGGAAATTGCCCGCCTTCCCAAAAAAGAAGTGGCGATCCTTGACAAGGAACATCGGAAACTTTTGGCGATCCTTTCCGGAATTCGCGGGATGAACCGTCTTCCTGGAGCCATCTTCGTTGTCGACCCCAAAAAGGAACATATTGCCATTCATGAAGCAAACCGTCTGGGAATTCCGGTCATCGCAATGGTTGATAGCAACTGTGATCCGGATTTGATTCAGTTTCCTGTCCCCGCGAATGACGATGCAATCCGGTCGATCAGATTGATGACCGCAGGAATTGCTGATGCCGTTCTTTCCGGAGCACTGTCCGGTCAGGCAGCTCCTGTGACTTTCTCTGCACCGGAAGCGGAAAAGCAGGCTGTTTCCCAAGAGTCAGAAGCATAGGCCATCTTTCTGAAAAGGCCTTCTTTGTTCAATTGAGAGATCATTCTTGTGGAAGGAGATTTCTCCTTCCACAACAATCAAGGAGTTGTTCTTGGAGATATCTGCGCAGTTAGTAAAAGAGTTGAGAGACCGAACCCAAGCCGGGTTCATGGAGTGCCGAAAGGCTTTGGCAGATGCCGCGGGTGATATGGAAAAGGCATTTGGAATCCTGAAGCAAAAAGGGTCCCTTCATGCCCAGAAAAAATCGGACAGGGTAACTTCCGAAGGTCTGGTTTCTTCCTATATTCATGCTGGAAGCAAAATCGGTGTTCTGATCGAGGTGAATTGCGAAACCGATTTTGTGGCCCGGACCGAAGACTTCAAGACATTGACCAAGGATTTGGCCATGCATATTGCTGCGGCTTCTCCCAAAGTGGTTGACCGCAAGGATATGGACGAAAAAATCGTTTCTGAGGCTCGGGAGCGATTTCTGGAAGAAGCCAAGGACAAGCCCGAAAATGTGAGACATAAAATTGTTGAAGGAAAGCTCGACAAGTTTCTTCAGGAATCGTGCCTCTTGGAACAGGCATACGTCAAGGATCCCGGTATCACAGTCAGGGACCTGATTAATGCTGCCATCGCCAAGTTGGGAGAGAATGTCATTGTGAACCGGTTTGTCCGTTATCAGATCGGGGAGGCGAACGGATGAAAGAAGGATACCGGAGGGTCCTTTTAAAACTATCCGGAGAAGCACTTATGGGGGATCTGTCTTTTGGGATAGATCCCGATGTTATGGACCGGATAGCCGGTGAAGTTCAGGAACTTTCCCAATTGGGCAAGGAAATTGGAATCGTGATTGGGGGAGGGAACTTTTTTCGGGGTCTTTCCGGTATTCAGCAAGGCATTGACAGGGCATCGGCTGATTACATGGGAATGTTATCAACCGTCCTGAACAGCCTCGCCCTTCAGTCAAGCCTTGAACGTAAGGGGGTTTCCACAAGGGTTCTTTCCGCCATCGAAATGAGGGCACTCGCCGAGCCTTACATCAGAAGGCGTGCTGTGAGACATCTCGAAAAAGGCAGAGTCGTTATTTTTGCTGCTGGAACAGGCAATCCGTATTTTACGACAGATACAGCGGCCGCTCTTCGTGCGATGGAAATCGGAGCCGAAGTTGTCTTGAAAGCCACAAAAGTTGATGGCATCTATTCGGATGATCCCAAAAAAAATAAGAACGCCACCCGTTATGTCCAATTGACCTACGGTGAAGTTCTTGAGAAACGATTGAAGGTGATGGATGCGACTGCCGTTAGCCTCTGCATGGACAACAATCTGCCAATCATTGTTTTTGATTTGACAGAGGATCGAAATATTGTAAGGGTTGTTCAGGGAGAAGAGTTAGGGACGCTCGTTCGCTGAACCAATTTTTTCGTGGGACACATTTCTAATTCGAGGGTTGATCAAATGGACAGCGAGCTTAAGGGATATCAAGGACCTCTAGATCATGCGGTGGAGTTTTTCAGAAAAGACATCCAGAGCCTCAGGACAGGGCGACCGTCCCTTTCCCTGTTTGAAAACGTCAAGGTTTCCTATTACGGGAACATGACCCCACTGGACAAGATTGCAACATTGAATATTGTCGAGAACCGGATCGTTACCATTACCCCATGGGAAATCAAGCTCGTTCCTGAAATTGAAAAAGCGATTATGGCGGCTAATATGGGCTTTACCCCTCAAAGCGACGGGAAAATGATCCGGATCGTAATGCCTGCGATGACAGAGGATCGACGGAAAGAGTTGGTAAAACATTTAAAGAAAATGGCTGAGGAAGCTAAAATTGGCCTCAGAAATATTCGCAAGGAAGCCAATGACGATCTGAAGAAAAAAAAGGCTGAGGGTCTTATTCCGGAAGATCGCTTAAAGAAGCTTCAAGATGAGCTTCAGAAAATGATTGATCAGTCTGTCGCCAAAGTGGATGACTTTACTCATAAGAAAGAGCAGGAGATCCTGACCACGTAATTTTGGTCTCCCCTCCTATCATGTGTCTTCCCGAAACCGGCCAATCGCCCTTCGAATCGAACCCTCCCTCAGACATCCTTGAAAGAAGTCGAGTCCTCATTGATTTGGGGATGGTGAAGTCGAATCTAAAAAAGATTCGACATTATCTGGGGGCAGGTGTTGGTGTTCTGCCAGTTGTAAAGTCTGATGCCTACGGTCATGGCATGATCCGTGTTTCCCAGGCGCTTTCAAGAGAAGTTCCTGAAGGTGTTGCTGTGATGTCTCCTGGGGAGGGTATGACTCTTCGCCAGGCAGGAATAAAGGGTAGGATCATTCTCATGTCCGGATTTTTACCCGGAGAATGGGAATCCGTTATTTCATCCCGTCTGACTCCGGTCCTCCATCACCCAGACCAAGTTGCCTCAATCCCAAAGCAAGAAGGCTCCAGAAGAGTCCCTGTCCATCTGAAGTTTGATACCGGGATGGGGCGACTTGGGTTTCTTCCTGAACAGGTCCATGAGCTGGTCAACCTCTTGAAAGATCGGCCGGATATCATGGTAGAAGGGATCATGACCCATTTTGCCTCAGGAGAGGACCTTGATGCCACTGTGGAAGCCTGGAGAAAGCTTTCCTATCCCATCCTTGAACTTGAGCGGGAAAAACTCCTTCCGGAGCGTTTTGTCATTCATGCCGGTAACAGCTCGGCAATCCTTTCAGGAGGATGGAAAAACCATCTTGCAGGGATGCCTCCTGACCTGATTGAGAGAGCGAGCATATGGGTCAGGCCAGGTCTTCTGCTATATGGATTTGAAGGAGAGAACGTGAGCAATCAGCTGGGAGTCACCGGTTGTATGGAGGTTGAGTCTAGGCTACTCTCTGTTCGCTCTCTTCCGTCAGGAACGGGGATTTCTTACGGATCAACCATTCATCTGAAAGAATCGACAACAGTCGGTGTTGCCGGGATGGGGTATTCCGATGGGCTCCCAAGACTTCTCTCCAACCGGGGATGGGCCTATAGCCAAGGAAGAGTTTTGCCATTTTTGGGAAGGGTCTGCATGGATATGGTCATGCTCGATCTGGGAAAAACAGGAACTCACCGGATCGGAGACTGGGTCACTGTCCTTGGAAATGGAAAAACAGGGGCAATGACTGCAGGGGATGTTGCGGGAATTTCGGGAACGATTCCATATGAAATATTGTGCCTTCTGGGGAGGCGATCTCCCCGTTTATATCGGGAAAATTCCACAACGGAGACGTCAATTGATGAGGATCCTTGACTGGATAGGAAAACGGTTTATAAGGTTCTTCACATTTTTTGGATTATTGGCGTCTTCGGCAACGCTTGCCTTTGGCGGGATTTTCCGTCCTGCCTTCAAAGTGAAAAACTATCTGATCGAACTTGTCCGGGTCGGTGCTGATTCCACTTTAGTAGTTATTGTAACAGCATTTTTTACCGGAATGGTGCTTGCCCTGCAGGCATGGATCGGTTTTCGGAGATTTAATGCTGAAAGTTTGGTCGGGGCGGTTGTTTCCCTGTCCATGACCAGAGAATTGGGTCCGGTAATTACAGGTCTGATGGTCGCCGGCAGGTCCGGCTCTGCAATGGCCGCTGAGCTGGGTACGATGCGGGTGACGGAACAGATTGATGCTTTTACGAGTTTAGCTGTGAACCCCCAAACCTACCTGATGACGCCGCGGGTTTATGCCGGTCTAACAGCCCTGCCACTATTGACCGTATTAGCAGACCTCGTTGGCATCGCGGGAGGGTATTTTGTGGCGGTGATCCTTTTGGGCCTTCCCCATAATTCTTATGTGCGAGGAATCGCAGAGTATGTCAATCTCCATGATTTTTACTCAGGCCTTGTCAAAAGTGCTGTATTCGGTGCCTTGCTTTCCCTTCTCTCCTGCCATATGGGGTTTTATGCCTCAGGGGGTGCTGCCGGAGTGGGGAGATCGGTGACTGTTGCTGTTGTGGCATCATCGATGGCTATTTTGGTGAGTGACTACTTCCTGACGTCCTGGCTGTACTAGAAGGTCTTGAATATGAGTCCCGGCAATAATCTTACAATCGAGAATCTGACCAAATCCTTTGGCCGCCAGAAGGTGCTGAAAGGGATCTCCTTCACCGTTCCGGAAGGTGAGACGGTTGTTGTGATCGGAGGCTCCGGACAAGGAAAATCCGTTCTCCTGAAACACGTCATGAGGCTTCTTGTTGCGGATGAAGGGGATGTTCTGGTTGGCGGTCAACCGATCATGAAGCTCACCTCCCGGGAGATGGACGAAGTTCGTAAGGGAATGGGCATGGTCTTTCAGGAAGCGGCATTATTCGATTCGATGTCGCTCCTTGAAAACGTGGCATTTCCCCTTCGGATGCATTCAGGACTCAGAGATCGCGAAATTATAAAGATAGCGGAAGAAAATCTGGAAAGAGTCGGCCTCAGGGGCGTTGGAGGAAAAATGCCATCTGAGGTTTCCGGAGGGATGAAAAAAAGGGTGGGAATTGCCCGGGCGATCTCGATGAGACCAGGAATTCTTCTCTATGATGAGCCAACAACAGGGCTTGATCCGGTCCTTTCGTCAGCGATTGATGAGCTGATTTTAAAAATGCGCTCCGAGTTGGGTGTCACAAGTCTCGTCATCAGCCATGACATGAAAAGCGCATTCAGAATTGCAGACAAAATCATTTTTCTGTACCAGGGAGTGATCCAGGCATCCGGAACTCCAGCAGAAATCCAGGCATCGAAAGATCCTGTTGTTCGCCAGTTCATTTCTGGTGATACTGTGGGTCCAATTAGTGTGATATGAGTCTTCTTCCCAATATTTTTTTACGTCTATGACCCAGGGGACCAAAATGAGCCCAAAGAGAAAGAAAATGGAACGACGATGAATTGGACCTCTGAAGCGAAACTTGGAATTTTTGTTGTGCTGGCGATTATTGCGGCGATTCTTCTATCGATACGATTTGGCCATTGGCATCTGAATGAGAAAGGGAGCTATCTGCTCTATGCCGATTTCAAGACTGTGGATGGATTGGAGAAGGGTGCTGCTGTCAGGGTTGCAGGGGTGAAGGTTGGGGAAGTGACCAATATCACGCTGAGCGGGAAGGGAAAAGCTCATGTTGAGATGACAATCTTTCCCGGGATCAGGATCCCTTCGGATGTTCATCCCTTGATCTATTCCAACGGGTTTCTTGGAAAAGTTTATATTGAGTTGACACCAGGCCCATCCGGGAGACCCTTTATCAAGGGAGATTCGAGCAGGAATGGATTCGGTGTTGACCTTTCAGGACTCTTTCAGCTGAAACGGGCTTGGGCAGATCCACCTCCCGCAGGGACACCACCAGCCCAATCATCCCCCTCCCAATCAGAGAGCTCTGAAGATGCAACGTTGTCAGGGATTGAGAACTCGGGTTATCTGGCACCGAAGTCGACGATCCAGAGTCCTGGGGAGACGGTGAGTGTGAACAAGCTGGTTCAGCGCCTTCAGAAAATATCAGCCGATATCAAGGCTATAACCGCATCCCTCCGATTGGCTATCGCTTCGGACAAAGGAAAAATAGAATTGCAGGATACACTGAAACATCTTGCTCGTCTGACGAAAAATCTGGACGATTTCACGAAAAATCTGAAAGACAAGTCACCCAAGATCCTGAACCGGATCAACTCCATTTCCAAGAAAATCGATTCTGGCGTCGGGACGGTTGGAAAACTGGTCAATGACCGGGCACTCTATGACAAGGCCAACAAGGCCGCTGCCCACCTCGACAGTATCCTTGAAAAAATCGATGATGGGCAAGGAACAATCGGAAAGTTGGTGAATGATCCGGAACTTTATAATAACCTCAATAAAACACTGAAGACATTGAGCAAGGAAGCCAACAAGGCCGAGAGGATGCGACTGAATGTCTGGATGCGTGATCTGACAGCTACCCGTGGGGGAACGTCGGAAGGCGTGCTGGATCTCGATCTTTACCCACGGTCAGACAAATTTTATCGATTCCAGATCGTTGACTCGACCAACCCCACCTATCAGCAGGGTTCCTCAGTGACTCAGAATCCCAATGGAACCTATACGACCGGCCCTCCGTCCATTAGCGCAAACAATTCCGGCCTTCGTTTCAGCCTTGAGTTCGGTCAACGATTCGATGGTTTTGATATCAGGGCAGGACTGGTTGAAAACAGTTTTGGTCTGGGGACGGATGTTTACCTCTTGCCGAACCTGACCTTTACCATGACCATGTACAATATCGGAGCATTCAATCCTGTAGCGCCCAATCCTTTTGTAAGGGCATTTTTGACTTACACTGTACTAAATCATATCTGGCTCAATGCCGGTTGGTACAATCCTTTGAATGCCAACGAGTCATCACCGATGATCGGTGGAGGATTAATCTTCTCTGATAATACGTTAAAATATCTGATTGCAGGCCATGCCCCCTGATAAGAGCAAAAAGTGCATTTGAGATGGCCTGCTTTGCTCGTGGATCATTGACCATCAGGGGTGGATTGATCTATAGTTTTCGAACGGAGTGACCTTAAGAAACCATCGGATATTAAACTCAAAATACCAAGATAAGCTGCGCTTACTCCAGGCTTCGGGCTTTGAAGGAGGCATGGATGTCGGGTGGTTTGACCCCTGATGAGCAACAGACAATTGAAATGACCGGAGCGGTTGGTTATTACGAAAACCGCCAGGAAGCCGAAAAAAAGGAAAATGCGGGAAAATCTGCACCTTCCCCTGTCAAAAAAGAGGGTTGGACTTTCCGCGGCAGCAAAATTCTTGCAGTACTTTCTTCCCTTCGGCTTGCGATCTCACTCTTTCTGATTCTTGCCTTTTTGACCATATTCGGGACGTTTATCGAACAGGGCAGGGATGCTCCGTTTTATATAGCGGGATATGGTGAAAAATGGGGAGGATGGATTGTCCGGCTGAAGGTCGATGACATCTATCACAGCTGGTACTACGTCAGCCTTCTGACAATCCTTTGTATTAATGCTGTTTCCTGTGTTTATAACCGTTTCCCGATCACATTGCGTTCAATGTTCCACGAGAAGGTGAATGTGAGTCGGGAGTTTCTAAAAAAACAGCGGGAGTTTGCCGATCTCTCCATTCCGTCTTCCCGTTTTCCGGCAGGTCCGGGAGACTACCTGAAAACAGTTCTTTCCTCAAAAAGGTACAAAGTTACCGAAATCAGGGACGGTGGAGATGTTGTTGTTTTTGGGCACAAGGGTGTTATGGGTCGGATTGGCTCCCACGTTGCCCATATGTCTGTGATTCTTATCCTGGCAGGCGGTTTGATCGGAAGCCTTCTCGGATTTCGGCTGTTCGGCACTTTCTATGTGCATTCCACAACATTTGTTCCTCAGGGAGATTTTAGCCTTAGAGTCAACAAGTTCTGGATCGATCACTACCCAAACGGGATGGTGAAGGGATTTTTCAGTGATGTTGATGTGCTGAAGTCCGGAAAAATCATCGATCACAAAGTGATCAGCGTCAATCATCCACTGGAAACCAATGGTTTGAGGTTCTATCAGGCAAGCTATGGAGAGGCCTGGGACAGGGTCGATAAAGCAAGGATCCTGATCGTCAACAAGGAAAAAAAGCAGTTTTTGGGTCAGGTCATGCTCAAGGGCGGGGCTCTTTCGCCAGCACCGGGGACAGATCTGAGCATCAAGATTTTGCGGTACGTTGCGGATTTTGCTTTTGATCCGAAGACAAACTCCGTGTACAGTAAATCGGAAAAATCCGACAACCCGGCTATCCAGTTGGGGATTTACCAGAACGGCAAGCAAATTGGTTCCCCATGGCTATTTTACAATTTTCCGCAGATTCAGGTCATGAAGTCCCTTCCGTACTTTTTTATTTTGGGGGGATATGAAGCTCCCATGTACACCGGGCTCGAAGTGGCCAAGGATCCGGGTGTCCATGTCATTCTGGCCGGTTCCTTTCTCCTTGTGGGAGGACTCTTCCTGTCGTCTTTTGTTTACCACAGGAAACTATGGGTAAGAGCGAAGGAAAACTCGGGGGTGTGGCAGTTGTCCGTTGGCGGCTTCGGTCATAAGGACAAGCTGGGCTTTGAGAAGGAATTTAATGAAATTGTCCAGGAGATTCAGGCTGGGCAAGGTTCCGGGACCCCGTTGGAAACGATGGTGTCGGGAGCAGGTCCGCGAAAACTTGCGGGAGAGACTTGATGGTGTGTTTCTAGCCTGGAAAAATGAACAAACGGGAGTTGGCTACCTTTTCCCGGATCGATATTGGAGGAGGCGTTAAGCCTCCTCCCTGAACAGGAGGGCATATTTCATGACGTTGATCAACTCTGTCGGATCATCATTTCTCCTCTATAACACGGTGATCGGACTTTATCTTCTTGCAACCGTTCTCTATTTTCTCTTCCTGATTTCCCATAAAAAGGAAATGGGGCAAATCGCCTCGACAGTGACCTTTTCGGGATGGGTCGTCAATACTGCTGCCCTGGTGGGACGAGGTGTTGCTGACCATCACGCTCCCTGGTCCAATTTGTATGAGACTCTTTTCCTCTTTTCCTGGGCATCGATTCTTGGTTATATGGTAATGGAATTCAAATACAAGGTTCGTGTTGCGGGTGCTTTTGTTCTGACACTTGTAATGTTCGCTGTCGGAGCTGCCAAGATGCTTCCGTACCGCTACCAGATGGTTGAACCATTGAATCCGGCCCTGAATTCCTATTGGTTGAAAATTCATGTGTTTACAATGTTCATGTCTTATGCAGCTTTTGGTATTTCCGCATCCTTGGCGATGATTTATCTTCTGAAGCTCCGCTCTGAACAAAAAGGAACAACCGGTTGGATTCTCAGGGAGTTCCCTGCAACAGATGTTCTTGATGATCTGACATATAAAGCCGTGATGGTCGGATTTCCCCTGTTGACCCTTGGTGTCATTTTTGGCGGAATGTGGGCCTATGAAGCATGGGGCGGATATTGGTCCTGGGATCCAAAGGAGACATGGTCCCTGATTACCTGGTTTGTCTATGCAGCCTATCTTCACGCGAGAATGACCAGAGGTCTCAGGGGCAAGGGAAGTGCCTGGTTCTCGATCCTGGGATTTGCTTCTGTCGTATTCCTTTACTGGGGTGTCAGCTTCATCATTCCCGGTCTTCATGCATATGCTGCCTAGCGAGGTCTCAAGTTGGATTCATTGAAAAAATATTGGCCCCAAGCAACAGCTGTTTTACTTATTGTCATTGTTCTGGGGTACTACGGCACCACTTATCGCTTTGCTCCTCTAAAAGTGGGGATGGTTGCGCCTGACTTCAATCTGGAATCGGCTGATGGCAAGAGAATCAAATTGTCCGACTATCGAGGCAAGGTAGTCATGCTGAATTTTTGGGCGACATGGTGCAAGCCTTGTAAACAGGAAATGCCTTCCATGGAAATTATGTATGAAGGTATGAAGGAACAGGCAGGGTCTCATTTTGAGCTGTTGGCCGTTAATGAGAACAATGTATTTTATAAAAACCAGGTTGCTCCTTTCCTGGAAAAACATAACATCCACTTTCCTGTTCCCCTGGACCCGTTGAATACTCTGGACCATCGTTACAAGATCACTGGTGTTCCGGAGACGTTTGTCATTGACCAGAATGGTGTGGTTGCAGAGCACGTAGTGGGGCCCAGGAATTGGGTCGTAAAGAAAAACCTGGATTCCATGTTGACTTTATTGGATAAAGGACCTCAAAAACCGGAAGAGTACATTGCCCGAAAGGCGGCCCAAAATCCACCAATGGCCAAAAGCGGTGGCTACTAAGATCCTCCGGGGATTTCTTCTCTCGCTTCTATCAGGGATCATTTGCTTGATGTGTGTGGTCCCTGTTAAAGCTTCTACAGAAGGGAAACTTGCTCCTGATATCAGTCTTCATGATATGAATGGCAAGATATGGACCCTCTCTTCGCTGAGGGGAAAATGGGTGTTGCTGAATTTCTGGGCAACCTGGTGTGGCCCATGCATTAAAGAAATGCCAGATCTTGAACATTTCAGCCAAACGCCAACCGCAAAACGGATGGTTATACTTGCCGTCTCGGAAAGCCTAGCGTCCCATAAAAAAATCGTGGATTTTCTGGGCAAGTACCACATTACCTACACGGTCTTAAATGATTCTTTTGGTGAAGTTGCCGATTCCTATCATGTAAGAGGATTACCGTCCTCCGCCCTGATTTCTCCCGATGGACACCTTGTATGGTTTCTGGAAGGGGCAATCCCCTTTTCTTCCCCTGATTTCCAGAAAACATATTTGCCTAAAGCATTCTTTTCCGGAGCATCCCGATGAATCATGAACCACTCTCTGTAACACTGGCATTCTTGGCCGGAATGGTGTCTTTTGTATCTCCCTGTGTTCTTCCGATTGTTCCATCCTATATTTCTTTTATAACCGGATTGTCATTTGATCAATTGACCGGAAAAAATGGGACAGTCGAAAAGGCAGAGGTCACGAAAACAACTGTCGTGAATTCGCTTGCGTTTATTTTTGGTTTCTCGGCCTTGTTCATTGGCTTTGGGGCATCCGCTTCATTTATAGGCGAATTTCTCCTGACTTACCAGGAAGCTATCCGTAGGGTCGGTGGCTTGATCATTGTCATTTTTGGACTTTTTATAGCAGGTATCTTGAAGGTTCCCTTTTTGAACAAGGAATTTCGTCTCCCAGCCCGAAAGAGGACATCTACTTTAGCCGGTACATTCCTGATCGGGGTTGGATTTGCGGCCGGTTGGACTCCTTGTGTGGGCCCTATTCTCGGATCCATTCTCTTTTTTGCGGGGAGCGAAGGAAATGTGTTGAAAGGGATTGAATTGCTGGCTTTTTATTCACTAGGACTGGCTGTGCCGTTCTTCTTATCGGCGGTAATGTTCAATTCATTTCTGGGACGCTTCTCTCAAATATCCCGATGGATCCCCACCATTACCAAAGTGTCGGGGGGCGTGCTGGTTGTCATGGGAGTCCTGGTTTTTGCCAATGCATTTTCAATCCTGTCTTCCTTTTTGACGCAACATCATATTGGCTGGACTTCAAATTTATAATCAGTAGCGGCTCTGGTTTCAGGAAGAGGGCCATTCTTCATTGAAGGTTATTGGAGGCTCTCGTGAGTTGTCGGGAATTTGATGCGGTCGTAGTCGGTCTCGGGCCTGCAGGCTCGACAGCGGCGCGTCTCCTCGGAGAAAAGGGATTCAGTGTGCTGGGGATTGACCGCTCCCACTTTCCCCGCTGGAAACCTTGCGGCGGGGGGCTATCGGCAAGAGCCACCGCTTTGCTTCCGTCGGGTTGGGAAAAGGTCCCTCATGTTGTGACGACTGGGGTCCAGGTCACCATGGGGGACAAAGACTCTCAAAGTGTCGAGACAGGTGTCCCTATCGCTTATCAATTCCATAGGGATCAGCTCGATCACTTCCTGTATGAAAAGGCCAAAGTGGAATCGGTTGTCCTGGAGACCGGAATTTTACTGGAAGATCTGGTTTATGAAGAAGGCATCGGATTTACGCTATTGATCAATGGTCAGAATGTAAAGACAAAACGTCTGTTCGCTGCTGATGGTGTGACGAGTCAGGTGAAACGTCTTCTTTTTGGTTCCCCGAGAGAATCGCAAAAAATACCGGGTGGAAGGAGTAAAAAGAGGGGAGTCAATGCAGGGTGGCCCTCATCCGAACTTCTTGGAAAAGCTGAGGAACCAGTGAATGACAGGTTCGTGATGATCGATATCGGGTCTGTCCCGGGGGGGTATGCCTGGTCTTTTCCCAAGGACGGCGCCCGAAAAGCTCTCGGTGTGGCTGGATTGATTACCCCATTGGGATCACCGGTCAGAACATTGAGAGAATTTTTGAAATCCTTTCGCGGTGAGAAAGAAGACCCATCCGATGGGGAGGTTTCGACCTGGATTATTCCTGCCTGGCAATCGGCAAAGGAACATGGGGAGATCGCTGGACTTTTCCTTGTTGGAGACGCAGGCGGACTAGTGGATCCTTTCCTTGGAGAAGGGATCTACTACGCAATCCTATCTGCTACAAAAGCCTGTGAATCCATTTTTGTCAATGGTCATCCGGAAAAGGCAAGCGCAGCCTATTCCGAATGGGTCAAACAGGAGATATTCAGGGACTTTGCACAGGCATCAAGGCTCTCTGCAGTCATTTACCGATTTCCTGCAATCTATTACCGGCTTGTTTCCAGGTATCCCCAGCTATTGACCCTGTTTTCCCAAATCATGACCGGACTTCATGATTACCGATCATTCTCTCGGGCTGCGGGAGTAAAGCTTCTGAGACTTCCATTCAAAAAATTCATTCCTACACTCCGCACGGGAAGACGTTTCTTTTAATATGGTTCCGTCAAAAATCGGGAAGGACAGGAAAAATTCCGGACACCGGTTCGATGAATCCTGGCCTTTTTTGCTGTCGTTTTTATTTTATGCGTCCGCATTTGAACTTTTCCCAAAGATGGCTCCGGATCACACTCCCTCTTTCTATTTGTTTATTGGTGTATTTGTCTGCTTCCTGTTCCTTCTATCAGCATTGATCCATGAATCGGGTCATCGAATCGCATCACGGCTGACAGGGTTTCCCTATGAAGGTGAGCTGTTTTCTGTGTGGGGGGGGCGCCCAAGAACCGTTGAAGTCCTTCTGGCAAGTGATCCGAGGATCATGGTGGTTCGGATGTCTGGGCCTTTGGCGAACCTTATTGTAGGAGCAGCACTGTATTTCTGGATGTCTGGAGGTGACGGAGATCCTGTGAAATGGGAGCTGATTCTTTTTTTTGCAAAATCCAACCTCTTCATTGCTTTTATCAATATGATTCCAGTTTTGCCATTTGATATGGGCGCGCTGGTCTTGTCACGGTTCGGAATGAAAAAAAAGGCAGAGTATTCCGGAGAAGAGAAGGATTTTCCTCGTGGGGTGATCTTTGGATGGCTTCTGACCGTTTCGGGGATTCTCATGACCGGTCGTGGGCGTTTTATCGCTGGATTTGCTTTGGTCGTCCTTGGAATCTTGCTGATCAGAAGCTGTCTTTCCTGGAGGGAAAGGCTTGGACTGGCCTCCTGCCTCGAACGTTACGGTATCGACTGGGCTGTCACTATAGCTTCAAAGCCCCTGAAGGCAGAAGAGACGCTAGATCAGGCATTGGAAGCTTTTCGCTCTCAGGGGAAGACAACCTTGCCGGTCGTGGATGACATGGGAGTTCTGATTGGGAAAATGGAGTGGAAAAATCTCAGAAAAAAGCCCGTTGAGTCCTGGCATCTTTACCCGGTGGCAGAAATGATGATACCCCTTTCCTGGTCAGAGTCTCTCTCCATCGATCCCCCCGATGTCTCACAACGCATATTCGATCTTCTTTACTGTCATAGGGATTTTGTATGGGTCGTTTCGTCGGGTAAGCTGCTTGGCGAACTCGTTCCTGAAAAACTGGTTGATCGATACCGGATGGAGAGATCTTTTTCAGAAGATTTATCGAGCTTTCATGACAGGGTTGCTAAAACAGGTCAGGAGGATCGATCGACCAGTGGATCGTCAACCCCTTGATCCCTCCAAAAAGAACAACGGCCCGGTCGATGGCCTGATGAATTCCTTCAATGCTGGTCGCGCGGATAAGAAACTGGTAATGGAACTCTCCTTTTGCCTTGGAAACAGGAGCGGCCGCGGGCCCCTGGATAACGACCCCGTTTGACGAAGTCTTTTCAAATCGAGCCTTTCCGGTGGCCTCGAGAATCAGTGTTTCTGACCGGCTCCATAAGGAAACAAGGGCAATTTTCCTGTGGGGTGGATAGGAAAGCTCAAGTCTTTCATTGTTCGTCCGTTCAAAGAAGTGTTCTGTATCATAAGAGAGAATTTCTTTAAAAATTTGATCATTCGGGTTTTGGGTCATCAATATGACTCTGCCCCCGGGAAGATGACGTCCCACTCTCCCGGCCAGTTGGATAATCAGTTCAAAGGCTCTTTCTTCTGAACGGTAGTCCGGAAGGGCGAGCATCCTGTCCGTTTCGAGAATGATGCCCAGAGTCACCTCCCTGAAATCATGTCCCTTGGCAATCATCTGTGTTCCGATCAGGATATCTCCGGTGATGGAACTGGTTCCTTCGCCTGAAGAAACGGGGGAATCGCCATCAATTCGAGAAATGGAAACCCCGGGGAAAAAACTCTGGATGATCTCTTCGAGTTTTTGTGTGGCCAATCCCTCTTCGGCCAACACGTTGCCTCCGCAGGATGGACATCGGGAATGGACAGCATATTGACTCTGACAACAATGGCAAATCAGAACTCTTTTGGGTTTTTTATGGAGAACCAGATGGACTGAGCAATGGCTGCAAGTTGCCATTTCCCTGCATTCAAGGCAGACAAGGGCAGGGACAAAGCCTCTCCGGTTCAATAAAAGAATCACTTTTTCTCCCCGGTCGACCGTGTTTTTGATGGCCGTTATCACTTCCGTAGGCAGGAGGGCTCCTCTGGGTCCGGGAGCCATGACGGATATGGATGGAAGCGGAAGCTGTCCAATGCGGTTGGGAAGAGAAAGTTTGTGGTAGCGTTTCTTTTTGACCTGATACCATGTTTCAAGGAGGGGTGTTGCCGACCCCAGAATGACCGGGCAACCCAATATCTGAGCACGCTTGATGGCAAGACTTCTCACGCTGTAAGAGAGTCCCTCCCTGGATTGGTAGGAAGGGTCATGTTCCTCGTCGACAATAATGAGCCCGAGATCCGACAAGGGAGCAAAAAAAGCGGATCTTGGCCCGACCACGACATCGATTTTATGGTTCAGAATTCTGATCCAGTCACGAAGACGTTCTCCATTGGGCTGTTTGCTGTGGATACTCAGGGTGTTTGGAGAGACGTTCCTGATGGAATCCAGAAGCGGAGGAGTCAGGCCAATTTCCGGGGTCAGGACAAGAACCCGTTTTTTTTGTTGCAGCGCCCAAAGAATCATTTCCTGGTAAACCCTGGTTTTTCCTGATCCGGTGACTCCCTCCAGAAGCTGAACCGAAAAGGGGTTTTGCTCCGAGAGGTTTTGGAAGAGCTGAAAGGCGGATTCCTGGTCAGTGGTGAACGGCAGAAGCGGTTGGATCGGAGATTGTCTGGTTTTCCCCGAAAGATCTTTCTGGATTTTCTGAAGTGTCCTTGGCGGAATCGGAAGGGGTTTTGTCAGTGACGGTGGAAGACCGCTCTTGATCAAAAGACCCAAGGGAAGCCGATAATACCACGATGCAAACTCTGCTATGGAAAAGAGGATCGGAGGAAAGACGGGAAATGGGTCAAGAACATCCAGTATCGGTTTGAGCTTGATTCCGGGTAAATCCGCATCGGAAAAATCGGAGACATAGATTCCGGGGACCCGGCGGTATCCAAGCGGCACCAAAAGTCTGGTTCCGGGAAGAATTCCGGAATGTTCATCAGGAAGAAGATAGGTCAGTCTTTCCTGGGGAACCGGTGCGAAAGGGATGACCTGAATTTTTTTCAATGTCTGGACCTGAGGAAAATGTTCAGTATAGGAAGTTCCCGGTCAACCATGAGGAAAGCAGGAACATTCGCCTTTTCAGGTTGGATGCTGTGGCTCCTGGCCCAGAAGTCGAAGAAGCTCTTCCATGAATTGATGTGGGTCCTGGAAGTTTCGGTAGACAGAGGCGAATCGAACATAGGCGACCCGATCGAGGACCTCCAGTTTCTCCATGATCAACTCTCCTATGATCCGTGAGTCTACCTCAGGATCTCCCCGTTCGATCAATGCGCGTTCAATACTGTTTGAGACCTCTTCGATGGATTCATTGGGAATGGGTCTTTTCTGACAGGCCAAATGCAAACCCTTCAGGATCTTTTGCCGGTCAAATGTTTCCCGCCTGCCATCTTTCTTGAGAACGAGGGGAAGAGAGTCCTGAACCCATTCGTATGTTGTAAAGCGACGTTGACAGCCGGAACAGAATCTTCTTCTTCTGATCCCGAATCCGTCTCCTGTCGTTCTGGAGTCGGTGACCTTGGAATCAGGCGTCTGGCAGAAAGGACATTTCATGAAAGACGCCTGTTCTTGATGATTCGGGTTCTAAAGACCCGCATAGATTGGAAAGTCCTTTAGAAGAGAGACAAGCTCGGATTTCACGGAATCGATGACGCTGCCCTGGCCCTTGCTGTCAAGAATCCTATGAATCATGGAGGCAATTTTGACAACTTCCTTCTCTCCAAGTCCGCGGGTTGTGATCGCCGGAGTTCCAAGACGGATTCCGCTGGTGACGGTTGGTGGCTTGTCATCATAGGGGACTCCATTTTTGTTGCAGATGATACCGGCTTGAGCAAGGTAGGATTCTGCTTCTTTTCCTGTCAGGTTTTTATTTCTGAGGTCGAGGAGCATCAGATGATTATCCGTTCCTCCTGTTGAGATCCTGTATCCCGCTTCGGAGAGCTCGGAGGCGAGGAGCTTGGCGTTTTTGAGAGTGTTTTCCGAATACTGCTTGAAGTCCGGGGAGAGAGCTTCCTTGAGCATGACCGCTTTTCCGGCAATGACATGCATCAGTGGACCGCCCTGCATCATTGGAAAAACCGCCTTGTCGAGGGCCTTGGCCCAGTTCGATTTTGAAAAAGCCATCCCTCCTCTTGGTCCCCTGAGCGTCTTATGTGTTGATGTGGTGACGAAGTCCGCATGAGGGAAGGGGGAAGGATGATGTCCTGTGGCGACAAGTCCGGAAAAGTGGGCCATGTCGACCAACAAAATCGCGCCAACCTCGTTTGCGACCCTGCGGAAGAAGGCAAAGTCGATAATTCTTGGATAGGCGCTTGCTCCTGCAATGATGATTGCTGGGCGGTGCTGTTTCGCAAGGGCCTCAACCTGTTGTTCGTCAATAAGGCCGGTATCACGGTGAACACCGTAAAAAACGGCATTGTAGTAATGGCCAGAGAAAGAAACGGGGCTTCCGTGAGTCAGGTGACCACCATGGGAGAGGTCCATCCCAAGGATTGTGTCTCCGGGGCGAATGGATGACAGGTAGACTGCCATGTTGGCCTGACTTCCGGAGTGGGGCTGGACATTGACGTGTTCGGCACCGAAAAGAAGGCGTGCCCTTTCTATGGCAAGAGTTTCCACTTGATCGACCGCTTCGCAGCCGGCATAGTAACGTCGGCCCGGGTAGCCCTCCGCATATTTGTTGGTCATGACGGAACCCACCGCTTCAAGAATCGACCGGCTGACATAGTTTTCGGATGCGATCAAAACCAGTTTTTCCTGTTCGCGTTTCAGTTCCTGGGCGATGGCTTCATGAACTTCCGGGTCTGTCTGGTTAAGCCAGAACATGGGATAGGATCCTTTCAGAGAGACTGTTAAGATAGTGAGTGATTAGGTTTATCAGTGATCCAGAGCAGAGATTTTATCAATCCTTTGCTGGTGGCGTCCATTTTCAAATTTCGACGCCAGAAAAATATTGACAAAGTCGATGGCTTCTTCCGGAGAGAGCTCCCTGGCGCCAAGGCAAATGATATTTGCATTGTTATGGCGGTGGGCAAGGGCGGCCGTTTCCTTGTTATAGAGAAGGGCTGCCCTGACTCCGTGGTGCTTGTTGGCGGCAATGGACATTCCGATTCCCGTGCCGCAGATCAAAATTCCAATTGTTCCCGGGTTGGCTGTCACAATTGTCGCGACTTTTTCGGCGTAGTCAGGGTAGTCGACGGAAGCCGGTCCATCTGTTCCGCAGTTTGTAACTGGGATTCCTGCTTGGGAAAGAGCCATGATCACGCTGTTTTTGAGCTCAAAGCCAGCGTGGTCTGAACCGATCGCGATCGGAGGCATTTTTTGATTATCCGTCAATGCGTGGCCTCGCTATTCTTTGCCGGAATGATGCCTTGGCGGGAAGCCAGACCATTTCCTCCGGAGTGTGTTTGGGGAACGGGGGCGTTTCTGTTTCTGGAAAGCCCTCTTCTGTAATGCTATTCTCAAATGAGAAATGATGCCATTTTCTGGAGGAGGTTGTCAATCGGTATGGTTTACTTAAATCATTTTGTATTCAGTAATAAAAATAGGTTTTTTGTCCTTTTGCTCCTTCTGGTTCTGGGAGGGTGCAGCTCCTCGGTCTGGAATAATCCCCATGGCTTGCTTGGAGGTCTCTTTTCTTCATCGCCGTCTTCGACCTCAGGCAAGTCCTCCGTTGTCGGAGGAACGCCAAAACAGGTTCCCCAATCAGGATCTCTGCCCTCTTCACCAAGTGACGGAACGGATCTGGGAAGGACTCTTTCCCCTCCAGAGTTTGTTCATGTTGTCCCCTTTGAAGAAGGGGACGGTGCTTATGTCCAGTGGAGCATGGTTCCCGGGGCGACGGATTATTTTCTCTATAAAAACGGAAAACTTGTTGTGGACACTCCTTCAACGATTTACCGTCTTTATGGTCTTTTGCCCTGTCACCACTATCACTTGGCACTTTGGAGCTCCGACAGTGTCAGACTTTCGAAAAAGTCCCTGTCATTTGTCGTTCACACAAGGGGGTGCGGATCTCCTCCGACTCGGGAATAAGAGCAGATTGGTTACATGAAGACCCAAATCTTGGTGGTGAACCCCTGTGAGTCCTGCTAGAATGGGACATGTCGTTGGTCAAAAACAGTTTTGGAGAGGGTAGGCTTTGGAAAAAACGTCTCAATATCCGGGAACATTGATTGCCATTGAAGGAACCGACGGATCGGGAAAATCAACCCAGGCCGAATTGCTGAAACTTTATTTTGAATCCAAGGGGCAGGGGGTTGTCATCTCTTCATGCAACACAGCGGAACTGATCCGCGGAGCGATCAAGAAGCTAAAGGAGAGAAACACGCTTGATCCCGTCACATTCTGCTTCCTTTATGCGGCAGATTTTGTGGACCGGTTCGAGCATGTGATCATCCCTGCCCTTTCAGCCGGAAAAGTCGTCATTGCAGAACAATATGTATATACCGTCTTTGCCCGGGCAATCATCAGGGGCATCGACAGGGATTGGATCACAGGCATGTTTGATTTTGCCCTGACGCCTGCCAGAACCTTTTACCTCGATGTCCGTTTCGAGGACCTTCTGGCACGAATTCAGTGGAAATCAAGAGATGAGAGATATTTTGACTATTATGAAGCAGGTATGGACCTGAACCTTGCCGGCCGAAAAAAGGATTCGTTTGTCCTCTATCAGCAGAGGCTTCTGGAAATCTACAAGCAGATCTCTTCTGAATATCAGTTTACGGTCATCGATGCGATGAAGCCGATCCAGAAACAGCAAATGGAGCTTCGGCTGGAGACAGCCTCCATTTTGAAAAATCGTTTACGAAGAAAGGGATCCCGATGAATCCCGAGCATTCTTATCCAGGACGTCTTATCGTTGTCGAGGGGATTGACGGGTCAGGGAAATCGACCCAGATCGAACTGCTTCAGAACTATCTGAGACTGAAGGGGTATGGGGTTCTTTTGAATGTGTGGAACTCCAGCCCTGAAATATCCCCGATCATACGGAAGGCAAAGAAAAAACAGACATTGACTCCCTACGCTTTCAGTCTCCTCCACGCTGCCGATTTCAGTTATCGGTACACACATGAGATCTTGCCAGCTTTGAAGGCCGGAAAGGTGGTCCTTTCTGATCGTTATATCTATACGGCCGTTGCGCGGGACTGCGCTCGGGGAATTCCCAAGGATTGGCTGGTCTCCAACTTCCGTTTCGCCATTCGGCCTGATCTCACATTCTTCTTCAGGGTCGATCCTGCCGTGTCGTATGACCGCATTACCCAGACACGGGAGATCAAATACTATGAAGCGGGTATGGACATGGAGTTTTCCACGAACCCCAGGGAGTCCTATATTCTTTTTCAGTCGAAGGTTTTAGCGGAGTATGAAGTGCTTGCAAAGGAAAATGGATTTCATCTGATCGACGGAGCCCATTCGATGGACGAAACGCAGAAGAGCATGAGAAAGGCTGTTAACCCTGTTCTGTCCGGGATCGGTTGAACTCGTCCAGTATTTCGGCCCAGTAACGAAAAATCAGAAGATGGCCTTCTCCGCGGATAAGCCTTATTTCTGAGGACGGGATTTCTTTTTCCAGGTTTTCAATCAGAAACAGTGGGGCAATCAGATCCAGATCTCCATGCCAGAAATGGACTGTTCTGGAAATGCATTCCGGGTCAAATCCCCAAGGTTTGGATAAAATGATCAGGTCGTCGACAATCCCTGCTCCACCGGACTGATGGTTTGCGCCGATGTCTTTCAGGAACATCCGGCTGTCTTCTGCCTTTTTGAAGAATGGACGTTCCCCCTCAGGGAAAAATCGGGCCAGCACAGGGAGATACCTTTGGGGGTTATGCAAAAGAATCGCAGTCAGTCCCCTAAGAATTTCGATCAGGATTCTCATGGTGATTTTTGCAGAACGTTTTCCGAGTTCGAAGAGCCATTTTTCATGAAATGGCATCTGTCTGGTTGCTCCGGCAATATCCATCTGGCCAAGTCCGCTGATGACAAAGACACTGGAGACTCTTTCCGGAAGAGAAAATGCACATGAGAGGGCATAGGGTCCTCCGGCAGACAGGCCGAGAACTCCAAACCGTTCAATTTTCAAGCAATCCGCAAAGGCTGAGACGTCATCCGCCCAGCTGAGAAGGGTTCTTTCCTTTTTTCTCCCGGAAAGTCCAAACCCCGGTCGTTCGAGGACAAAAAGCCTTATTCCCCTTGAGCGGGTTACCCCTTCCGATGGACGTTGGTAGCGTGATCCAGGGACACCATGGAACATGAAAAGCGGGTAGCCGTCAGGGTCGCCATATTCGCAAAATCCAATCTGACGCCCGTCAGAAAGGGTGATGATCCGGTCGGTTATTTCGTGTGTGGCTTGGGATATGGTCGGGTGAATATTCAAAGAGGATGGGGAGGCGCTGGAGTCCCGGACGGTCGGGATGTCAGTCCTCTCCATTGTCGAGCTCTTCTTCAAGCTTCCGGATCGGTTCAATGTTTTTGAGTCTTGATCCGCTTTGTCCATCGTAGTTTTCAACCCTCATCCAGATGACAATCACGGGTCTCCCTTTTTCAAACTCCATTTCCTTTGTGGAGACGAGTCTTTCAACCCCTCCCTCCTCATCGCTTCTATTGTCCCGTATGGTCAGATGAGGTTCTGCGTAAGAGAGAAAAGGCATCTCTCCCGAGGTGAACAAAAGGATCTCTCTCGCGAGCTTCGCAAGGCGTGAAAAGAATATGACCTTTCCCTGGTCCTTTTGGGAAAGAGAGAGAAAGAGGGAGCGGTTGTTTTTCCGGATCGTGATGTCTGAGTGGGTCCGATATTGTGTCAGGGCGAGAAAAAGTAAAATTCTCTCCTGTGGGGAAAATCCCGGACACTCTTCTTTCAGCAGGAAATTGGCGGACTCCGAGTCTCCTGTCGGCCTATAGGAAAGGGATGTTTGTGCGAGAGATCCAAGGGAGCGCAGAAGTTTTTTGGTTTCCTTGTCGATCATTGTTTCGGGATGGATGGTTTCGTACAGTCTCAGGAGAATGCGTCTGAAGGATCTTGAGTCTTCGTAGGATCCAAAACGGTTCACCAGTCTTGAGATCGTATCTTTCGCGATATCCTGTGCGGGGGGCTTTGTGGATTCCAGATAGGCTTCCATGAAGAGCCCGTGTCTTAGACCATGCTGGGAGACGGTCAAAAGAGGGGACTTAGCCCCTTCCAGAATTCGGGAAATAATCAGGATTCCTGCAGGAAGGATGTCTGCCCTGTCCTTTGAGACTCCGAGAGAGGAAATCCTGTTTTCAATGGAAGACTTCCGGATTTCCAGAAGAATCTTGTTGACCTGGTTTTTGGCCAGTGTATATTCATGAACCTGAGGAATGAGAGGATAGTGTTCCTTCTTCTGGGCGATCCGTGCAAGCTGGCGGACGGTGCCACCCACTCCGATCAGGAGTTTGGGGGTGCCCTTCGAGAGGATATCCCCCTCCTTCAACATTTTGTCGATATGGCGCTCAAGTCTTTTCCACTCCGACTCTGAGGGCATACCCGGCTTTCTGAAAAAAGACTCCGATAGTCTGACCGCTCCCAGTGGAAGGGTGGTGGTGGCGATGTGCTCACCATCCTGGATCCTGATCAGTTCTGTGCTTCCGCCTCCCACATCGAAAACAAGGCCGTCACGGATATTGATACTTGTCCGGACTCCAAAATAGCTGTAGAACGCTTCATCTTCACCGGAGAGAACTTCGATCGGAAAAGGGATTCCCTTCGAGAGGATTTCCAGAACCTCTCTCTGGTTTGCCGCGTCACGGATGGCGCTCGTTGCGGTGCAGCGGACTTTTTTGATGTGGTGAAAGGCGATTTGTCCGGCAAACAGGCAAAGGGCTTCCCTTGCCCTGGAGATGGCTTCTCCCTTGATGATCTGGTCGTCATACATGCCTTGGGAAATTCGGGCCGGGGACTTGTGACGCTCGATCAGCCACCAGTCGTTGCCCCTGATCGCGAAGATTTCAAGGCGCATGGAGTTCGAGCCGATATCGATGATGGCAGCTTTGCGAATGGACCTGGACATGGAGTAGGGAGGTCCTCTCTTTCACCTGAAGTCATCCGGATGGTTGTTTTGAATTGCCAGAAAAGCCTTTTCATCTTAGGACAATCATCCGGATTTTGAAACTGCTTCAGATGGCTTCCCGTGGAATTCATCCAGAAAATCGGGTTGACAAGGATTGTCTGTCCGGATAGGGTTGTATTCAGGGTGCTTTACCCGATTGTTTCTGTTCAGGATTTTCGAGGAGCTCCATTGCGCAAACGTTTGCCCTCCATCTTTCGCCTCCTGCTTGTCCTGATTCCTGTCTTCTTTTACCAGATGGGCCATGTGGCACCTGTTTTCTCCTCCCAGATCTCCTTGAAGAGCAATGCTTCGCTTGCTTTGCTTGTACCGAATTGGCTATCCAATCCAGAAAAAGTTGTGGACGCTTCTTCGGCCGGAGACGATTGCACTCATCCTTTTGTCAGCGGGCAATCTTCATGGGAATGTCACCATCCCATGCCGTCGTATTTGTTGACCTCATCCCTTTTTGCGCAGGCTGTTCTGCCAGCGACAACGGTTCCCTATCGCATATGCCATCGCGATAATCCCATTATTCCAAAAGTTTTTTCGTATGCTTCCTCCCCCGTTCTCCCTCCGGATCATCCCCCAAGAGTTTGACTTATCCAATCTTCTCTGATCGCCAAAAAAGCGTTTGTTTCCCGAAGCTTTTGTTGGCGGCAGATTGGTTCAGCCTTTCCTGGCAAAATTCAGACTGTTCCGGGATCGATTCTTTTTCTTTTAAACGGGAGTATCGGGTTTGAAAAATCATTATAGGGATAGTGGGGTTTCTTTTTTGCCACCGAATCCGATTGTATGGATCTGTGCCCTTTTTCTGCTTCAAGGCATTCTTTTCCTGTGCCATGGAGAGAGGATGACCCCGACTCTCCGTCCTTTTCCTATGCTCGGTAATGGGAGCATGACGACGAGATCGGCTTCGCTTTTCCTGAGCTCCATTCATCCTGAGGAAGCGATTCCCTGTTTTCATGAGGCCAGAGCGGATTCTCGTGCCGCAAGCCTTGAATGCCATCATGAGAATCCTCTTCTGCCTTTCCCCCCCATGAGCGCTCCCGACATGTTAGGAGAGGGGGAGTTTCCCGTTCAGAATTTTTTCCGATCGGACTTCCCCCCCTTGTCCAAAATATGGATTCCTTCTGCTTGCCGTTTTCCCTGTAATCCTCCTCCCCGGGATGGATGGTCGATCCTTTCAGTCTGAAACGCTCTCGAACTGTCTTCGATTATTCATTCATATTTGAAAAGGAGTCTTTCGTGGAAAAACAGGATCCGTTCGCTTTCGATACATGGATCATCCAAAAATCCATTCTGGTTGCTTTTTTGGGGTTGTTCATTGCGCTCTGCTCCCCCAAAAAGGCGATGGCCTGCGTGTTTTGTCTGGAGCATATGGGGATGGATGCCTCCATGTTCTGGACAAGTGACATCATGCTCTCTTTCCGGATGAACTATTCTGATATCTGGATTGCCGGAAGCCAGGTTCAAGCGGGATATTCCCATATAGGCGGTTCTCAGGCCCTTTTGACCCAAGAGAATACCCTTCAGGTGCTCGTTACCAAGAAGTGGATGGTTCAGGTGACAGAACCTTTTTACTATCGGTGGAACTCCAATCCCCAAGCATCTTCCAGCAATACCTACACTCCGGGTCTCGGAAACAACAATTCGGGATTTCTGGCCGTTCCGGGAGATCTCTGGATTGCCAACCTTCTTGATGTCTACGACCGCACCACTTTTTCAGGAACAACCCGCGTGGTATTGGTTCAGGGAGTGCACTTCCCAACCTCTCCGACAAGTCAGGCATTCAATAACCAGAATATCACCAGTACCCTAACAGGTGCTGGCGCCTATGAGCTCACATTCGGGCTAGAGGCCATGCATCTGTTTTCCAATGGGCGCTGGATGACGATCGGGGATGCCATTTACTCATTCGAGCTCCCGAATAATCTGGGAACTCAGCTCGGAAATACCCTCAATACCGACTATCAGGTTGAGTACCGACTGACGGGGCTTCACAGCAAATTTCCGGAAATCTGGATCAGTGCCGGAGATTACATCCAGTACAACGCTACCAACATTCAGGTCAATCCATATGTTCAAAATGGAGTGCTTCAGGCAGCCGGTCCGATTCTGGGAACCGAGAATTTCCAGGATTCCATCGGGATGGGATTCCAGATCATGCCCAAATCCGTTCCGAACTTGATGATCTTTGCCAATGCAGACAAGTTTGTCTATTGGAATCAGCCGGGTACGACACCGTCTTCACCGGCGCTGAATCCGGACTTCAAGGTTTTGACAGGATTCATGTGGATGTTCTGAGTCTCCATGGAAAACCGATTGAGTGACGCTTGGACAATGCATAAATAAGGAGAGGGTCTTTCAATGAAATATCTGTATGGATCGTTCAGGATGATTTTTGGGGTTTTGTTTTTCATGTCTTTTTTTGCTTTTTCAGGCCAACGGGTATCGGCCAGTCCGATGAGTGACTCGATGTCGTCCGGAGCTCCGTCCGCTCCGACTCCCCGATCGGACCAATCCAGCCCTTTTCCAGGGAAGGGATTTGTTTTAGAGGGTTTTGCGGGAGGAGAGAGTTCCCTGTCGGGCTCTTACACCACAACCCTCGGGAAAACCGTTCCTTATGATTTTGGTACGGCCCCTGTCTGGGGGGTTCGGATCGGGAAAATGCTTTTTCCGGACTTGTTGGCCTATCTGACCGTCCAGCAAACGGATTTCTCCCAAAATACCCATACCGTGATTGGTTTGGGGGGGAATTACTATCTTCCGTCCCTTTTTGGAAAAACGATCATCCCCTATTTGAATGCCACCTTTGGAGCCTCATACAACACCTATACAGGTGTCGATGCCCAGGCTGGATATGCCTGGATGCTGGGGGCGGGAGTCCTTTACCCCATCTCTCCATCATGGGGAGCCTTCATCGAGGCAAACCTGTCCTTTGAGACGGCACCCACCGGCATAACAACCTCACTGGGCAACCCTCCCGGAACGGTTTCCCAAGTGAGTGACACATGGTCGGTTCCTGTCATGATTGGCATACGATATGCCTTCTAGAAAGATCCGCTTTGAGATGGGAGTGATCTAAAGATCCTTTTCACCGGCAGGGATGGAGAGAACATTTTCCCCTGTTTCTCTCGCCCTGTTGGAAAATCACTCTCCTTTCCGTTTACCCTTTGCGAAGGGCAACCTTTTTCAGCTATAATTCGCCCATGCCAAAAACATTCTCCCTGCCTAATCCCCAGGAAAAGCAAATAGTCGTCCAGAATATGTTTACATCAGCGGCGAAAGCCTATGATCTGAACAACTCCGTGCTGTCTTTTGGCATGCACCACTTATGGAAAAGAATCGCCATCTCGATTCTGGATCCAAAGCCCGGGCAAACGGTGGTTGATCTCTGTGGTGGTACCGCTGACCTTGGTCTTCTGGCCAAGGAACGTGTTGGACCGAAAGGGATTGTGGCCACCGTTGACCTGAACTTTGCGATGCTCAGGATCGGACTTGATAAAATCCGTTCCGAACAGGGACGGTCAGGGATGGGCGCTGTTCAGTCCAATGCAGAAGTCATGGCCATCAGGACATCATCTGTCGATCGGCTTGTTGTTGGCTTTGGTCTCAGAAATGTGACGAATCTCGACGTGGCACTGAAGGATATTTACCGGATATTAAAGCCGGGTGGTCGTTTTGTGTGTCTTGAATTTTCCACACCCGTCAACCCGATTTGGGACAAACTCTATCGATTTTACTCATTTGCCATTTTGCCCCTGATTGGCCGCGTGGTCTCCGGGGATAAAACGGGCATATACGAATATTTGCCTGCCTCGATCGCCAAGTTTCCCGCGCAAGAACGGTTCAAAGGGTTAATCGAGGCGGCAGGTTTTCGCAATGTGGCCTACCGAAACCTTTCTGGTGGGATCGTTGCGATCCATTCCGGAGAAAAACCCCATGGTGCCGTCTGATACGACCGGAACTCTGTCCGGAGCCCTTCCCGTCCTGGATCTGAATGTCCAGGATGATCATCATGCCCCACTTCCCCCGGCAGTTCTCAAACGAGTGCTTTTCATCTGGCTTCCTGTCAGTCCGATCTTTCCTGTAGGGATAGGCTATCTGGTGAATTGGCTTCACCGGATGCATCCGGAGGTTGAGATGGAAGTTCTCGACATGACCCAAATTGCTGAGAACAGCTATCAAGAAGCTCTTTTTGCCGCCATCGACCGTTTTAAGCCGGACCTTCTGGCCTATTCCTGGAGAGATGTCCAGATTTTCGCTCCCCATGAAGGAGATAACTCTCTCCGTCGGGCGTTCGAGTTTTATTATGCCCCAAAGATATCGACCCGGGTTCGTGCCGCCATTGATGGTATCCGGATGGTCTGGAAGTATCGTACGGAGTTCCACCGGAAGCTTCGACTGATCCGATCGGGTGCAAAGCGGGCCCCAAATGCCACGGTCATGGTTGGTGGGGGCGCTTTTTCCGTGTTTGCCGAACAGATCATTCCACTCCTTCCTGAGGGTGTGATCGGTGTCGTTGGGGAGGGTGAAGATGCCCTGATCAAGGTTGTGGAAGGACGTTCCTGTGATGATGATCGGGTCATTTACAGAAAGGCTGGAAAAACGATAAGGGGAAAAAAGGAAGGATCTGTCCAGATCCGTCGGGCTCCCTACGACCTTGCCTATGTCGAAAAGGTTTTTCCCGGACATGCCTTCTATCATCGGAGAATGATTGGCATCCAGACAAAAAGGGGCTGTCCTTACGGATGCTCTTTTTGCCTCTATACCTATATTGAGGGGAAGCGGGTTTTTTATCGGGATCCCGAAGATGTTGTTTCTGAAATGCGCCAATATTATGAAAAATGGGGAATCCGGAATTTCTGGTTTGCCGATGCACAGTTTATTCCCGGTGTGAAAGCCATTCCAGAGGCAAGGGCCCTCCTTGAGGCGATCAGGGACTCCGGGATGAAGATCACCTGGAGCGGATATATCCGGACAAGTCTCATCTCTCCGGATCTTGCCACCTTGATGGTCGAGTCCGGAATGGGAGACCTTGAAGTTTCGATCACCTCAGGATCTCAGGAGATTCTGGACAGTCTTCGCATGGGCTTTAAACTTTCAACCCTTATTGAAGGATGCCGAAATCTGCAGGATGCCGGATACAAGGGAAATATCATCCTGAATTATTCCCTGAACGCTCCCGGTGAAACGGAAGAGACACTTCGGGAGGCGATCGAATCTTACCGGACAACCTGCCAGATCTTTGGTGAAGACAGAGTCTACCCGATGGTGTTTTTTCTGGCGGTCCAACCCCATACTGCCTTCGAGAAAAAGCTGATTCGAGAAGGCTATCTCTCATCGGATTACGATCCGATCGATCTGAACCCGATGACGATTCGAAAGCTTCTTTATAATCCGGGAAAATTGGGCGCCCTGATTGCCCGAGCCTGTCTTGCGGCCTGGGATGAGGAGCCGATGAAGATCGGAAGGGCGGTCATGAGAGAGCTCGATGCCAGATTGGGCCCATCTTCCCGACCACAATCCCCGTCTTCCCCTCCAGTGCATTCGGTGGGGGTTCCGAGTCTGTCCTGATGATCCGGCCACTGGCGGATGGAAAACAGCCTTTGCCAGATGGTGCTGATATCCCGGCACTTTTGGATGGTCTGCCGATCCTTCTGAAGATTTTTCTGGCGATGGATGGTTCCCTGACGCGACTTCTGGCTTTGACGATTGGTGCTCCTGTTGTTGCGAGGATCATCCCGGGGGAGGAGGGGGAGCGCAGGGTATTCCTGGGAACGAACCGTTATCCGGAGCTCGTGATGGCTTCTTCCCGTATGGCTCCGGGAGGAGACTTTTCCAGGACATGGGAAATTCTCTCCGATCCACGTCCGATCGGTACTGCATTTGTTGAGAGGGGTGAGCCCATGATCCGGGAAAATCTCTCTTTCATGAGGCGAAGCGGGACGCCCATTACTCCAGATCCCTGGCATGGACAGCCTCTCTGGATGCGTTCTTATATCCTCTCAAATATGGCTGGCGCCCGAATCTCCATTCAGGAGATTTTCCTTCCCTCTCTCATGGAATTTCTGGTATGACACCCAATCCTCCGGCCGTATTTTCGATCAAATGGTTTTCCGTCATTTTGGAATTGATCCGATTTGATCGCCCTGCCGGAACACTCCTGCTCTTTCTTCCCGGGTTCTGGGCGCTTCTTGCCGCATGGCGAGGAGCGCCTCCCCCCAAACTTCTGCTGATTTTTTTTCTGGGCTCCTTTTTCATGAGATCTGCAGGTTGTGCTATTAACGATATCCTGGACAGACATGTGGATGGAGCGGTTGAACGGACAAAAAATCGTCCGATTGTTTCTGGCAGGATATCGGTTGGATGGGCTCTTGCCGTATTTTTCTTTTTCTGTACCCTGTCGGCCTTTTTGCTGTTGTTTTTAAATCTTTTGACGCTGAAAGTGGCGTTTGTGGGACTTTTGGCCACGATCCTCTATCCCCTTTTCAAGAGATTTTTTCCACTCCCCCAGCTGTTCATGGGACTTCCTTTTGGAATGGTGGCTCCCATCATGGCATGGACTGCTTCGAAGAACGAACTTTCAATGGGAGCAGTTTTTATCGGGTTGGCGGGACTCTTCTGGTCGACCGCCTATGACCTGATCTATGCCATCAGCGACAGGGAGGACGATGTCAAGGCGGGAGTCCGGTCTGGCGCGGTGACCTTCGGTGATCGATTATGGCTCGCCATTTTATTCTTCGGCCTTCTCTCCGGTCTTTTCCTTTTTCTGGCGTCTTATTCGCTCGGGATCTTCAAGGCTCTTCCTTTATCCATCTTGCTGTTTGTCTTGCTGATTTTCTTCCAGTCCTTTAAGGTGAGGGGAGGAGTGACTCCGGTTTATGCCCAGAAGCTGTTCAAGTCACATGTTTTTCTTGGAGTGATTGTGGCGATGGGGTTTTTGTTGGAGGCACCCATTCTCCTGTAACGAATCCCGGGAGGCAAATTCATTCGATTGGGCAACCATGCTATGATGGTTCCCGGGATTATTGCGTTCTTTGATTTTTTACTCTTCAAAAAGGGGGAATCAATGAGGTCTATCTTGGATTCAAAAAGACGGCTTGGAGCAGCATTCGGATTCGGATTGGCCATTTTTCTGTCTCAGGTTTCCGGATACCCGTCCGGTTTAGGACTTTCTCCTGAAGTCGCTTTGGCACAAAGCGACAATGATGAAAGCCGGCCCTTGAATGATCGATACGACAGCGCCATTGCCCGGGCTGAGGCAAGGTACCATCAGGCGGTTGCCAATGCCAGAAAAGCTTACCTCGAAAACAAGAGGAAAGCGGATGCACTGTACGCGAGGAAGACAGCCGTGGCAAGCCGCCATGTGACCGGGACCATCAATGATATCAAGAACAAGCTTGCTGAAACTGGCGGGTCGATGGGTGAGCAGGTAACGACTTCCATCAAGGCTGCTGTCGCCAACTACGCCAAGACGATATCGAGCGACTTTCGTGAGCGGCAAAAAGAGGTCAAAAAAGCTGTTGATGCTTACGTGAAAGCATTGGGCGACGCAACACAGACCTTTCAGAAGGACGTCAGCAAGGCGAATGGGAAGCTCTCTTCCGGAGACTCTTCAAAATAGGTGTATCCGGGACTGAACTGAACATCAAGTAGCTGGATGTTTCCAAGTTGTTCTGTAGTGTGATAGTCTCTAAAATGTGTCTGGACTTTTCGGGGATTGATCCACCCCCGAGTTTTTCAGCCGGGGCTCCATCGGACAGTTGATGGGAGCCATTTTCAAATGTTTTCATACATATAAGGAGTTTCAACAATGACAAGCCATGTTCTGACCGTTGGAAACTGGGGTGGATTTGAGTGGGCACTTCTGATCGGAGTGGCCAGTGTGATCGTTCTTGGTTGGTACGCCGTCATCAAGTCTATCTACTTCAACAGTTAAGGTGACCGATCCGGGTTGGGCAAAGGTATGAGATGAGTATCTTCAATAACATACGAAAGATGTATGTGGACTCAAAGCCTGTTTTCTTCATGCTTGCAGGTGTCGTCTTGTTCTTTGCCCTCCTTCTTTTTTCGATGTTGTGGGGTATCCTGGGGCATGACTCCTTTAAATCCCACACTACTGCTCCTGTTTCAAGCCTCAATGGGGAAGCTCCTTCGAAAATCTTTCTTGCCGGGATCTGCTGAATCAACCATTCTCCTTCCTTGATTTCCTTTTTGGGCTCGAGTTTTTGGTATGATCGCTCGGAAAGTGATTTCCCTTTCCCCGGGGTCTTGCCGGAGACCTTCCTGTTGGGTGAAAATACAAGCCTGAGCCATATAAATGCCGTGCCTTGAACCTCCCGATCAATCAATATAGAGGAATTTCATGAAGTCTGAAGAGATGAACCCTGTTGAGAAGAAGGCCCTTATGGGGCTTTCGCTGATTTACGCCACACGCATGTTTGGCCTGTTCATTGTGCTCCCTGTCCTGAGCCTGTATGCCAAAAAACTTCCGGGTGCGGATCCGGTATGGCTTGGTCTTGCCCTTGGCGGCTATGGGTTGACTCAAGCGCTTCTGCAGGTTCCGTTCGGGACCCTTTCCGACCGGATAGGACGAAAGCCGGTTATTGTCATCGGTCTTTTGATCTTTGCGGCCGGATCGATCATTGCAGCCATGGCCCATTCGATCGGAGTCCTTTTGGTAGGACGTCTTTTGCAGGGCTCCGGCGCCGTTGCTTCGGTGATCACCGCCCTGATGGCCGACCTGACACGGGAAGAGGTTCGGACCAGGGCGATGGCGGGTATCGGTATGTCGATCGGTCTTGCCTTTGCTGTCGGGATGATCGTCGGACCGATTGTGGCAGCACATTACGATGTCGGGGCACTTTTCTGGATGACCGGAGTCCTTTCTCTTCTGGCCATTCTGATTTTGTACGTGATTGTTCCCAATCCTCCCGCACACGTTAAAAACACAATGGGGCTTTCGGTCAAGGATCTGGGAAAGGTCCTTTCCAATCCTTCCCTCATACGGCTGGATTTCTCTGTTTTTATTCTCCATGCATCACTCACGTCCGTTTTTGTGGCCTTCCCTATTTTGCTCTCCCGCTTCATTCCCGAAAAAAATCTCTGGCATGTCTATTTGCCTGTGATTCTCTCGGGACTCTTTCTGATGGTCCCGGGGATGATCTATGCGGAAAAGAAGAAAAAACTGAAGAAAATGTTTTTGTTCTCCATCGCTCTGATCGTGGTGAGCTTTGTGGTCTTTCTGTTCGGCTATCATTCAAAGGCCGGACTCATTACAGGCCTGACGATCTTTTTCATCGGATTTAACCTTCTCGAACCCATCATGCCATCGATCATGACGAGGTTTGCCAAACACAAGACCCGAGGAACCTCTTCTGGAGTGTTCAGCATGAGCCAGTTCATGGGGGCGTTTGCAGGGGGCCTCTCAGGAGGAATCCTGGTCTCTCTTTCCGAAAAGACGCTCTTCGGTGGCCTTTTGCTTCTCTCTCTTTTCTGGTTCTTTTATGCTCGAGGACTGACGGATCCAAACCATCTGGAAGTTTTTGAAGAAAATGTTGTTGTCGATCCGTCCAGGATCACTCCTTTGGTATTGACGCTTGATGGAATGAAGGGTGTTGTGGATTGCCGGTATTTTGAAGGGACCGGCGTTCTCTGGGTGAAGTATCTCAGTTCGGCCATGACCCGGGAGGAGGTTGCCGGGCATGTTGAATCAGCCCGACATTCCTCGACTGGTGCAAACGTCTGATCAAGGCTCCCTGGAGCCCCTCCAGCGGCTCTATATCGCTATCGGAGTTCTTCTCCTTTTGTTGGGACTGGGAACCGGTGGCTATATGGAGCTTGAAGGGTGGTCGTTTAGCGATGCCCTCTTCATGTCTGTCATCACGTTGTCTACCGTCGGATACCAGACTGTCCATCATCTGGATGTCAGGGGCGAATACTTTACAATCATTCTGATTGTCACCGGTGTCGGCACAGTTGGTTATGCGATTGCCACGCTGAGTGAACTGGTTCTTGAGGGTCATGTCTACAAATTGCTGGGAGGCCGGCGGATGGACCGGAAAATAGCCGCGCTCAAGGACCACATTATTGTTTGCGGGTATGGAAAAATTGGATCACTCGTATCCGAAGGACTTCATGTCCGGAACATTCCCTTTCTGGTCATCGAGGAAAATCCTGTCAATGTTCAGGAGGCCATTGCCAAGGGCTATCTGGTCCTGAGTGGAAATGCGGCGGATGAAGAGGTTCTCCGGCAAGCTGGTGTGATCAGGGCCAGATCCCTTCTGGTGACGCTCACATCGCGGCCAGCCGAATCGGTTTATGTGACGATGAGCTCCCGTCTTGAAAATCCGGATATGACGATCATTGCGATGGCGACAGATCCCAAGGCAGAATCGAAGCTCCTGAGGGCTGGAGCGACGAAAGTAGTGTCTCCTTTTGCGCTTGGAAGCCACCGGATGATTCTTGCCCTGACGAGGCCAACGCTTCTGGATGTCATCGACATCATTGCGGGGAAGGGGGACACAGGTTTGGCACTTGAAGAAATTCCGGTTCCCCAGAACTCTCCTTTTATCGGAATGACCGTCGAGCGGTTCTCCCGGAGTCTCATGATCAAAAGCCATGTGGTTGCGATCCTGAAATCGGGGGAATCGGCCCTGATGCTTCCCAGTGCTGAAACAATCCTGTCAGCGGGGGACCAGATGGTGATGATCGGGGAACGACTGGAGCTTGACCGGATCGCGATGGAGCTTTCTGGAATGGCAGCCATCTGATGATCTTCCAAGGAAAAAATTGATGAATACTTCCAAAATGAAAACGTCATCGCCAATCGGGCAGGGATCCTGGGTTGAACGGGGGGCGCGAGTGCTACTGGGAAACTATTCCAGGGAGAGTCTGGTTTTCGAAAAGGGAAAAGGAAGCTTCCTTTTCGACACAAGGGGTGATGGTTACCTCGATTTCCTGGGGGGGATCGCGATCCATGTCTTGGGCCATTCCTACCCGTCCATTGTTCATGCTATTCAGAAACAGGCGCAGAGAGTCACCCATACCTCCAATCTCTACTATAATATTCCCGCCATTGAGCTTGCCGAGATGCTTGTCGAGAAAACCTTTGCGGACCGGGTTTTCTTTTCCAATTCCGGGACAGAGGCCATTGAGGCAGCCCTCAAGCTAGCCCGGCGTTTCGGGAATCCGCGCGGTCGCTTTGAGATCATTTCCATGGAAAACAGTTTCCATGGAAGGACGCTCGGCGCGATGACCATGACCGGACAACAAAAGGTCCGGGAAGGCTTTGGTCCTTTGCCTGAAGGCTTTTCCTATGCCCGTTACAATGACATGGATCATGTGATTTCCCAGAAAACCGATCGGACAGTGGCTGTTGTTGTTGAGCCTGTGCAGGGAGAGATTGGCGTCATCCCGGCAACGAAAGAGTTCATGAGGGATCTGAGGCATTGGACCCATCAGGAAGGGATCCTGTTGATCCTTGACGAGATCCAGACCGGAATGGGGAGAACCGGCGCCCTTTTCGCCCATGAGCTGTACGGGATCGTGCCGGATATTCTGGTGGCCTCAAAGGCTCTTGGTGGGGGACTTCCATTGGGGGCGCTCTTGACGACGGAACATCTGTCCACATTCCTTCCTCCGGGATCCCACGGCTCCACCTTCGGGGGAAATCCGGTCTCCTGTGCCGCCGGATTGGCCTTGTTGAAATCTCTCTACGATGAGGATTTTTTGCCTACGAGGATCGGTGTGATGTCGGACTATCTCTGGAAGGGGCTTTCCGAGCTGTCCAGCCGCCACAAAGGAAAGATTCTGGAGATCCGGGGTTTTGGTTTTATGGTGGGAGTAAGAGTTTCCAGTTCGGCAAAAGAGATGAAGAACCAGTTTCTGGAAAGCCATGTCCTTGTCAATGCCACAGGACTGTCTGATGATGTTGTCCGTCTCTTGCCGCCTGTTTCGGTCGGATATGACGAGATGGACCAGTTTTTGAACGTGTTTGACCGGATTCTGGAACGATCTCCGGCTCTGAAAGGGTAATCTATTGAAAAAAGGAACCAGATCTTTTCTCCAGCTTGCGGATCTCTCGGAGGAGTCCGCCGCATACCTTCTGGATTTTTCCGTCCGGATCAAAAAAAATCCCGAACTTTTCGAGAATATGCTTCGCCGGCAGACAGTGGGTCTGATCTTTGAGAAGGCCTCGACAAGAACCCGGCTTTCCTTTGAAGCCGGCGTCCACCAGATGGGCGGTGACACTCTCTTTCTCGGAACAGATTCCCAGCTCTCAAGGGGAGAATCGGTGGAAGATACTGCCCGAGTCGTCGGGGGGTATCTCGATCTTGTGATCATGAGAACCTTTGGCCATGACCGGATCGAACGGTTTGCCGAGTACTGTCCGGTTCCTGTCATCAATGGGCTTACCGATCTCCATCACCCCTGCCAGGCTCTTTCGGACTTTGCTTATGCCCGGGAGCTTTTCTCTGAACTTCGGGGGCTCCCTGTGACCTATATCGGGGACGGTAATAATATGGCCCATTCCCTGATGGAGGCGGCGGCGCTTTTTGGGGCAAAGATGACGGTGTCGACCCCAAGGGAATACCGCCCGGATACCGAGATCCTCAGAATGAGCGATGAACGTGCCCGGAAAAACGGGGGATTCGTCCGCTGGCTCGAAGATCCTCTCCTGGCCTCCGAACAGGCAATGCTTCTCTACACGGATGTCTGGACCAGCATGGGGCAGGAGGGGGAAAAATCCATCCGTGAACTTGAGTTTGCGGGATATCAGATCAATGAGGGAATCCTCCAGGTCGCGGATCCGAAAGCGGTCATCTTTCATTGCCTTCCTGCCTATCGCGGGCTTGAAATTACGGCTTCAGCCATCGATGGACCACAGTCAAGGGTGTTCCTTCAGGCCCAGTACAGACTCTATCTGCAGAAAGCTGTCATGCTGTTCTGTTTGGGAAAGGATTCTTAATGGAAAAACATGGTGCAAACCGTCCACTGAAAGTTGTTCTGGCCTATTCCGGTGGGCTTGATACCTCGGTGATCATTACATGGCTCAAGGAGACATACGGATGTTCGGTCGTCGCTTTTTGCGCCGATCTCGGTCAGGGAGAGGATCTTGAGGAGATTCGCGGGAAAGCCGAGGCGACAGGGGCATCCGAGGTCTATGTTCGCGATTTGAGGGCGGAATTTGTTTCGGATTTTGTCTTTCCGATGATTCAGGCAGGTGCGATCTATGAGGACGGCTATCTTTTGGGAACATCGATTGCCCGTCCGCTTATCGCCAAGGCCCAGATGGAAATTTGCCGCTTGACGGGAGCCGATGCCGTTGCCCATGGAGCCACCGGAAAAGGGAACGACCAGGTCCGATTTGAAATGGCCTATGCCTATTTTGATCCTAAAGTGAAAGTCATCGCTCCCTGGCGGGAATGGACGATGGAGTCCCGTTCCGATCTGATCCATTATGCGAAAAAACATCGGATTCCCATTCAGGCAACGCTTGAGAAACCTTATTCCATCGACAGGAATCTTCTTCATACAAGCTATGAGGGAGGAATCCTGGAGGATCCGTGGATGGCTCCCCCCGAGGAAATTTTCTCCCTGACGGTCAATCCGGTGAATGCCCCCGACCAGCCAGCGGAAGTGATTGTTTCATTCGAGAAAGGCATTCCTTTTGCGATCAACGGAAATATCCTTGATCCAGTGACACTCCTGACCGAGGTGAACCGGCTGGGAGGTGAGCACGGGATCGGAAGGGTCGACCTGGTGGAAAGCCGGTATGTGGGTATGAAATCGAGAGGTGTCTACGAAACACCGGGAGGAACCATTCTCCATGCGGCGCACAGGGCACTCGAGACATTGACCCTCGATCGAGAAGTTCTGAACCTCAAGGCGTCCCTTGTTCCCCGAATTGCGAACCTCATTTACAACGGATACTGGTTCAGCCCCGAAAAAGAAGCCTTGTGGTCCCTGGTCAAGAAAACCCAGGAGCGGGTTACCGGAGATGTCCGTCTTCTCCTGTCCAAGGGTTCTGTCAGGGTCCTTGGTCGCCGCTCGCCCTATAGCCTTTATCGAAAAGATCTTGCAACCTTTGAAAAGGATGGTGTCTATCGCCAGGCGGATGCGGGAGGATTCATCAATATTCTCGCCTTGAGGCTGAAGCTGTATTCGGATCAGGTCGGAGGAGGTGAGTTTTGATGGAAAAGGGGGCTCCTCTTCCCGACAAGCCTTGGGGTGGCCGATTCCAGGAGGCGACAGATGAGGAAGTTCTGGCTTACACCGAGTCCATCTCCTTCGATCAGACCCTCTGGCGCCAGGATATCAGGGGTTCCGGCGCCCATGCGAAAATGCTTGTCAAAGTCGGCATTCTGACCGGAGAAGAAGGGGATGCGATTCTCCTTGGACTTTCGGAGATCGCCGAAGAATTTGAAAAGGGGACCTTTCCCGTTCGTCCGGAACTTGAAGATATCCACATGAATATCGAGCGACGGCTTTTTGAAAAGATCGGAACCCCGGCACACAAGCTCCATACGGCAAGAAGCCGGAATGATCAGGTGGCTCTCGACCTGAGGCTTTATGTAGTGGACGAGGCCAGTGCCCTTGTGGGACTTTTGAGGGATCTCCTTGATGTGATTCTTGAAAAGGCCGAGGGGGGGGTGGACCTTCTGATGCCGGGCTATACCCATCTCCAGCCGGCCCAGCCCATCACGGGAGGCTATTATTATCTTTGCCATGCCGAACGTCTCTTGCGGGATCTGGACCGGGTGAAGGATGTCCGACGACGCGCGGGGATTTCTCCTCTGGGGTCGGGAGCTCTGGCGGGAACGACCTTCCCCATCGACCGCCATTATGTGGCCGATCTTCTGGGGCTTCAGGGGATTACCGGAAATGGACTCGATGCTGTTTCGGACAGGGACTTCGCCGCGGATTTCCTGCATGCGCTTTCCCTTTTGATGGTCCACCTGTCCCAGTGGGCTGAAGAGTGGATCCTTTGGTCGACAAGCGAATTTTCCGTTCTCGAGATTCCGGACCGCTACATGACGGGATCGAGTATGATGCCCCAGAAAAAAAATCCCGATATCCTTGAGTTGACCAGAGGACGCGCAGGCCGCGTTCTGGGGGATTATGTTTCTCTCATGACCCTTTTGAAGGGTCTTCCCGGTGGATATAATCGGGATCTTCAGGAGGACAAGGAGCAGCTTTTTGACGCTGTTTCAGTGGGGAAACGAGCTGTCTCGATGATGACATCGCTTTGCGGGCAGGCCCGTCTTAAAGAGGAAAAGCTTCGTTCCAGGCTTTCCTCCGGTGGGCTCCTGGCAACAGATATGGCTGAGGATCTTGTCAGAATGGGTGTTCCCTTCAGGGAGGCCCACGCGATCGTGGGCAGGATCGTAGCTCATTCGGACAAGCTTGGCTTGTCCCTTTCGGAGATGTCCGATGAAGATCTCTCCCGATTTTATGAGGGTTTTCCGAAAGGCTATGCCAAATGCCTGACACCGGAAATGGCTGTTTCGAGAAGGAATCATCCGGGTGGACCGGCCAGAGAGAGGGTTCTGGAACGCATCTCAGCCATCCGCTCGATTTTGGCTGAACTCCGGTGATTCCGGGGGGTGGGCTTTTTTCCCGGGTTTTGGGGGTCTTTCTCGCGACTTTGTTGTTATCCGGATGCGGGGTGGCGGGGGTGCCGATCCCACCCGGCTCGACTCCGCCCGAAAAACCCAGGGCGATCGACAAGGAACCGGCTCCGGCGGCCGGACCCAATCAGCCGGACCATCCTGACTCCGAGTAATCAGGGCGGCACCTGTTCAGTTTTTTGCTCAAGAAGATTTTTGGAATGATTCCAACAACAATATCAACCGGATGTTCGTGGAGGTTTTTCGTGAAGCAGTTTCATTATGAAAATGGTGAGCTCTATGTAGAGTCGGTCCCTGTCGAGAAAATCATCCGGGAGGTGGGATCTCCCGCGTATATTTATAGCGAGCGCGCCATCAGCGACAGCTATGCGTCCTATCAGGAGGCTTTTTCATCCCATAAAACGGTCATTGCCTATGCGATGAAAGCTAACGGCAATCTGTCGATCCTTTCGCTTCTTGGGAAAAAGGGTTCAGGTGCTGATGTTGTCTCCGGTGGAGAACTGTTCCGGGCCATGAAGGCCGGTATTCCCTCCGATAGGATCGTTTTTGCCGGTGTCGGAAAAACCGAGCAGGAAATGAAAGAAGCCCTTGAGGCGGGGATCCTGATGTTCAACGTCGAATCCTCCATGGAGCTCGACACTTTATCGAAGGTGGCCTCCCGGATGGGCGTTACCGCCAACGTCGCCCTGAGGGTCAATCCGGATGTCGATCCACAAACTCATCCCTATATCTCCACCGGACTCAAGAAAAGCAAATTCGGGGTTCCGGTAAAAGAGGCACTTGCCGAGTATCTGCGCGCATCGAAGCTTCCGGGAATCCGTCTGACCGGTATCCACCAGCATATCGGCTCCCAGTTGACGCAGATTGCTCCCTTTCGGGATTCTTTTACGCGGATGATCGCTTTTTCGGAAGCGCTCAAGGAAAAAGGGATCGGGATCTCATGGCTGGACGTTGGTGGTGGACTCGGGATCCGATACGATGATGAAAAGGTTCCGACGCCAGGGGATATCAGCCGGGAAATCCTCTCAAGGGTCAAGGATCCCTCCCAGGGGATCATCCTGGAGCCAGGAAGATCCATTGTCGGAAACTCCGGAATTCTGGTGACGCAGGTTCTCTACGTCAAAAAGACCGAAGTAAAGACCTTCTACATCGGGGACGCGGGAATGAACGACCTGATCCGCCCCTCCCTCTATGGAGCCTTCCACGATCTTTGGCCGATTCGTGTTCGTGAAGGAGCCTCCGTCAAGGCCGATCTCGTGGGGCCTGTCTGCGAAACCGGAGACTTTCTGGTCCAGGACAGGGATCTTCCTCCGATCAAGGCGGGAGATCTGGTTTCGGTCATGAGTGCCGGGGCCTATGGTTTTGCGATGGCCTCAAACTATAATGCCCGGCCAAGACCTCCGGAGATTCTTGTCAGCGGTGACCGCTTTGAGGTCATTCGTCCCCGGGAAACCTATGAGGACCTGATCCGTTCGGAGTCGGCGCGTTGAGTGAAAAAGAGGAAATTCCTCCCCCTACTCCGGATGGCCACCATCCCGGAGCGGGGGATCAGGCTGTCGGACCAGCTTCAAAAGAGCCCGAGATCATCTGGCACGACGATGACGACGACGATGATGACGATCCGCCGATGGCACCCCACAGGAAGGAGGGGCGGGGATGTTTCCTGACGCTTCTCATCGTTTCGGCGATTCCTGTGATCTTTTTTCTGATCACCTTTACGGGGGGGGACTTTCTCACATACATTTATATGAGAAACTGGGTGACGGACCATGCGCTGGTTTCCCGTATGCCGATCCTTTACAAGCCTGCCCAGGCAAGGTCGGTGGTGAAAACGCTGGATGCATTTTACGATGCCGGGCGTAAGGGGAAGATCCCGGCAACCGAAGTGATTTCGGTCAGTTCGGAGTTCAAGGAGCTGCTGTCCTATCCGGGGAGCATCCGACCGGAATCATTGTCGGATCTTGTCAGCCATGCCCGGGCGGTAATGGAGCAATATCATGTGGCCGATCCGGGTTTGCCGGTTGGTCCATCGGGAAAATAAGGGGGTCAGGTGTTGTTTAGCGGATCGATGGTAGCATTGGTGACTCCGTTCAAAGCGGGAAAAATTGATGAGTCGGCCCTCAGGAGACTTGTGGATTTCCACATTCAAGAGGGAACGGCGGCGCTTGTTCCGACCGGTACGACGGGGGAGTCCGCGACACTTGACCACTCCGAACATGAGCGGGTGATCGCGATCTGTGTCGAGCAGTCGGCCAGACGGATCAAGGTTCTGGCGGGAACGGGCTCAAACAGCACCCATGAAGCCATCCGGCTCACGAAATCGGCAATGGCAATCGGTGTCGACGGTGCGCTGGTCATCACCCCCTACTACAACCGTCCGACACAGGAAGGTCTGTTTCGCCATTATGAGGCTCTTGCCATGGCGGTGGATATTCCGATGGTCATATACAATGTGCCGGTGCGAACAGGTGTGAACATCACCCCCCAGACGATCGAGCGTCTGTCCTCTATTGCGGCCTTTGTCGGAGTGAAAGAAGCCTGTGGCCAAATGTCCCAGATTATTGAACTCTTTTCCCGAGTCGGCTCAAAAATGGGGATTTATTCGGGCGATGATCTCCTGACCTATCCTGTGATGGCTCTCGGGGGAGCTGGTGTGATTTCGGTCTCGGCGAACCTTGTGCCGCGGAAAATGGCGGACCTTGTCGAGCTTTGTCTTGCGGGGGAATGGGAGAAGGCCAGACTTGTCCACGAATCCCTTGTCCCCCTTCATATGGCTCTGGGTCTTGAAACCAACCCGATTCCGATCAAGACCGCCATGGGGCTTTCGGGGATCCTGTCCAATGAGATGCGTCTTCCCCTTGTGCCGATGTCTGACGGGAACACCCAGTCTTTGTCAAAGGTGCTCGATGCCATGGGGCTTCTCAAAAAGGAATCCAAATGACCCGACCGGATCTCGGAGTGGTGATGGTGGGAGCATCCGGCAGGATGGGGCGCGAGATCCTTCAGGTTCTTTCCAGAGAGTCCGGAGTCTCTCTTCATGGAGCGATCGTGGAGTCTTCCGATCCTCTTTCGGGGAAACCGGCACCCTTTCATCCCGGGATCAATTGTCGTGGTGAACTGACGGTTTCGGAACTCCGTCGGGGAGCAGGCGAAGGGATGCCGATTGTGGGAATCGATTTTACAAATGTCTCTTCAACCCTTTCGACCGCCAGACTCTTTGCGGAGGCTGGTGTTCCGCTCGTGATCGGAACGACCGGATTTTCCGCCCCGGAAAAGGAGGAGCTTTTCTCCCATAGTGCGAAAATCCCCCTTTTGCTCGCTCCGAACATGAGTCTTGGCATTCATCTTCTGGCCCATCTCGTCCGTCAGGTCTCTCGGGCACTTCCCGGATTTGATGCCGAGATTGTGGAGGTTCACCACCAGAAGAAAAAAGACGCACCAAGCGGAACAGCCCTGTTTTTGGGGGAAGCGGTGGCTTCGGGAAGAGGAGAAAACCTGGCCGATCGGGGTGTCTATTCTCGTGAGGGGATGGTTGGTGAGCGTATTCCCGATACAATCGGAATCATGGCTGTCAGGGGCGGGGATGTCGTGGGAGATCACACGGTTCACTTTTTGGGAATGGGGGAACGTCTCGAGCTGACACACCGGGCAAGTTCCCGTGAGACCTTTGCCAGGGGAGCGGTGGAAGCCGCCAGATGGCTCGCCTTGAAAAAGCCCGGCTTCTATCAGATGGAAGATGTTCTGGGGATCGCAAAATGACAATAGAGTGGGAAGGCAAAAACTTCGCTGAAGGATCTCTCCTGGCTAGAATCCTGGTGGACGGAAAGGCCCTTACCGCGGAGGCTCTCTCTTGGGGGGAGCTCTTTCGCCTCCCCTCCGGAGAGATCCGGACAAAGGATTCTGTGACCCTTCTGCCACCCGTTGTTCCAACGAAGATCGTGGCCGTTGGACTAAACGACAAGAATCATGCCCTTGAGATGGGAAAGCCTATTCCATCTGAACCGCTGATTTTCATGAAGGCCACCTCCGCGCTTTTGGCGAACGGGGGGGCAATCCTTCATCCATCCATGTCGTCCCGGGTGGATTTTGAGGGAGAAATTGCCCTTGTCGTCGGAAAAAAATCTCGCGGCCTTTCCGTCGATCACGCACTGGACTGCCTTTTGGGCATCACGATCGCCAACGATGTCACGGCGAGAGATCTCCAGCGAAGGGATATCCAGTATATGCGGGCCAAAAGTTTTGATACCTTCTGCCCCCTTGGTCCATGGGTCCTCGTCGGGGGGAGGCCCGACAACCGCCAGATCATCACCCGTGTGAACGGTTCTGTCCGTCAGGATGGCCGTGCTTCCGGCATGATTTTTTCCCCGGCAGAAATCTTGTCCTTCATCAGCCATGTGATGACGCTGTACCCCGGGGATGTCATTTTGACAGGAACTCCGTCAGGAGTCGGTCCGCTTTCTGTGGGAGACGTGGTTTCCATTACGCTCGAAGGGGTTGGCACGCTCGAGAATCATGTCGAGAGGGATTCTTCCCCCGCATGGGAAGGTCTTCCTTCTCTTGCCGAGCGATAGCGGAATCCTGTCCGCCGAACGAAATTCACCTGGTTTCGGCATTCTGGAAAACAGCTTTGCCGATCTGCTTGTCCGTCTTTATGGAAATGGCCACCGTGAAGACGAGAATCTCTTTGGCCTCCTGGCCGCGACCCTTCTTCTGGAAAGCAGACAGGGCAATGTGGTTTGTCACCTTGAAAAGCTCGCGGGAAAGCCTGTTCCTCCCGGACGTTCTGGCAGTCCCGGGATCTACCCCGACTCTTCTGTCTTCCTTCTCTCCTGTTCTAGGCTGAGTTCCCGAAAGGCTCCATTTCCGATCGTTTTCGACCGTGAGGGAAAGCGTGTCTGGCTCCTTCGCTACAGGGAACTCGAGGAACGGATCGCCAGGAACCTGACAACCCGGTCGAACCTCAGAGACTCCCTTGAGGGAGAGTCCCCAAAATCGATTTTGTTGGATCGTGCCTTTGGGGAGGCTTCTCCGGAAAATACCATCAGAAGATGTGCAAACATCGTTTTTCACCGAAAACTTCTGATCCTTTCGGGAGGTCCGGGAACGGGAAAGACGACTGCACTCTCCCGGATCCTGTCCCGTTGTCCATCACTGTTGTCCATCCCTCCCGAGAGAATCGCCCTTGTTGCCCCGACGGGGAAGGCTGCCGCACGTCTTGGTGAATCGATCGCCAAGCTGTTACCGGACCTTCCCGATCAGGACGATCGGGAGTATCTGTCCAAAATTCCCTCGCCGATGACGATCCACAGATTGATCGCCCAGGCGAAAAGGGATCATGAGCAAAACCCCTTGCCTCTTCCTGTCGATCTTTTGGTGGTGGATGAAATGTCGATGGTGGACCTGTCCCTGTTTGACAAGCTCCTTTTGGTATTGCCGGATGAAGCCATTCTGATCCTTTCGGGGGATCCTGGCCAGCTTTCCTCCGTTGCTCCGGGAGCGGTCTTTGGGGAAATTCTGAAAAAACCGGAAGAATCTTTGTCCGGATCTCCTGAAGGAATCTCCGGATCGATCGCAATTCTGAAAAAAAGCTACAGGTTCAGTGGCGATTCCGGTGTGGGACAATTGTCCCGCTGGATCAGGGACGGAGGCGTGACTCCCCTTGATCCCGATTCGCTTTCAGGTGTTGTCTTTCGGCAAGGGGCGTCGCTTGCAGACTTTTATCAGGATGTCACCCGGGATTTTTCTCCTTATATGAAGGCAAAAGACTTGTCCGGAGCCTTTTTTGCCCTCTCCGGTCTTGGCGTTTTGAGTCCACTGCGAGACGGACAGAGGGGAGTGGTCGAAATCTCAAGGAACCTCGGACAGATTCTTTTTTCAAATTACAGTCGTTCCCCTGAGCGAAGTCAGCGGGGCCATCCGGTGGTTGTCCTGAAAAACTCCAGTGAGCTTGACCTTTCTAACGGAGATGTGGGCATCATTCCTTTTCCCTGGTGGGGAGATCCCGGCCGTGTTTATTTTCCAAGGGGGGAAGGGGGGGAGAAGACTGTTCCCATCGAGATCCTTCCCCCCTGGGAGAGTGCACTGGCGCTGACCGTCCATAAAAGTCAGGGCTCCGAGTTCTCGAGGGTCCATCTACTTCTTCCCCGGCTCTTTCACCCTTTTCTGACACGGGAGCTTCTTTACACGGCGGTGACCAGAGCCAGGGAGTCCCTTGTTGTCTGGGGTGACTTCCCTGTTTTCCTGGAAGGAGTCCACCATCAATCCACCCGCCATTCTGCCCTGGGGGACTTCTTATGGTCCCCATCGTCAATTGTCTGACATTCCCCCTTTCGTTTTGAAATCCTGAGAAGCCCAAAACACTGAACCTCCCTGAAGACAAGAGTCAAAGCCACCGTTTCTGAAATCCAAAACAGTCCAGTCTCTCGTCAAAAAGGTGACGAAAAGACCCTCTGATGAAATAGGCAAAATTTGCCGATAGCCTTCCCGTGCTTCCTCCAATCCTTGAATCCGTCCAAATCCGGGCGCGTATTTTCTCTTGCCAGGCCTGATCTTTTTCTACGGGAAAACGGATTTGGCATATATATTGCTTTTGTCTCACCGGAATGTTTTTGGAATCGGAGAGGAGGTCAGGATGAGGCAGGGAGAGTTTGCACTTGTATCCGGAGCACAGGGACAAGAACAGTTGATGGAAGTTCTCACCAACAATCTGGCCAATGTGGATACACCCGGGTTCAAGAAAGACCGGGTGACATTTCAGACTTATATGCCCCACAAGGAGCTTCTGGTCAAAAAGCCGGAGACCCAGCCGGGAACGAATCTCACTCCCTGGGGAGAGTTTCCGGATCCATGGGGAATGGCCGGTCAGGATGTCCCCCATTCGGGGGTTGACCGGATCCATGTCCGCTATAGCCAGGGGATGATCCGCCAGACCGGCAATCCTCTCGACATGGCCATTAACGGCGACGGTTTTTTTCATGTCTCGACCCCAAAGGGAGACTTCCTGACCCGAAATGGCCGCTTCACGATGGATGAGACCGGTGGGCTTGTGACCCATGAGGGATATCAGGTCCTTGACCAAAAGGGTGAGCCGGTCAAACTTCCCGTTGGTGGCAAGGATCTGACCATCCGTGTTCGCGCTGACGGATCTCTCTTCAAGGGAAATCAGTTTGTCGCGAAACTTGGAATCTATACGCCGAGGGACGGGGTGCAAAGCCTCTCAAAAATAGGGGAGGGTCTTTTTCAATCGGGAAAAATCGATCCTGTTGCCAAGCCCAGGGTCATGGATGGTGGATATGAAACCTCGAATGTGAACGGAACCGCCGAAATGGTCCGGATGATCCAGGCGATGAGGGCTTTCCAGACACATGTTCAGGTGATGAAAGCCATGAACGAGCTGACAAACCGGACGGTTAACGATATTTCGATCATTGCCTGACAGATTTTCAATCACCCACCGCGATTCCGGATCCTGACGATCCGGTTTCTTGGAAGGAGCCCTTTCGATGTTCAGCGCACTTTGGAACGCAGCCTCCGGAATGGAAGCCCAGCAGACCAATCTTGATGTCATCACCAATAACATGGCAAACGTCAATACCACAGCATACAAGCGCCAGCGGGCGAATTTTCAGGATCTGATGTATCAGACGATGGTCCCTCCTGGCGAGTCCCAGAGCCTTCTCGGAAATCAAAGTCCAACGGGTCTCCAGGTGGGTCTCGGAGTTCGCGCAGGGTCTGTGCAAAAGATTTTTCTCCAGGGCTCCTTCCGGCAAACAGGCTCCCCTCTGGATGTGGCGATCCAGGGGAACGGATTTCTACAGGTCCGCCTCCCTGACGGAAGAATCGCCTACACAAGGGATGGAACCCTGAATATCGACGGGAAAGGCCGGCTCGTGAACTCTGACGGGCAGCTTGTGGACCCGCCCGTCAGCATTCCGCCAAATGCCAAAACGGTCACGATTTCCGGTGACGGGGAAATCACCGTCAACCTTCCAGGCCAGATTCGTCCAACAAGAATCGGCCAGCTGGTTTTGGCCCAGTTCATAAACCCCGCTGGTCTTGAGTCAAGGGGAAACAACCTTTACATGGAAACGCAGGCCTCCGGCGCTCCACAGTTGTCAAACCCCGGAGTGAATGGGGCAGGCCATCTTTTGCCGGGATTTCTGGAGGCGTCGAACGTCAATGTCGCCGAAGAGCTTGTCAATATGGTGATTGGCCAGAGGGCATACCAGATGGATGCCACCGGTATCCGTACGGTCAACCAGATGCTGGGATATACGGCGTCTCTGTGAGTGGACGGAGGAGTGGGATGAAGAGCCAAGACGCTTTTTGCGGAATCGTTGCAGGAATCCTGCCGGTGCTTTTCTTTTCCGGGATGGCCTGGGGACAGGATCCGCTGATCGCTCCGTCATCGCCCGGGATATTCTCGGTGAATCAGGATGTTCTGCTCCAGATGTCACGACAGGCCCTGCATCTTCCCTCCGGTCGACGGATGGTTCTCAAAAATCCCCCCAGAAGTTTTCAGGACTATGGAGACCCTCCCACAGGAGGTAGGGTCACGGTGGAGTCGATGGATTCGTCTACAGGTGTCATTCATATGGCGATGGAGGTCCAGAACGGGGCCATTATTTCCGAGGTCCTTTATTTTGACGCCTCGATCCCCAAGAACGTCTCCTCCAGGGAAATCCTGTCCACAGGAGGCGGTGAGATTGAAGAGAATCTTGTCCGTTCCGGGGATGAGGTGAGAATTTTGGCCAAGGGCTCAGGATTTGAAATCTCCCTGCCGGGAATCGCCCAAAACGATGGCGGAATGGGGGAGATGGTTACGGTGGTCAACTCCCGGTCAGGAGCCCGTCTTCGGGGAAAGGTTTCCGGTGCCGACCGCATTGTTGTGGAAATGGCGGATTTATCGGAAAAGACCGGAGGTATGGAAATGGATTCCGGGAATGAAGGGGAAAAGTTGCCATGAAGGCACTCTTTTCCCCAAATCAGTCTCGATCTGGTCTTCATCGGGAATCACGGACCTTTTCCGGGTTTTTAAGAGGGGGAATTTTTTTCCTCCTCTGGAGCTCTTTTCTTCTGGGACAGGGGTGTACCCCGGTGACAAAGACAACAAGGCCGGTTCTGGTCGATGCGGCTCCGCATCCCATGTCTCCTGTTGTGACGAGAGAGTTTTTTGACGGCCAGATACCTGATGAAGATGGATTTATGGACCTTGCCAGTGATCATCACGCTCTTTTGGCAGGGGATTTGCTACTGGTAAGCATTCCTCCGAAGAATAAGCTTCCGGGAATGGATCAGGACAAGGTGACAACTTTATCGGGGTTTGTGGTCAGGACACTGCCGGGAGGAAGACTTTTCATCATGGTGAGACAGACGATCAGGGAGAAAAGACAGGTTCTCAGGTATGTCATTACCGGTTGGGTGAACGAAACCGATCTCGGTCCCAAAAATACGGTCTCGATGGGTCAGATCTCGGACCTGAAATATCGTCTGGATACCCCTTCGCCGATCAAGGAAAGCTCATTTGAAAAACCGAAATCGGCCTCAAGACCGCTTCCAAAGGTGTCATCTCCACCACCGACCAAGCTGGTCAAAAAGACGACTGCCCCTGAAGCAGGAGCGGGAGGAGGGGCGAAATGAAGAATCTCCGGAATGTCCTTTCCTGGTTTTTGGGCATTTGTCTGATCATGACGGTTGTCATTTCACTGGCCTCTCCGGATCAGGTCCTGGCTTTGCGAATTGAGGATATTGCCCACGTTGAAGGTGTCACCGATAACCCGCTTGTCGGATACGGACTGATTGTTGGGCTTCGGGGAACGGGAGACACGAAGCTCTCTCCCTTTACCCGGCAGTCTCTGGTCTCGACCCTCTCAAGGCTTGGGGTCAACATGACCGAGCTCCAGTCCGGCATTCACGGCCACAATGTTGCGGCGGTTCTTCTGACGGCAAAACTGCCCCCCTTTACCCGTCTGGGCGGTCGTTTTACCGTCCGTGTCTCTTCCATAGGGGATGCCACGGATCTTTCGGGAGGGACGTTATTGATGTCGGCACTGAAGGGACCGGATGGAAAGATCTACGCAACCGCCCAGGGGGTGATCGAGACTGCGCCGGACAAGATCCGGAAAACGCCGGCGGCCGCAGGAGCCACTGCCGGGGGAGCAAAGAAGGGAAACAAGCCGCAGGCGACATCAGGACGCCTTTCCGATGGAGGCCTTGTGGTCCGCAATGTTCCGGTTGTTTATAACGGCCGCAAACACCTCTGGATCAATCTCGACAAGCCAAGCTTCCTGACGGCGAGCAGGGTGGTCCGGGGAATCAACGCGGATTTTGCAGGGTCGGTGGCCACAGCGGAGGATGCCGGAACGGTCGATGTACGGGTTCCGGATGGGGAGGAGGGGAATGTCGTGGCATTCATGGCCAGAATCCTCTCGATCGAAGTGACTCCCGATTCACGTCCACTCATTGTCATCAATCAGGAAACGGGAACGATCGTGATCGGGCGTGGTGTAAGGGTCTACCCCTGTGCGGTCTCCCAGAAGAACCTGTCGGTCAAGGTTGGCGGCAAGTCGTCAGGACGAAACGGGTTTTCCCGGGTTGAGAGGTCCGTGACATTGCGAAGCATTGTTCGGGCGTTAAACCAGCTGGGGACAGGGACCAGGGATATGATTGCCATTTTGCTTGCACTGAAGGAGGCCGGAGCCATGGATGCAACGATTCGGGTTATTGGATGAATTCCCTTGGGAATATTGGCGGAAAAAAAAACGGAGGGATGGTCCAGATCCGGGAGAAAGTGGATCCCGCTCGAGAAAAGGCCCTTCGGCAGGCTGCGACGCGCTTTGAATCCATCGTGATTGGAATGATGGTGAAGGAGATGTGGAAAACGGTTCCCAGGAGCGGGTTTCCGGACAGGGCTCCGGGGATGGGGATCGCTGAGGAAATGTACCAGCGTGAGCTTTCCAGGGATCTTGCCCGATCGGGGGGGCTCGGAGTTGCAAAAGAGATCATTTCCAATATGTCCGGATTGGCCGGAACGGGAAAGGCGATCGACGAAATGTCGGGACAGGATGAATCCCCTGTACCGGTGGATGCGGGAAAAGTCGGGGATTCATTCAACGTGGTGGCTTAGAACTCACGAACAGGGAGGTTGACGCATGAGCGGCATGGTTATCAATACCAATACAGCAAGTCTAGGAGCGCAGTTCAATCTGAACCAGACACAGGATCGCCTCAACAGCTCCATCAATCGGCTGTCCAGCGGATACAGGGTCAACACCCCTGCGGACGATCCCGCCGGATATGCGATCGGACAGGTCATGACAAGCTATATCAAGTCGATCCAGCAGGCGGTGAGGAATGCCAACGACGGGACCGGGCTGATCCAGACCGTTGGCGGTGCGCTTCTGACCGACAACGAGATCCTGATCAAGATGAGGTCCCTGGCAATTCAGGCGGCAAACGGAACCTACAGTCCGGACAACCTTTCGGTGATCCAGAACGAGTACCAGCATCTGATGAGTGAAATCAACCGGGTGGCCATGGTGACCAACTTCAATGGCAGGAAGGTTCTTGACGGCTCGATGAGTAACGGTCTGATCTTCCAGATCGACGCCGGAACGGATGACACGAACAGGCTTCTGGTCAAGATTCCCTCCATCAGTACCGATGCCATGGGTATTTACCAGAACAGTACCCTGATCATGTCTCTCGGAGCCACATCCCTCATGAGCTACTCCATGGCGATGTCCGCCATTTCCGCCATTGACGGTGCCCTTTCCGAGCTGAACACCATTCAGGGAACGCTGGGCGCTTTTCAGGACCGGATGACCTGGACCATCAGGAATCTGAATACGGAACTGGTGAATGTCGCTGCTTCGAAGAGCCAGATCAAGGATGTGAACTTTGCCAAGGAAACAGCCCGATTCGTGCGGGACCGCATTCTTCAGCAGTCCGGAACGGCGGTCCTGTCCCAGGCGAACCAGATTCCCCAGGCGGCACTGAAGCTTCTTCCCTAGGGATTTCGAAACGCTGGCAAAGCTATTGATCTCCTTGTCCACCTCCTCTAAAGTTTTTCTTAAACCTGACCGATTAGTCGTATGAGGTGGTTTATGAATAGGAGGGTTGTGAGATGAGCGAGGATTGGGGTTCGGTCGGCAACAAGGGACCTGCTCCAGGGGGGCAGGATGCGGCGCCCCTGAAGAAAAAGTCGGCCACAGAGGGGGTATCTTCTCCCAGAGAAGTGGATGGTTCAAAGTCCGGAATGTCCTCATCCGGCGAGACGGACATGGTCGTAATTTCCGGTCCGGCCCGTCAGGTTGCAAAGATTCGCGAGCAGATCGATCGCGAGCCTTCTGTCCGGATGGAAAAAGTCATTGAACTCAGAGCTCGTATCCATCGGGGCGAATACAATGTTCCCGCCAGGGACATTTTGCGGAAAATGGTGGAACAGGCCATCAGTGAAGCCAAAAATCGCGGAAAGCGATGATCCGTCGGGTCCTTTCCGGATCTTTCTCCGGAGTTCCCCGACAGATCAGGAAGGTGAGAAAACATGGACAGTCAGATTCCCCTATCCGAACGTCTTTCCTTTCTCATCCGGCAGGTCCGGGTGGTTGTCGACTGTCTTGTCCGCGAGCAGGAGTGTCTTGTCTCTCCGGATCTTTCGGAGCTTGAGGCTGTTGTTGAAAACAAGGTCTTTCAATCGGACCGCCTGTCAGAGATGCTTTCGGAGTGGGAAAACGTCCGTCATCTCCTTCGCCCGGATCTCCTGACAGGGGACGATCTCTCCGATCTTCACTCCTTGCGCCATGAACTTTCCCTTCTGTCCGAACTGGCATCTGTGAACATGATTCTGGCCCAGGAATCCGGTCAGCTTGTTTCCTCCCTTGTCCGGACGCTGACATCCGATCAGGGACAGTTCCATACCTATAACCCCTCGGGTGGACTGGGAGGTGTCTCATCTCCCGCCCCCACCCTTGTATCGACGAGGACCTGACATGTCCGGGATACTGGGAACCCTGAATATCGGCACCTCAGGAATTGAGGCCAATCAGGCCGGACTTTCAACGGCCGGAAATAATATCGCGAATGTCCATACTCCCGGATATACCCAGGAAGAGGTGGTCTTCGACCAGAATGTTCCGGGTGACGGATCTCCCGGCATGGTCGGAAACGGCGTGCGGGGTGAGTCTGTCCGGCGTGTGGTGAACCAGTTCCTGGACAATCAGATGATTCGGCAAAAGACCAAGCTGGGATTTTATGAGTCCAGTCGTATTTCCCTGGGAGAAATTGATTCCTTTTTTGCCAATGCCCAGTCCCAGGGTCTTGCCAAGCATCTGTCTTCTTACATGAGTTCGTGGGAAACGGTGGCGAACCATCCTCTTGACCGTGCCGCCCGTGCCTCCCTGATTTCCGGCGGAAAGACCATGGCCACGGACTTTCATGAAATGGCGGGACTCTATTCCCAGTCGAGGGACCGGCTTGGTCAGATGGTTCAGGAAGATGTCGCCAGGGTCAATGTCGACCTGGGGAAAATAGCTGCCCTGAATCGCCAGATCATCAAGGCGAAGTCCGGTGGAGAAAGTCCCAACACCCTGATCGACCAGAGGGCCGTTCTGGCGGCCAAAGTTTCAAAAGCCTTGAATGCCCATTTTTTCCAGGATCGGAAAGGGGCCATGACGCTTCACCTTGGTGGCCAGATTTCGGTATCGGATGTGGAGAACGGGACTCTTTCCTCCCGTATTGATCCTGTGACTGACTCCGTCCGGATCCTGATCGATCCTCCGGGCCATTCCGGCTCTGGACCGATCGATATCACCGACCGGATCAAGGGTGGGACCATCGGTGGATACCTGAATGTCAGGGATGTGAAAATCAAGGACCTTGAACAACATCTCGATATTCTTGCCCACTCCGTCATCAACCATGTGAATGCCGTCCATGCGTCGGGGTACGGACTTTCAGGGGCCACCGGGGTCAACTTCTTTCACCCGACAGTCACGGTCACCCAGGACGGTCAGGGGAGCGGCGTCACCGTCGTTGCCAATGCCGTCGAACCCAATCGCGCGGATCATCCGCTGACCGTTTCGGTCTCTGCCGGAAAAGTGACTGTGACCGACGGACGGACCGGCGCGGTTGTTGCAACGAGCCAGATTTCCGGCGGGGCGGGAACGCTCAAGGTCGATGGCTATTCCCTCCGGATTACGACCTCCGGAAAATCCCCGGGAGGAACATTTCATGTTTCCGGAGGAAATGACGTTGCCGGTGCGGCGTTGGGGATGGAGGTCGAGGTCAAGGATCCGGCCGATCTTGCAGCGGCCAGACATCCTGTTTCCCAAGGGAAAAATGCGGGAGACAACCGGAACGCCCATGATCTCTTTGGACTGTTGTCCGATCGGGTCCATTTTGCCGGAACCGACAGGACGGCCACGCTTCATGATTTCTACTCCCAGACAGTGGCACAGGTCGGCTCATGGTCTCGCGAGGCCAGAGACAATTACAAGGCCCAGATGGTGATTGAAAAAGGGTTGAAAAATCAGCGGATGTCCGTATCCGGTGTCTCCATCGCCGACGAATCGGCCCGGATCATCCAGTACGAGAAGGCCTATCAGGCCTCTGCAAGTCTTGTGCAGATGACGAACCGTCTTCTCGATACTCTCGTCCACCTGCCGAATCAGGCTTAGGAGTCCATGATGAAAAACTCAGGGGGAGAGAGAAGATGATTCGGGTGACCGGGCTTATGACCGGACGGGAAGTGGTCGACGCCCACGACCGCTCGATCGAGAACCTCTACGATGTCGATCGCCAGATCTCGTCCGGAAAGCGTTTTGAAAAGCCGGGAGATGCTCCGGAGCGTATGGGGGAATCGCTTCGTGTGAACCGGACTCTTGCGGTGGCGCGTCAGGTTGTGGAAAATGCCCGGGAGGGGGTCGTCAAGCTTCAGTTGATGGAAAGCATCCTCGATCAGGTGGGAAGTCTTGTGATCCATGCCAAGGCGATGGCCGTCAGGATGTCGAACGATACGATGGTTCCAGAAAATCGCAGGGTTGAAGCCCAGGAGATGCTCCGGGTGCTCGAGCAGATCGTCTCCCTTGCCAATACGAAGTCCGGGGAGCAGTATCTTTTCTCGGGGACAAACGTGACGGTCGAACCGTTTGTGTTTCCGGATCCCAAAAATCACCCGGCTTCTGTGGCCTATCAGGGAAACGATTCCCGTTCCTACGTCCAGCAGGGATTTACATCGAGTGTTCGGGAGGCAGGTCTTATGAGGGTTTCCGAGGTCGGCTCCCGGATGCTTGGGGACAGTGTTTCCGATCCCGGAGGAACAAGCCTTTTGCCGGTCATGAGGAGATTTATCAACGCGCTTCAATCAAACGACACGCAGGGGATCCGTTCCTCCATCGATTCCCTTGAAAATGCCAGCCACCAGATTACGGAAAAAGCCGCCGTTCTTGGAACACGGGAGCGATCCCTCAGGCGGACACTTCATCGTCTCGAGCGATATCAGATCAGCCTGAAGACGCTGAAAAGCGAAAATGAGGATGTGGATATCGCAAAGGCAGTCTCGGAACTCTCCCTGAACCAGAACCTTCTGGCGGTCTCCACAAAGGCCTCCAGAAACATCATTCAAAATACCCAAAACGCCCTGTTTTCCTGACAGATTACAGGCTGGAGGTGAAAGATTTTAATCCTGACGCGCAAGGTCGGTGAGGGGATCACGATTGGCGATGGCATCCGCATCGTTGTGATCGAGGTCAAGGGTGGAAGCGTGAGACTTGGGGTGGAAGCCCCGACGGAGATGTCCGTCCACAGGGATGAGGTCTTTGACCGGATCATGGAGGAGAACCGAAAGGCGGCGACAACAACGCCCGATCAGATGAAGCTTCTGAACAGCCGCTACGCAAAAAAACAGAAAGGGTCGGGAGATAATCCCCCAAAAAGCCCGGGGGAGGGAGGAAAATGACAATCGAAACAACCCGATTCGGGACCATCCCGCTCGATCCGGAAAGGGTCCTTACGTTTCCCGAGGGCGTTCTCGGATTTCCCGGACTGACGAGATATCTTCTTCTGGAAACAGGCGAGAACAGCCTCTTTTACTGGCTCCAGAGCGTGGAAGAACCTTCCCTGGCCTTTGTTGTGATGGACCCCTCCGAGCTGGTTCCGGATTACGCTTCCCGCGTATTGGCCGTTATGCCCGACAAGGCGTTTTTGGGAAGCGATCTGAGCCTTATGGTGGTTGTGACAATACCGGGAGAGCATATGGAAGAAATGACCGCCAATCTGCAGGGCCCTCTGGTGGTTCTGACCGGGGACCGCACTGGGAAGCAGTTTGTTCTTTTTGACGATGACGGATGGCTCCGTTTCCCCCTGTTCAAGGGGGAACAGGAGAAAAGCGCCGGTGCATCCGGAGATTCCTAAAGTATTTTTCCTATCCTCCGAAGAGAGTCTGGAGGGGGTAGTCGCCCAAGTAATCGTCGGGGCGGAAGCACTCCGGGATAGACATCATCGTCAAGGACCGGGAAAGGAGATGAGGCGCCTGACAGATTGAAAAAACAAGGACGGTCCAAGGATTGGACCGTGAATACAACCAAGGAGGGCAGTCATGAGTGGAATGATCATCAATGACAACATTGCATCGATGAATGCGCAGTACAACCTGAACCGGACCCAGGAAGCCCTGGCCAAGCATATCAACCGGCTCTCTTCCGGATACCGGGTCAACTCCCCGGCGGATGATCCTGCCGGATATGCCATCAGCCAGAGAATGGGCGGACAGGTTCTTTCCTACAACGCCGCGATCAGGAATGCCAATGACGGTACCCATCTTCTCCAGACGGCGTCCGGTGCCCTGATGACCGACAATACGCTGCTTCTGAAGATGCGTCAGCTGGCCATCCAGGCAGCGAACGGCACCTATTCGGACAAGGATCTGAAGGTGTTGAATCAGGAATATCAACATTTGAATTCTGAAATTTCCCGTATCGCACGGGTCACCGACTTCAACGGAATGAAGATTCTCGATGGCAGCCATTCGGAATTCAAGTTCCACGTCGGTATCTACACATCGATCGATGATCGACTTTCGGTCAAGATGGGCAAGCTCGATGCCAGTTCCCTCGGCATCGGTTCCACAAAGATCCTGGATAGGAGCGATGCAAAGAATGCGATTGACCGTCTGGATTCGGCCCTTGAAAAAATCACTCAGGTGCAGGGTTCGATCGGCGCCATCCAGAATCGGATGGAATGGACAATCAAGAACCTGAACAACGCGACAACAAATGTGCAAGCATCGCGGGCGGGAATCAGGGACGTGAATTTCGCATCGGAAACAGCAGCTTTTACCAAGCGGCAAATTCTTTCCCAATCCGGCGCAGCGGTCCTGGCCCAAGCAAATCTGATTCCTCAGGCTGCGATCAAGCTGCTCCCTTAGCCAGAGCGCCGAAGCACAGATAGGGCCGGGATATAAGTCATAGGGGGCGACGGACCATTCGTTCGGCGCTTCAACAAAAGAACACCGTTGGGGGGAGGTTATCTGTGAGCGGGATTTCAGGAAGCATGGGGTCACTCCCAGGTGATCACCCCTCCCATCGGATGCGTATTTCCAACATGGCAGCCCTGTCCCAGAATCTGGACACCGATGCACTTGTCGAAGCGAACATGAAGGCTGCGGAGGTCCCTCTGGTCGAGCTTCAGCAGACCCAGGCCCAGCAGGCTCAATTGCAAGCGGTATGGAGATCCCTTCAGAAAAAGCTTGAGGGGTTTAAGAACACAGCGGAATCACTCCATCTCGAAGGCAATTTCAACGCATTCAAGGCACAAACTCCTCCCAACTCGGGATTTACCCTGACTCCGTCGGACAACGCCCACATCGGCCATCACGACATTTCGGTGGCCTCCCTTGCCCGGCCGGGAGTCGTGGTCTCTTCGGGGCTTGCCGATCCCGACAAGGCCTCCGTCCTGAACATCCCTCCCGATGGGGCGCTTTCCCATGGGATCATAACCTTTCTGATCGGGGACCATTTGATCGGCGGGAGCTATAAGACCATCCGCATCGACCAGTCTTCGGGATTTACCCTGAACGACCTTGCCAGTGCGATCAACAAGGCCAAGATCGGGGTTCATGCGATGGTCATGAGGACCGGCCAGCCGGGACGTCCCTACTCGCTTTCCCTGTCATCTTCCAAAAATGGTCTGAATTTCCGGGTTGCCGGTACCGAAGGGATCGGGATGACCTTCCACGTTGTCCAGAAAGCCAGCATGGCGCATCTGACGGTGGATGGTGTCCCCGTGGTGTCCTCTTCGAACGATGTCAAGGATGCCGTTCCGGGAACGGTGCTTCATCTTGTCTCTCCCACCTCGGGGAATGCTCCTGTGGGTGTCTCGATTGTCCACGACCGGAAGAAGATCACTTCGAATATCCAGTCCTTTGTCAAGAACTACAATGACCTGATCAACTTCATTTCGGAAAATTCCCGATATGACAAGGCGACCGGCCGAGGCGGCCCATTCTTGGGCAGTTTTACGGTCACGGACATCCGGAATCGTCTGGCGACGACCCTGACCAAGCCGATCACGGGGAATGGCCCGTACCATACCCTTTCCGATATTGGACTGGATTTTGGACAGGACGGCCGTTTGACCCTGAATCAGTCCACGCTGGATCGTGCCCTTGGAGGCGATTACAAGGGGGTTGTCGGAGTTCTTGCCGGTTCTGCCGGAAAAGATCGTACAGAAGGGGTTCTCCGCACTCTTCATTCCGATCTTGATGATTTGACCAATCCCGTCACCGGGCCGGTCACGGGAGAGCTTTCGGCCCTCACCAACGAGGGGGAATCGACCGAAAAGGAAATAGAACACAAAAGCGAAAGCCTTTCCGATTTAAGGGACAGTCTCGAGGAAAAGTATTCCAATCTCCAGAGCCTGCTCGGTGGGCTGAACGCGAAGCAAAATTATGTCAGTCAACAGATTGCGAAGGGAACCCTGTAAAGCGGGTGTCCGGAAGAAGGAACTCCGGCCGGGAGGAAGTCAAAAAAATGTCAATCCAGGCATACCAGAGTGCAAGTGTCAATACGATGACGAAAAGCGAGATTCTTCTGAAACTGTATCAGGGATTGATCAAAACCGTGGATATGCTTGAGGAAGCCATTGTCCGAAGGGATATTCCCGGAAAGATCGATGCGACCAACCGGTCGACCGCCATTTTGGGGGAGCTTGCGATGGCTCTTGAGGCCAACAAGGCGGAAACCGGAGAGTCGGGAGACTGGGAAGATCGTCTGATTGCTCTTTACCTCTTCCTGATGGAGGAGATTTCGGTGGCCAACATCAGAAATGAAGAACGGCGTCTCAAACCGGTCAAGGAGATTCTGGAAGGTCTGCTTGAGGCCTGGAGAGACGCGGTTTCAAAAAACCCTGCCAGACACTCTGTGAACAGGCCTGTTCCCGCCAACCACTCGAAAGCTCCTGAAGGCCGGCTTTCGGTGAGGGGCTGATTCGGTGGCCGAGTCGTTCGAGCTGGAGGACGCCCTGTGGGCCCTTCTCCAGTTTCTGGATCCGGAGGATACGGGGTCTGTTTCCGGAGAGCCATGGGCGAATCCGGAGTTCGATCTTCTGATCGAGCGTCTTTCCGGGGCTCTTTCCCGGTCGTCTTTCTCCGGATCAAGGCTGGAGGATTTTCTGGTTCTTTCGGCCCTTATTGATCGGACATCCCATCTGGTCGAAGGCCTTGTTGCACCCAGGGGCGAGCTTATGGGCCGCCTGAACGCCCTTTCCCGCCTGATCAAGGCACCCTATGCGCAAAAAACACAGATCCTGCCTCCCGAACCTTCCGCATTTTCTAAAAGAATCTGATCCTTATTCCATATTCTTTCTTCTTTGATGTTTCCTGAGCCTTCCGGGAGATTGGCCCCCACCCGGGAAAATTTTGCCGGCTTCTTCTTTTTTCGATAGAGAGTCTGTCCGCCTACCGTGCTGTTTGGCGAGTGGTACGGGACTTGCTTGATCCTCCGACAAGGGCCTGCTTCCCTGTTTGAAGCATTCAGGTCCATTGGATCTTCCCGGAGGAATCGAGATGAAAGTTCTCATGTCCTATACAAGCCTTCCCCACACGACCGCAATCTATCTCGAAAAAGCCATGCGGGCCCATTGCGAGGTTCTGACCTGTGGTCCGACTGCGGATGAGTTCTGCCTTTCAAGATGGAATCTTTTGGATCTCCTTCCGAAGGTCCATCCCCATGACATTCCCTTTTTTTCCCACCCTTACATGGAGCTTGTCAGTGCTCTTCCCTCCGGCTATCGTCCGGATTTCTGCCTGTTTGTCGAAACGGGTATCCATTATCCCCTGGCTTTTCTGGAACTTTTTTCCTGTCCGAAAGCCTGTTATTTAATTGACACCCATCTGCATAAAGAGGCACACCTTGCTCTTTCCAGAAGCTTCGATGTGATTTTTTTGGCACAAAAAGCCTATGTGGAAGAGTTTTCCCAAAGGCTGGAACGTCCTGTCTTCTGGCTTCCTCTTGCGGCCGATCCTGAGATCCATAAACCATGTTTTTCGGAAGAGTCCTTCGATATCGGATTTTGCGGAAGCATTACCAATCCTCTCCAGATGCGGTCCAGACGTCTCAAACGTTTGGCGCTTAGATTCGATGTCCGGTTCAAAAGGGTCTTTCTGGAAGAAATGTCGCAGTTTCTGGGTGGGGCCAGGATCTTGTTCAACGATGCGGTGGCCGATGATCTGAATATGCGAGTTTTTGAAAGCCTTGCAATGGGAAAACCTCTCCTGACGCCGGAGGTTCCGGGTCTGGCGGATCTTTTTTCCCTCACAGGAAAAGATGCAGAGGTTTGTGTCTATACCGATGAGAGTCTTGTTCATCAGGCACGCTTATTGCTTGAGACATATCAGGAGTCATTGAAGATGGCCGCAAGAGGGCGTGCAAAGGTCCTCACCGCCCATACTTACCATCATCGCGCCAAAACGATTTTGTCAGTCATGGAAGATCTGTCCCGTGAGTCATCCGGGATCTTTAGCGGAGGGAAAAGACATGGTTCATATTCTGACCTTTAACTGGCATGAAGGGTATCTGACTCTCCTGGGGAAAATTCCGGATATCAGGCTGACGATCGTCGAACGTCAAAAAGGGGGGTATTCCCGATGGATGACAGAGTTTCGTCCATGCCCCAGGGGTTCAAGAATTGTGAGTGAGCAGCTGGCAATGGAAGAGCTGGCGAGGGGGGGATTCGATCTGGTGATCGCCCATGATCCGACCGATCTTCTTCTCACGAAAGAATCTTCTGTTCCGCAGATCCTGGTTCTTCACAACCGGATCACGACAATGCTTGCGCTGGGTGGGAACAAGGTTTCGAGGGAGGAATACCTGGAATGGTTCTCTGGCTTGACGGGGATGGTTCCCGATCTTGAGATCGTTGCCATTTCAAAATCCAAAGCGATGGACTGGGGGCTTGATGGCATCCGGGTGATCGAACCGGGGGTCGATCCGGATGTGTGGGGCCCATACGAGGGGAACAATCGGGTCATCCTTCGGGTCGGAAACTTTTTGAAGGAACGGGATCTGATGATGGGAGGTTCGGTTGGAGAACAGGCCATAGGATCCTTTCCCAGCCTGACGGTCGGACTGAATCCTTCCATTACGGGTTCCATGCCCTCTGCCGGCCTTTCGGATCTCATCGCCGCCTACCGTTCCAGCAGGGTTTATCTCCACACGACGATTCATCCATGGGAAGACGGCTATAACCTTTCCCTTCTGGAGGCGATGGCTTCCGGATTGCCGGTTGTGGCCCTCGATCATCCGGGATCACCGGTGATCCATGGACGCTCCGGGTTCCTTGAAAAAACCCTTGACGGCCTTCATCAGCGGCTTTCGTGGTTTCTGGATCATCCTTCGGAGGCCCGGGCAATGGGTGAGAAAGCAAGGGAGGATATCCTCCGGCAGTTTCCACTGGATCGATTCATTGGGAAATGGTCCTCTGTGATCGGAGAGAAGTTTTCCAGGAGCCAGGAGAGAAAAAAAGATCTGGAAGAGCGTTCCGACCTCTTGGCCCTGATTCCCGGAGGAGCCCGGACCATTCTTGAAATTGGCTGCAGGAAAGGTTCGATCGGACGGGGAATTCGGGAGCGATTTTCCGGAATCACCATCTGGGGCATTGAGAGCAATTCCGAGCAGTGTGATCTGGCGAAGCCCCACTACGACCGGATCTTCTGTCAAAACGAGATGGACTGCGGGGCAGAAATTCCCCCCAATTCCATTGATGTTCTGTTGTTGCCGGATATCCTTTCCCGGATTGCGGACCCTTCCGCGTTTTTGAAGGAGTACATGCATTGCCTGTCCGAATCGGGGGTGGTGATTGCTGCTATCCCGAACATCCGCTATCACGAGGTTTTATCGGGAATGCTCTCCGGGAACTTTGATCTTGGAGATCCGGGAATCTCGGGAAAATCGGGATTTTTCAGCAAAAAGGCGATCGCTTCCCTCATGAGCCGGACCGGACTCTGGGTTGAGGTTGTTTCTCCAGCCCTCGATGGCCGGTACAAGCAGATCGTTTTCAATGAAAAAAGCCAATCCCGGGAACTCATGGATGTCGATATCGGTCCGATGGTGGTGAAAGGCCAGGATGAGGAGGGGGTCAGGGATCTTTTTACTGTGGAATACCTTCTGGTCTGCCGAAGAAAAGTCCGGGCCATTCTCGACCGGATCGAGATGCTTTCGACCGATGACGACTCTGGGGTTCTGGAAATCTTGACGGAGTCAAGGGAAGACCCCTGGCTGAGCGAGGCGGATCGTGCGGAAATCCATCTCAAGGAAGGAGAAATACATGCAAGAGCCGGGCGATTTGAAATGGCGATCGCCTCGTATGAGCAATCCTTTCCGGTGCTAGATCCGAAGAGGGATGAGCGCCCCTCGCAAGGCATTGCCCTTTCCTATCTTCTGACGGGCAGGTACGACCAGGCCATCCACTGGTTCAAGAGGGCGTTTGACCTGAATCCGGGATGCTGGCAGGCGCTGACAGGGTTCGGTATGTGTTGCCAGTCCCTTGGCCGCCTTGAGGATGCGCTTTTTTACTATGGGCAGTCCCTGGCCATGGAGCCTTCCCAGGAGGAGCTTCCGGCACTGATGATCCAGACCGCAAGGTCCCTTGAGGATGCCGAACAGGCTGCGGGCCTTCTCCTGGGTCTGGTGGAGTCCTACCCCCATTCCCCTCTCCTTCGCAGGGAATATGCCCGTTTCCTTCTGGAACATGGTCGGGATGATGAGGCTTACGAGCATCTCAGACTTGTTCTTGCCGATAATTCAAAGGACGGGGAAGCAATACGGATGTTGTCCCGGATCCCGATGAGACGGGATGCGGTTGTTCGGGGTCTGTAATGGGTGCTTTCGATCCGGATCCTTTTCCGGAGATCGAGGATGGGGGAACGCTTGTGATCCAGCGGGCTCGCCCCGGAGACCTTTTGCAGAGCCTTCCCCTTCTAGAAAGGGCCATGAGACAAAAAGCCCCTGTCAGTCTGTTGTGTTCTCCCCAGATTGCATCCTGGGCGAGGGAACTTTCGATTTGCCAAAGCATCATGACTCTGCCCGGAGTCCATCCTGAAGAAGGATTTTCCGGAGCCTATCCAAAGTGGAGGGCTCTGGTCTTAAAGCTTCGGGATGGGCATTGGGGGAGAGCCGTCCACATGAACAATGATGCGGGTGGTGTTGCCATCCTGAGGGCAGCGGCGGTCAGGAAGCGTTACGGTTTTACAAGGGCGGTCGGATGGGATGGTCCCGGGGAAAGTGTTTCGGATTGGCCAGCTTATCTTGTCTCAAGTGCCAGGGGATTGCGTCATCTCAATCGTCTTCACTTGTCCGATGTCTGGCGGGAGTTTTTACCCCGGGAAGAAGATGAGCCGGGAGATCTCCCGCTGTCAGAGGGCTCTCTTTTGGGTCCGGTTGTTCTGGTCCTGTCAGGCCGATCGGTTTACCGTTCTCTCACGGAGGAAACAGTGGTCCGTGTTCTGGATGCTGTCATCCGTCTGACAGGTCGCCAGATGGTCCTTGTGGGACGTCCGGATGAATGGGACATTGGCGAGAGAATCCGGAGGATCGGCGGGGCGGGTGTCAGGAATATGGCGGGAAAAACTTCCATTGGAGAGCTCGATGGTCTCATTCGGGAATCCTCTCTGGTGATCTCCCCGGATACAGCCACTCTTCACCTTGCTTCATGGAGGAGGATCCCGACGATCGGGCTTTTTTTCGGAGGGGCTTCCCCTCATGAAACAGGAGCCCGTTTCGGACGGAGGATTTCCATTGTTTCGAGAATGGAGTGCTTCCCTTGCGGGGGGGAAGGATCCGGCTGCCAGAGTATTTCCTGCCGGGAAAAGATCGACGGGAATCTGATCGGTCGCGTCGCCCGGTCGATCCTTGAGGGGGGGCCCCTGCCGCCCTCCTCTGATGATCTTTGGGTCCTTGAGGGGAGAGAAGGGGACGGGGCGTTCAATACGCAGGAGATATCGGGAGAGCCTGTCTGGAAGGATGGCACGGGAGAAAGGGAGTCCGCTGTGACAGGAGTGCTTTTCAGACGGTTTTTTCTCAGACTTCTTCCGGGAAAGAGAGCTCTTGACCCCTTGTTCCGATCCTTCGGCTCCCTTGGAGAGTGGCGGGATGAAAAAACCATCGGGATGCTCTCGAGGATCCGACGGGCCATCGACCTCTTCCGGGCCATGAGATATTCGTCTGTCGAGAGACAGATCTCCCTTGTGAACGAGTTTCCGTCCATCTGGCCGGTCGCTCACCACCTTCTGCTGTCCGGTGAAGCAGCGGACGCTTCCCCGGAGAGAGACTCCGGTTCGGAACGATGTGATGCTGCACTGTCTCTTTTGTCATCGGAGATCGACGAGATCCTTGATTCGCTCAGGCCGGATCCGGCCTCCGGGCAAGGATTTTCCCTGAAAGGAGCGGAAACCATCCATGTCGGATAAAGAGTCTGAGACTGTCCAGTCCCAACATCCGGAAGTTTTTGCCGAGAACCTCAGGATGATTGGTCCGGGAGCGCTTACAAACCGGATCTTGTCCCGGGAGTCTGCCAGGGCCACTCCGGACCCCTTCCCCCCCGTTCTGGTCCGGGCAAAGAACGGACAGCCCGTGATGACCGCTGGGGGGATCTCTCTCCACAGTGTCTATGATCCGCAGAAGGAAGGGGATCTCTGGGCGAGAGAGGCCCTGTCTGATGGTGTTTGCCCAGAGGAGGGTGTTCTCATCCTGGGGCTGGGAATGGGGCATCATGTCATCTCCTTCCTGAACCGGACGACCTGTCCTGTCTGGGTCTTTGAGCCGGATCTCCGGCGGTTGCGGATCTCCCTGTCTTATATGGATTGGTTCCGCTTCCGGGGGAGAATCCGCTTTCTGACGGAACTTTCGGAGCTACCATCCATCTCTCCGGGAGTTCGTCTTCTGGTCCATTCGCCATCAGAGCGGACCCATCCGAACGGATATGTGGCGGCTCGGAAAATGGCGGGTTCGATTCATGAAGAGACCATTGCCTCCCTAAGGATCCTTGTGATTCCTCCGGTCTACGGGGGCTCCTATCCTGTAGCGCAAGGAGTGGCCAATGGATTGAAGTCGGCCGGACACCGGGTTTCCTTCTTCGATGCGTCACCATTTGAGGGAGCTCTTCGGGCCATAGGGGCACAGACCAGTCTCGATCTTCACAAAAGACAGCTGCATGGACTCTTTTCCGGATTCATGGACGAGATGGTGATGGCCAAGGTGCTCTCCCTGAAACCGGACCTGATTGTCGCACTGGCCCAGGCTCCGCTCTCTCTCTCTCTTCTCAAGAGGCTTCGGGAGATGGGATTCCCTGTTGCCTACTGGTTTGTGGAGGACTTCCGTCTGACGACTTACTGGGAGAGTGTGGCGCCCCTGGTCCATGATTTTGCCGTGATCCAGAAAGAGCCCTTTCTTTCCCGTCTTTCCGATCTTGGGGTCCGTGGCCGATATCTACCGGCCGCTGCCGATCCAAACATCTTTTTCCCGAGAGATCTGTCTGCGGCAGATCGATCCCTTTACGGTGCTCCTGTCGGGTTCATGGGAGCCGGTTATCATAACCGCCAGAAGTTTTTTCCAAAAATCGCGGATCTCGGACTCAAAATCTTCGGGACCGAGTGGAATCCCTCCGACCTCTTGATCAGGAATATGCCTCTTCCGAACAAGAGAATGTCGCCAGATGAGTGTGCCCGGATCTTTTCTGCAACGGATGTGAATATCAACCTGCATTCTTCCGTCTACCACAATGGGGTGAACCCCGATGGGGATTTTGTAAACCCGAGGACATTCGAGATAGCCGCTTGCGGAGCTTTTTCCCTGGTGGACCGCCGGTCCCTGATGGAAGAGCTTTTCGTCATGGAAGGTCCTTTGGCTGAGGTGGCTCTCTTCGATGACGAAAGCTCCTGCAGGGCGGGGGTGAGCCATTATCTGAACCATCCCGAAGAGCGCATGGCGATCTCTCGAAGAGCGATGAGCCGCGTTTTGAGAGACCACACCTATGAGGTTCGTATGAGCCAGTGGATCGGAGACCTGATCGGGGAAGGGTTGAGACCTGCCAATCCGGAAATGACCGGTCGCTGGCCTGTCGACCGTCTGATTTCCCGTGCATCCGGAGATGACGGACTTGTCTCTTTCCTGAACCGTTACAGGCATATGGGTTCTGTTGGGCTTGACGATATTGTGGGTCAAATTGCTCCGGGAAAAGACGAGATCACTCCGGAAGAGGCCACATTTCTCCTGATGAAGGAGTTTTCGGGAGGTCCGGGATGATTGTATCGGACAACACCCCCGGACATTGCGGATCTCCGGAAACGATCATTGTCCTGGCCCTTTCCCGAATGGGGGATATCTACCAGCTTTATCCATCCATCCTCTCTCTTCGGGAAAAATCTCCATCGGCCCGGATCTTTCTTGTCATTTACAAGGAGTTTGCCGAAGCCATGGCGCCGTTTTCAGCGATCGACGGAATATTGCTGATCGATGGAAGCGGTCTCAAAAAACGGGTTCTGTCGGGAGAGGATCCTGTCACTCTTTATCAAAGTTTTTCCCTGATGGTGGGGGCAATCAACGAACTCTCTCCAGATCTTCTGATCAACCTGACACCGAACCGGATCGGAGCGATGCTCGGTTATCTTGTCAATGCCCGGGAGAAGAGGGGGCTTTCGATGACAGGGGATGGGTACCGGACCCATCTTTCTCCATGGATTCTCTACCTGTCGACATTTGTCAAAAATCGTCTCTTCAATGATCTGAATCTGGTCGATCTCTTTAAAAAGATTGCCGGTGTCGGCGCGTCAAAGGATGAGGAAAAAGCCTTGAGGGATCTCCCGGAAGTCTCCCATAAGGAGGTGGAGGATCTGCTCCGCTTCAGGGGAATCGATCCGGGAACGCCGATCATTGCCATGGCCACAGGGGCTTCTGTCGAAATCAAGCGCTGGCCGGTGGAGTCTTTCTCCCGGGTCTGTCAAAGGCTTCTTGAGCTCTTGCCGACCCACCGGATCGTTCTTTTGGGCTCAGGGTCGGAGGACGCCGCCAGGAATCAGCACATCCTGAAAAGTGCGGGTGGCCGCTTGGGGGGAAGAATCCTGGACTTGACCGATGCGACTTCTGTCATGACCCTTTCAGCGCTTCTTTCAAGAGTGGAGATCCTGCTTTCGAACGATACGGGAACGATGCATGTCGCCGCCCTGTTCGGCACACCGTCGGTATGTTTGTCCTTTTCCCAGCTTTTTCACCCGGAAACGGCCCCGGCCCTGGAGGGCAACGTGGTCGTTTCCTCAAACAGGGCCTGCGCGCCATGCTCTCCATCGGCACTTTGCAATAACCCGGTCTGCAGGGAGGATCTTGAGGCTGAACTGGTCTCGTCTGTGATCGTGACCCGTCTCGGCCATATGCGCCGCCCGGACAGGGAGGACTGGGAGTCACTCCATCAAGATCTTGGGGCCCTTTCCACCGCCGGTCGTTCTCTTGTGAGTCTTGCGAGGAGGGATGAGCTCGGAGAGATTCATTTTGTGGCGTCCGGAGATTTTCCAGTCGACGTCGGCGCGGTTTTGAGGCCTGTCTACAGGGTGTTGTGGCACCGGGTCCTTTCAGGGGAAAAGGCGGGTGATCCTGTTCCGATCCACTGGCCTTTTCCCCTTTCGGAGCAAGCCAGGGAGATGCGGAAAGCTCTGGAAAGGCTTGCGGATTGTTCTTCCGAAGGTGTTTTCCTGACAGGCGGCGACGCTGGTCTGTCGGGGGAAGAATGGGCGATGAGGATTGAGTCCGTTGACAGGAATATACGGGAAACGGGAGAGGCGTTTCCTCCGGTTGGTCCACTGACCACGATGTTTTTTCTGGAAAAGGAATCGATCGGGATCAGGGATCCGTTTCTTTGGAAACTTCTGGTGGAAGAAACCCGGAAGACCTACATTCGCCTGAACGAACGGGTTTCCTGGCTTCTGGACTGCCAGGGTCCGGTCGGAGGCAATCCTTCCATTTCCTCTTCGGGGGGAGAGGCCGAACTGCGTCAAGGAGAGCGTTTTTTTCATTCGGCAGCGGTGTAGGCAAATGGCTCCATTCACAAGACAGGGTCAAATCAAAAGGAGAAAGACATGGTTCAAAGACGAGTGGTTATTGACGGAATGCGGCTTGAGACGGATCTGTTCGGTGGGACGCTTCTTGAGAATATTGAAGAGATCCTGAAAAATCGTGTGGGGAGCGATCGTGTGATTTCAAAAATCATGCTGGATGATCGGGTGTGTTATGAGAACGGCGAATTCCTGGGCAAGCCCGAATGGATGGATTCGGGCATCGATCTGGAGATTGAAACCGAATCTCTCGAGGGGGTTTTGAGGGATTCCGTCATGACGCTTCTACCGCACCTGTCACAGATTATCCAGCTGTTTTCCGAGATTGGCCGAAATCTGAGAAAGGGAGAGGTCGAGAAGGTTTTTCAGGGTGAGGGGTCACACAAGGATCGTGGAGGTCCCTATGTCCAGGGAATTGAGGCCATGGTGACAGCACAGATTCTTGTGGACAGGATCCGTGCCATTCAGCGGGATAATCCGATGATTGTCTCCGAGTCTCCGCTGGAGCTTGTGACGGAAGAGAACCGGTTTCAGGAAATTCTTTCCGGAATGCTTTCCTGCCAGGAAAATCAGGACTGGATTCTTCTTGCAGATATGCTGGAGTACGAGCTGATCCCCATTTTTTCGAAGGGCCTGTCCAATGCGGAGCATTACCTTCATACGATGGGTGGTGCTGCTTTGCCCTCTTAAGCGACCCTTCCTGATCCGGGGAGTGAATCTTCCCTGTTGGGAAACCATTGTTGACAGGGGCTGTGCAATCGGCTTGACGGGTCAGAAATCTCTGGTATCCTATATGTGGGGAAAGATCCCATGGAGGGTACTTCCATGAATATTTCAGGCAATGGCTATGGCGAGGGTATTTCTGTCCATCAAGTGGGTATCCTGCGTGTAAAGCCTGTTCATGTTCCGGAAAGTGTTCCACGTGGCCGGTCGATCCGGAGTGGTTCCGAGAGTGATATCGGGGTCTCCGACAGGGTCATGGCCGCCATCGATGAGGCTGGTAACGCTCCTGGTGAGGTTTCGGTGACAACCTCTCCTATGGGGCATGGCGTCTTGACCGATGTCTCCATCCGGGAGACCAGCCAGGAAGATGGCACCAAGACGATCAGGCATCGATCGGAGGTTTCCATGGGTCCGAAAATCGAGCCCAGTGGGATTGGTCCGCTTGGTCGATACGAGGGATCGGCGAATCTTGCGGCCGAGGTCGGCCTCATGTATCAGGGTCTCAAGATCAACCAGCGAGTCTGATCGGGGTTTGGCCGGCTTTTCCGGCAGGAGGTTCTGATGGCGGAGTTTGGTGTCAATTCAGTGTCCAATCTCGACAACCCTGTCCCGGGGGTGCGTGAGACCGACTATGCAAGGCAGACGAAAGAGGCGGACCAGGAGCGCCGGCGGGAGGAGACGGTAACACCTCCACCCCGGGAAAGTCCGGGCTCTTTTCCCCAAAAAACCCTTGGAGGACGCCTCGACATACATGTCTGAACAATTTCTTTTTTCCAGTGTGTCCGGTGTTCTGGACGGGGATTTCCCGTTAGCCGGGGTGCTCGGGAATCTCCGTGTCATTTCTTCCGTTTCTCTCTCTGTCGCCAATCTTGCTCATGACAATGACGTCAGCCGGCAGCTTCTCCCTTCCGATATTGTTGTCCTTGCTCCCTCGAACTGGTTCATGGATGATGACCGGCAGCCTTGGCTTGCGCTTTTTCTGGCGATGGAGGAGAGAATGGGCAGGGTGGAGTCGATCCTTGAGCGAATGTCGAGGGGAGAACCGGTTTCCCTCCCCCATTCCCTCGAGGTGATCCTTTCCGAGCGGGGGGTTGTTTTTTCAGACGGGAATCATTACCCTCCGGGCAGCCGTCTCCGGCTTGTGATGGATCTTCCGTCCTTTCCCCCTTCCCATCTTGTTCTCCATGCCCTTGTGCGAGACCTTGCCACGTTTGGCACTGAGATTTTTGATGGAAGGGCGACTTTGGCTGAATTTGCGCCCATGGATCCGGTGTCCCAGGAAACGCTGATTCGCTATCTTGTCGTCAAGAGCCGGTCGGAGATCAGAAAATCCAGATTGTAAGCCATACCGCCTGAATGGATTTTATGGCGGGATTTCAGTGAAAGGGTATTTCTTTGAACATGAATGAAGGGAATGCTTTTTCCCGTGGTCCCCTTCATGTCTCGGATGCGCGGCTGTTAACGGTTCCAGTCAGGATGGCTGAAGAATCTTCCGAACGCCGTGGTGTTTTTGAAACATGTGGGGACGTTTCCTATTGTGCTGTTTTTTCTCCCTCGGAAAAGCCGCTTTCAATCGAATCTTATCTCGGTCTCATGATGACCTGCCAGAATGCCCCACAGAACCTCCAGTCTCCAGAGGAGCTTTCCCCTCTTCTTGTCCATGAAGGGGACACACTGAATCTTGCCTATCTTTTGATGGAAAAAGCGGGTGTCAGGGCGGTTTCCGTTTTCAGCCATTCCGGGGCTTTTCTTGGGGTGCTCACATTGTCGGAAATTACGGATACGATTCTGGGAGAGCGGCAGTTGTTGGTTTTTGAGAATCAGGAACTGCAGAAGCAGATTTTGGACCTGACCCAAAATGCTTCGGGATGGATTTCCCAGATGGAGGAGCTTGTCGGATTCTCCCGCTCGATCCGGGAGATGCTTTCAAGCACTATGCTCGAGGAGTCTCTTCTTGATTCGGGAATCCGCTCCCTGACCAAACTGATCGGAGCCCGATATGGGGCGATTGGTATGCTGGACAAGGAGGGGGATCTGGTGCAGTTCCTCCACACGGGAATGGAGGAGGATGCTGTGGCCCGCATTGGCCATCTTCCGGAGGGAAAGGGGCTTTTGGGGGTTGTCATTTCAGAGGATCGACCCATCTGTCTTGATCGGATCGACAAGGATCCCAGAAGCGCCGGATTCCCGCCGAACCATCCGAAGATGGAGTCTCTGCTCGCCGTTCCCATTTCCAGCATGGGACGCGTTTACGGGCGGGTCTATCTTTCGGACAAGCTGAACAGGGAGCCTTTTTCAAAGGCGGATGAAGCACTGGTTCTTTCCTTTGCCCATTCTCTTGCGCTCATCCTCGACAACAGGACTGAAATGGAGCTCCTCGCGAAGGCACAGTCGAAGCTCCTTCATCAGGCGATGTATGATCCTCTGACGGATCTCCCCAACCGAAAGTTTTTTCAGGACTCTCTCGAACAGATCCTTCGGAACAAGCCGGAGAATTGCGATTCCCAAACTTTTCGGCCATCCTTTTTATTCATCGATCTCGACAACTTCAAGTTTGTGAATGACTCCCAGGGACATCAGGTGGGAGACATGGTGTTGAAGAAAGTCGGAGAGTCTCTGATGCTGGCGGTCAGGGAGGGGGACATTGTGTCCCGGATCGGTGGAGATGAGTTTGCGATTTTCCTTGACACAACCGATGCACCTGAAAAACTCGATACAATCCTGAGACGGATCCTTGACGCGGTGAAGACACCAATCCCGCTCTCTTCCCATGATGTTGTCCTCACGGCGAGTATCGGTGTCGCCGTGTATCCGGATCATGGGCAGACGGTCAACGAATTGATGAAAAATGCCGATCTTGCGATGTATGAGGCGAAAAACTCCGGAAGGGATACTTACCACCTTTTCTCTGGGGAGCTTGAAAAAAGGGTCCGGGTCAGACACGACATGGAGAAAAATCTCAGGGAAGCGATCTCCCGGGAGGAGTTCTGTCTCTACTACCAGCCCAAGATCAATATGCGCCGTGGGGAGATTACCGGTTTCGAGGCCCTTCTTCGTTGGCCCTCCAGGAACATTCCTCCTTCGGATTTTATCGGAGTGGCCGAAGAGTCCGGGTTGATTGTTCCGATCGGTGAATGGGTGATCGAGACCGCCGGAATCATGCTGGACAATTTCTCAAAATGGGGCTACGGATCCTATTCCCTTTCCGTCAATCTGTCGGTCAGGCAGTTCTGGACGGTGGACTTTATCGGATTTTTGAAGGGTGTTCTTTCCAGAAGCCATTTTCCCGCGCACCGTCTTGAGCTTGAGATTACAGAGTCCCAGCTGATGAGGGATACCATCCGCTCTGCCCATTTCATCCGGGAGCTGAAGTCAATGGGGGTCTCGGTTTCTGTCGATGATTTCGGAACCGGGTACTCAAGTCTTGCGTACCTCAAAAATTTTGATCTGGATTCCCTGAAGATCGATCAGTCCTTTATCAGGGATCTGACCCATGATCCATCGGACCGGCTGATTGTCCGGGCGATCATAGCTATGGCCCATGGAATGAGGGTCGGAGTGATTGCGGAAGGTGTCGAGACACTTGAACAGCTGGCGTTCCTGCAGCATGAGCATTGTGACGAGCTTCAGGGGTTTCTGGTTTCCCGTCCTCTTCCCGAAGAGGATCTTCTGCCCTTCATCAAAAACTACAGGCTCGTGAAGGGAGCACTTTTCTCGGATTGAGGCGGCCTTCTCCGGTAAAGGTTAAGGTCGGGGAAAAGTCGTCCCGATTTCGGGATTTTGGTGTTCGTATGCGGCCCATAGAGTCAAGATCAGGGCAATAAGCCCATAGGCCAGAAGGAACCAGGAAAGCTTTTTCCGGGGAAGTCTTTCTTTTTCCGGTGTCATTTCCGGACGCTCGCCAGCCGGAAGGCTGAAGTATTCAAAAATATCCTGGTATAGAGAGACGTTCCTGACGCCAAACAGGTGACATTCGCAGATTTCCATTCCTTCAAAAATCAGGGCAAAACTTTCAGGCGGATCGACAGTTCCGGGGAGTCTCCTGGCGGTAACCTCCCCGACCGGATAACAATGGCTGGTGGCTTCTCCGGTGGTTGTTCCGGTGTCGATACAGAGCTGTTCTCTCTCCACCCTTAAGGTAAATTTGGGTTTTTCCCGAACTCTCATCGCCAGCAGGACAATCGCCAGGAGTGTCAAGAATCCCAGGGAGACGGGGATCAGCCAGACCCAGTGGATGAGAAAGAGCCTTGTGACGGAAAAAAGTCCCACTCCGGCAAAGGCCAGAAAAAAAGTGATCCTTGTGATCCTTTCATCCTTGTGTTCTTTCTTGTCGGATGGATAGACCGAAAGGGAGGCTGGGAGGCTTTGAGCACAATCGTTATTTTGTAATGGCAAATCTTATCTCCCGGTTGTTCTGTGAAGGGTTGCTGGGTCTTCCAGTCGGGGTCTGTGACAGATTCACAGAAACTTTCTGGGGGTCACAGGTCCCTGAAGAAGACAAACCTGTTCCTTCCTGTTTGCTTTGCGTTATACATCGCCAGATCCGCATGTCGCAACAGCTCTCCTTCACTGGTGGCGTTTTCAGGATAGATGGCAATGCCAATGCTGGCCCCGACAGAGATCAGCTTTCCATGAAGGTGGAACGGCTCGTGAATGGAGGCGAGAATTCTTCTGGAGACGGCTGCAATCTCATGATCTCCCCCTGCATTGTTGAGGAGAATGACAAATTCATCGCCTCCGATCCTGTACAGGTCGTCGTCGCTCCGCAAAAGGGCAAGGAGTCTCTGGGCGAGAGCCTTGAGCAGCGTATCTCCCATCTCATGGCCAAATCGGTCGTTGATGGCTTTAAATCCGTCAAGGTCCAGAAAAAGGAGCGCCAGGAGGTTTTTCCGATTGTGGGCGGTTTTGAGCCGGTTGTTGATCTGGGCTTCAAAAAGCGAGCGGTTCGGAAGCTTTGTCAGTGGATCGTGGTAGGCTTTGTCCTGGAGCTCTTCTTCCACTTTTTTATCCTGGGTGATGTCCAATTCGATGCAAACCAGATTGGATGGAATCTCTTCGTCGTCCTTAAAGATGGGGGAGATACGAAGTTCGCCCAGAAAATGTTTTTTTTGCCCGCTTTCCTGTTCATACTCAACGACGAACGGTTCTCCCCTGTACAGTGTTTTCCATGGATCCTTTCCGGGGTCCGCCGGAGAAGAGGCCCCGAAATACGGGTGTTGCTTTCCAATCACTTCATCAAAAGCCAGAGCCGTCAGTTCCAGATAGGCCGGATTGCACCATTCGATCAATCCATGGCTGTCGGTGATGAACATCGGTGTATCGGCGATTCCGAAGGCTTTTTCCAGAAGCTTGATATGGGAAAGCTCTTTCTGCTGAAGGGTGGCCAGAGAAAGCTTTCTCGCAACATCACGGACCATCAGCTTCAGGGGAGCGGAGAGATCCTTTTGGCTGGAGATCCCGACATGGATCGATCCCAAAAGGTTGGCCTGTGGCGCAATCACGGGCTCACTGTAAACGGTCCCGATGCCATTTTTCCTGAGAAGTTCATTAAAGGAGGCACTCTCTTCCTGATGCGCATGCTCGACAAGATCAGTCGTACCCCCATCGGGTATTGCGGGATGATTGTTTTTGAAAAGTGTCCGAAGTGTTTTTTCCAGATCCCGGGATATGGCCGAAACACCCTGGAGCTTCGGTGCAAGAGGGGAGCCTGGGTTGGGGGTAATCCAGACCACCATAAAGGGAAATGTTTCAAGCAGGCACTCGGTGACAACACTGGCGATCTTCTGTGCCGACTCCCCGGATATCAGCATCTGGTCGATCTTGAGGAAGAGGTTCTGGATCGATTCAGACTGGTATCTCAGCGTGATGTCCCGGACCGTTATCAAAAAGGACTCTTCCTGTTTTGCGGGGAGCCTGTTGCCATTCAGGGATAAGGGGACTTTTCTTCCGTCGGAGCGGATAAAGATGGTCTCGTATGGGGTCCGTCCCTCAGCCATCTGAAGTTTCTTGAGATTGTCCCGAATGGTTTCCGGGGAGTTGGTTGCAAAGTCTGTGATGGATCTGCCAATGAGGGAGTCTTTTTCGCCAACCCCCATCATTTTGGCAAATCCACTATTGTGGTCTTCAATGGTGAGCGTTAAGCCATTGAGTATATAGATGCCGTCGGGGGAGCTTTCCACCATGCGCCGGTATTTTTCCTCGCTTTCTGCCACTTTCTTTTCCGCCTGCTTTCGTCGGGAGACGTTTCGGAACAGGAGAAGAACACCTTTAGGTGAGGATTGTTCTCCGCTCTCCCTTGCTCCTATGGTTACGGTTCCTTTGGGCTGGTTCTTGAAAAAGGGGGTCAAGGTCGTCGAGACCTCGACGGGGGGCAGATTGTTCCTTTTCAAAACAAGGAAATCGTTCTCAAGCGGGATCTCGTCTTCGAGCACCCTTTGAAAGGAGCTCTCAAAAGATTCCTGGATCTCCTGGTTCAGGAAAAGGTTGTCCGTTGAAATTTTCTGTCCGACGATCTGTTCCGGCTCAACTCCCAGGATGGTCTGACCGGAGGTATTGATGGAAAGCATTTCTCCCGAGGAGGAGAGTTCGATCAGTCCCTCTCCAAGGTTCTTGATCATATTTTCAAGATGAGACAGTGTCTCCCTGTTTTTTTTAAAAAGAGCCTCCTGCAGGGACTGGTCGGAGACCATTTCGATCAGGACTTTCCTTCCATCCCAGAGAGACTCTTCAAGCCTGACGGAAACAGGGATCGTTGTCTTGTCCTTCCGGAGGCACTCTGTCTGGCATTGGTAGACGGAGCCCCCGGAGGCTTCGTCTTGGGAAAGAAACGATCCGACGGGGTCGAGGCAGCCTGCGGGGAGAATATCCCTGTCCCCCATCCGGGCCAATTCCTCCCGTGAATAGCCTGAAAGGATGAGAAATCCTTCATTGGCCAGCACAAACTGCCTTGTCTTGAAATCGATGAAGGCGATTGCGTTTTGGGAATGGTTCAGCGCCTCTGTCAGGGCGAGATAACGATGGGATGCCCAGTAATCCCGAATCCATAAAAAAGAGGCTCCAAGACTTAAAAAGAAGAAGATCGTCAGACCTCCTCCTGTCCAGGAGATCAAAAGATCGATCTGGTGAAGCTTCTCCATCTTTCCGGACCGGATCTGTTCGCAGTCTTTTTCCATGAGGCTTGCGAGCCGAAGCGGGCTGGAAAGGTTTTCCCCCGCGGAAGGTGAATGGGGTATGAGGCTTTTTTCCAGAAGGGAAAGCCTCTCCATATCCTTATCTGTGAAAATGGATGTGTCTTGCCGGATATCCGTGACGGTCGCCTGGATCTGTTCCCTGTAGCCGGCGATCCGGGAGATGTTTTCCGAAAGGAGGGGGGATTCTTTCAGACTTTTGATATAAGACAGGCTTCGGAGAATGGAATGAAGGTCGTATAACACTCTTGTCACGCCGGATAAGCTGGAAAGCACAGGGGGCTTTAGGGAAAAATCCAGCCATGCCCCTGTTGCAAGGAAGAAAAGAACCGGAAGGAAAAGAATCCCCAGAACCATTTTTTGCCCAAGGGGAGAAAGAAGAGGAAAGATCTTTTCCGGAAGGGTTTTGATTGGATGTGTGGAAAGGGGTGGCCTCTGGCTCATGGATTGTTTCCCTGGGGTGGAGATCCCGTCCGGTGGCCGGCTAAAGGTTTATGACGTCTGATAGATAGGAGGACATCCGGATTGTCAATGGAAGGATTCTATTCCCGATACAGACTTTTTCCAATCTTTTTTCAGATCTTCCGTCTTGCCTCCGGGGGCTGCATGCGCTATCTTCATGGACAATCCGCTTTGCGGTCCAGTGAACTTTTTTCTGATAAGGAGCCGTCTGTGTTTAATCCATGGCATGATCTTGTTCCCGGTAAGGAGTTTCCCTACGAATTTGACTGTCTTGTCGAGATCCCGCAGGGATCCCGCGTCAAATACGAACTCGACAAGGCAACCGGCCTCATCAGGGTCGATCGTATCCTCCACAGCGCAAACTATTATCCGGTAAATTATGGTTTTGTTCCAAGAACGTATTGTGAAGACGGGGACCCTCTGGATATTTTCATTTTCTGTGAGGAGCCTCTTTTGCCCAATACCATCGCCACTGTTCGATCGATTGGGGTGATCGAAATGATCGATGGTGGAGAGTCCGATGACAAGATTGTCGCCATCCTGTCGAAAGATCCGCTGTACAAGGACTATCGTCACATCGAGGATCTTCCGGTCCATCTTGTTCGTCGGCTGACCCGTTTTCTTGAGGACTACAAGATCCTCGAAAACAAGAAGGTCGAGGTCAAGGAAGTCCATGGCAGTCCGATTGCAGCAAAGATCCTGACCCAGGCGGCGGAACTGTATCAGGCCAACATCAAGAAGCTGAATCCCAAAGCCTGAAAGAAGAACTGTGGCCCCGTCAGGGAACAAGCCTCCCTTCGGGGTGGAAGCCCGTCTTGTCAACGTCACAAAAAGATTTCAGGTGGGTGAGGAATGGGTGGAAGCCATTTCCGGGATTGACCTCCGTGTCAGTCCCGGAGAGTTCCTGGCGCTGGAGGGCTCCTCCGGCTCCGGAAAGTCCACCCTTCTCCACCTTCTGGGTCTTCTTGATCGCCCTACATCCGGAGAAGTTTTCCTCGACAACAGCCCGACATCGCACCTGTCGATGAAGGATCGGGCCCTTTTCAGAAATCTGCATATTGGTTTCGTGTTCCAGAACTTCCAGTTGATTTCACGCACAACCGCCCTTGAAAATGTAGAAATGCCGTTTCTGTACCGAAAATCCCCGAATGTCGTTTCTCCAAGGGAAGCGAGAGAGATGGCTAAAAATCTTCTTCACCGGGTCGGGCTTTCCGGGAGGGAGCGACACTATCCATCCCAACTGTCCGGTGGACAACAGCAACGTGTTGCCATTGCCCGGGCTCTGGTGGCCAGTCCCGGACTTCTTTTGGCCGATGAGCCCACCGGCAACCTTGACAGCCATTCTGCCGGGGCCATTCTGGATCTTCTCGCCGAGCTTCGGGAATCTGTGGGCTTCACGCTGGTTCTTGTGACGCATGATCCCGGAGTCTCTTCCCGGGCTGGCCGCTGGGTCCGGGTGAAAGATGGACTGCTTTCGGGATCGGGGGGGCAATGAGACTTGTCGAGAATGGTCTGAGAGCGCTTCTCCGTAATCCTGTCCGGTCGTTTCTGACCATGAGCGGCATACTGATCGGTGTGGCATCGGTGATCCTTCTGGTCAGCATGGGAATGGGCGCGCGTCATCTGATTCTGAAATCGATCTCGAGTCTTGGCCCCAATCTTCTGATCGTGATTCCGGGGTCTGTGACGGATTCGGGGGCACAGGTGGGTGGGGGAACCGACACGACGCTGACCCTTGACGATGCGAGGGCGATTGCCTCTGGATGCCCTGCCATTATGGGAGATTCGGGTGCCTTGAGGACGGCGGCCCAGGTGGTTTCAGCGAGCTCAAACTGGTCGACGGTGGTGATGGGAACGCAGTCCGGGTACCTTGCCATCCGAAATTGGGAGCTATCGGCGGGGGGATTTTTTGGCCATCGGGATGTCATGTCCATGAACCGTCTTGCGGTTCTCGGAGGTCTTGTGGCGAGAAAGCTTTTTGGGGCCCAAAATCCGGTAGGCCAATGGATCCGTATCAACCACTCCCCCTTTAAGGTGATCGGGGTTCTATCCCAAAAGGGACAATCCCCCATGGGAATGAATCAGGACGATATGGTCATCGTGCCCATCACCACCCTCCAGAGCCAGATCATGGGTGTGGACTATCTGGGTGTGATCCTGGCCTCGGCGGTTTCGGTTTCCCGTATGGATGAAGCCAAACGGGAAATAGTCGCACTCCTCCGGATCCGACATCATATCCCCCCAGCCGGAAAAGTGGACTTTTCTGTTCATCCCATGAGCGACATGGCCCAGATGGCGAATCGGCTGACATTGATCCTGACGGTCCTTCTGGTGGCGATCGCCTCGATTTCCCTGGTGGTGGGTGGTGTGGGCATCATGAACATCATGCTGGTATCAGTTCGGGAGAGAACGAAAGAGATCGGTGTCCGGATGGCCATTGGGGCGACTCCTGGGGATATCCTGCTGCAGTTTTTAACGGAAAGCGCTGTCCTTTCACTTCTTGGAGGTGTTTTTGGTGCCGTTATCGCAATCTCCGGGATCTGGCTTGTACGCTTTTTAACCGGGTGGCCGGCACCGGTTCCCCTTTTTCTGAGCTTGGGGTCGGTCGTTTTTTCGGCTCTTCTGGGGATCGTGTTCGGTCTTTATCCGGCGGTTCTGGCCGCACGTCTTGATCCGATGACGGCTCTTCGTTACGAATAATCTGATACACGACAAAGGTTGGGGTATGTCCAGGAAAAAAAAAATCGGTTTGGGAATTTTTCTTTTGGGGCTGACTGTTCTTCTTGTGCTGCATTTCGTTTCCGGATCGAAAAGTAAGGATCTTTCCGGAAAGTTTGTCCTGGAGCCACTCAAGGTTGGAACGCTTGAGATTGAAGTGACCGCGACCGGTCGTCTCAAGGCCATGAAGACCGTTCATGTCGGTACCCAGGTCAGCGGTATCATTACGGAAGTGAAAGGAAGGCATAACCAGCATGTCCGGAAGGGAGAAGTGCTGGCCCAGATCGACCCGTCCATCTACCGGGCGCAGGTGGCGGAGGCAGAGTCCAACCTCTCGAAAATCGAGACACAGATCGCTCTCGACCGGCTTTCCCTTTCAAGGGATGACGATCTATTCAAAAGACACATCATTGCAGAAAACATCTATGACCAGGACAAAGCCAGGCTGTCCATGGACCAGGCCACCAGAAACCAGAGTATCGCCCGCCTGAACCTTGCGAAGGCGAATCTTCGCTATACCACCATTCTTTCCCCTATCGACGGCATCGTTATAGAGAGAAGGGTCCGGATCGGACAGACGGTGACATCGGCCTTTAAAACGCCGAGGCTTTTCACGATTGCGGAGGACCTCTCCCTGATGCGGCTCGACACAAGGGTTTCCGAGTCGGATATCGGGGCGATCAAAAATGGGGAGTCCGTGACCTTTTCCGTTCCGGCATGGCCCGGGAGAACCTTTGGCGGACTTGTGACAATGGTTCGGGTACACCCCCGGACGGTGAACCATGTTGTGACCTATGATGTGATCAGCCGTGTCACCAATCCCGATCTGGCGCTTAAACCCGGGATGACAGCCCTTGTGACAATCCATGTCGGAGTTGTCTCCGGAAAGCCACTGATTTCCAATGCGGCACTCGTCTACCGGCCCGACGCGGAGATGCTTGGAGGGATCGATCTCTCCAAGTTCAAGCACCAGTCAATTGTTTTTCGGTTGAGAAAGAACCGGGTGGAAGCGGTTCCTGTGATCATCGGGGAAACCGATGGAATTCATTCTGTCGTGGTTGGAGGAGATCTGAGTCTGGGAGATCAGGTGATCCTCCGCGATCACATGGGTGACAGCCGGAAAAGCCATGGGGGTCTCTTTGGCGGGTAGTTCCGAAACCAGTTGCTTTCCGGCGGTCAGGGCCTGTATGGGTGGTGGTTATTTTTTTGTAATATAACGTTCGATCGATTTTTCCTGGGTCAGTGTTGCTTCCGTAATCTGGTTCATGGCTTCCAGCAGGACCTTGTGGCCGGTCTGGATTTCGGCAAGAACACTGTCGGTCTGGTTGGCGAGTTCCTTGTTCTTGCTTGCCCTTTGCCGGCTTTCATCCAGAAGATGGACCGTTTTCCGTGTTTCTTCCTGGACCATCCGGATGGTCCCCTCGATTTCCTTGGTCGCTTTGGCTGTCCTTTCGGCAAGTTTCCTGACCTCATCGGCGACCACTGCAAATCCTCGCCCCTGCTCGCCCGCCCTGGCCGCTTCGATGGCGGCGTTCAAGGCCAGAAGATTGGTCTGGGATGCGATCTGGCTGATGGTTTCCAGAATGGAGCCGATTTCCCCTGAACGTTTTCCCAGAAGTCCAACGACATCTCCAAGCTGTTGCATGGCTCCTTCGTTTTCCAGAACCCCTCGGGACATGGAGAGGATGACTTCTTTTCCGCTATCGGCGCGATGACTTAAATTCTCGAGCTTGTGGACGACCTCTTCGACCTTGCTGGAAATCTCGCGTGTTGTCTTCGAAAGATCGCCAATATGCTCCTTGGCGGACACATCGGTGAAAATGGTTGCATAGGCGATCTTTTTTCCCTGTGGGTTGGTGAGAAGGGTTGTGACCGAGGAAATGCGCATGTTTCCAACCGGGATGATCTGGTTGAATCGGATCTCTCCTGGCTTGAGGGCTTCGAGAAGTCCCCGGATCCTGTCCGGATGCTCATGGAAGCGGTGGATGGAGCCACCCATCACATCTGCGGGGGTAATTCCGAAGTGGGATTTGAGGTCATCTTTCATTGCTTCGACGATCTCTTTCATCCGGTTGTTCATGTAAATGATCCGGTTCCCGTCTTTTCCGGTGCCCATGTCAGGAGTGGCGATCGCGATGCCGTCGGTCTGTGTGGCATGGAGGATGCTTGCGATCGAGTCGGGAGAGAGTCTGATCAGGGATTCCAGATCTGTGACGGCACCTGTATCTCCCTGCAATCCGGAACGGCCGGGGATCACTTCAGTGACAGGAGTCCTGTATGTCGGGGGAGTATTTTTTTCGGTGGTTGTCTCGGCGGGAGACTTGGAGGATCGGTTAAAAAACATGTGGGATCCTTTCTGATCGATGTTCCGTTTTTGATAGCAAGAATCAATTTTTTGAATCGGAGAGGATTTTATCCTGATTTCTGTAAAAAGAAAACAGGAGTATCTCCATCATGATGGCATCAAAATCCAGCATCGGAGATGCGTCTTCATTCGCATGGCTCGGGATACATTCTTATCGGTTGTTTTCCGGTAATGGATGATTGCCACATCGTTGCCGATAAGAGATCATAGACACTGTCATATGATTTTATGGGCAGCGGGATCAACCAGGAGAATGACGGACAATGGCTGAAAGTATCCTTTCCCAGGATGAGGTCAATGCCCTGTTGCGGGGCCTTTCGGATGGAGATATTGATACAGAGGGATCCGGAAAGGAAAAGGCCGATGAAGGGGATACCCATCTGTACAATCTGGCCAGCCAGGAGAGGGTCATCCGGGGAAGGATGCCGACGCTTGAGGTCATCAACGAGCGTTTTGCGCGATTTTTTCAGGTGACGCTCTCCGCGACACTTCGAAAAAATATCGAGTTTGCCCCCCAGGGAATCGACATGCTGAAGTTTGGAGAGTTCCTGCGAAAGCTTCCGATGCCATCCAATATCAACATCCTTCGCCTGGAATCTCTCCGGCGGAACATCCTCCTTGTGATCGATGCCAGGTTGGTCTACCTCATCGTGGATCATATCTTCGGAGGGAATGGCCGGGGACATGTCAAGGTCGAAGGCCGGGACTTCACACCGATCGAGGCCAGAATCACGAGAAATATCCTGGATCTGGCCATTGACGACTTTGAAAAGGCGTGGGCACCTGTCTACAGCATGCCCCTGACCTATATCCGTTCCGAAATCAATCCGCAGTTTGCAGCGATTGTGGCTCCGACGGAAATGGTCATTACCCTGGCCTACAAGCTTGAGATAGAAGGTCAGGGACGGATTGTCTACATCTGTATTCCCTATTCGACCATCGAGCCCATCAAGGAGAAGTTGTATACAGGCTTCCAGAGCGACCAGTTCGAGGTCGACAGTCTCTGGGCCACGAGGCTCAAGGATCGTATCGAGGCCAGCCCCATCAAGATCCAGGCGGTGTTGGGAAAGACGACACGAAAAGTTCGTGAGGTGTTGGACTGGAAGGTCGGTGATGTGATTGGTCTGGATCGGCATATCAGTGAGCCGATCGATATCCAGGTCGAGGGGGTTAGCCGTTTTTTGGCCCGCCCGGGAACCCACAGGGGAAACAGGGCCGTCCGGATCGACCGGAGAATTCCACCTCCAACGGTTTATCAGGAAGGGGATAGCGAGGGGGAGATTAGTCTTCCTCCGGGGTAGTCAATCGGTCTGCTGGAGTCTTTTCTTAGGGACAGAACTGGGGATAACGGACGATTGGGAGAGTGCCCGAACTGCGTATACGACCTGGTAATAAGCTTGAGACTTATTGGAATGGCTCTGGCGCTTCATTTTTTAGGGAAGAGGAAAGGCTGGCCGGAAAATGGCTGGGGGACAGGGACTCGAACCCCGATAGACAGATTCAGAGACTGTCGTCCTGCCGTTAGACGATCCCCCATTGCATTTTTCCCCATTTTCACTGAAACGCTGATAAAAATCAAGGACTCCTGAAGTTTTAAAAACCAAATCAGGATGAAGGCCGTATTTTCACGCAGACCCGCTTTGTCTGCTTCATTGTTTGGCTGGCATCATTTTCTTTTCCCGGAACCGATAAGGGGGTTTTGGACCCCTAGAAAATCTTTTTCAGAAATAACCCCATTTGATCCATGAGCCCCGGAGACCGGGGGGTGTTTTGACATTCGGCGGAGGCGATCGGATTTCCTTCAAGAGAAGGAATGATTCTGGGGGGATCATTGCAGCCGGTTTTCACAAGGTTCATGAGAATCCCGGGAGGGGGTGGGGGAACGGAGGGTGTGACGTTCATGAGCCGGATGATCTTTCCCGCTATCGGCAGGGCCAGCGTCGCTCCAAACCCCCAAGTCGGGGAGTTGTCATCGTATCCGACCCAAACCACAACAATCCGGTCAGGACTTGTCGCAACAAACCATGTATCCCTGCCTTTATTGGCCGTTCCCGTTTTTCCTCCCCAGCCATCCGATGTTGTCCAGTGCGAAAGCGACTTTCCGGTTCCGGAGGAGACGGTCCTTCTTAAAAGGTCGCCGACCAGATAGGCCGTTTGGGCTGGAATGACTCGCCGGACAATGGTGGGAAGGGGCGTAAATCTCCGGATTGGTGTCCCTTTTTCCGACAAGATACTGGCAATGGCATGCGGTGTGACGCCATATCCACCGTTGGCAATCGAGGCATACGCCCGGGCAATTTGAAGAGGAGACTGCGGTGTGACGCCAAGTGGCCAGGAGAGAGGCAGATCGCTTGCATCGGGTGAGTCGAGCCCCAGGCTTCTGGCTGTCTTCACCATCTCCCTCGGAGACAATATGGTGGCCAGATGGAGGATCGGCCGATTCAGGGATTGGGTAAAGGCTTCTTCAAGAGTGATTTTTCCGTCCTGGACATTTTCGGCATTTCTGGGGCGCCAAAGATGGCCGCCGGCCGTTATGGCGATGGGATCATTTGAAAGGATTGTCTCGATATTGGCGTGCGGTGGCCCCTGATCGCGAGGATTGAGTGCGACAATGTAGGGAACAATCTTGAACAGGGAAGCCGGTTGTCTTTTTGCCATTATGGCCCTGTTGAATGGAGCCAGTCGGAACGAGTCTCCCCCTGAAAGGGCCAGAATGGCTCCCGAACGCGGATCCATGACGATGGCGGCAGCTTCTAGGGGAGGTTTTTCGGGGTGTCGTTTCCAGACATACCGGTCAATCCGGTGCAGGTCGCCTGCCACCAGTTGGTCGACCTTTTCCGAAAGGACAGGGTCCATTGTCAGTGTGACGTTTGCTCCGGCGGGAAGTTCTCCCATTGTTTTGATGGCCCATGAAGTCAAATAGGGGCCGGGCGGTTTGGGAATCCCTCCTGAAATTCCGAGGGGACTCTTCAGATCCCGGGCGAGACGTTTTCCTTTGAGGTGTCCGGTCTCTCCAAGACTCTCGATGATCCTGTTCCGGATCGCCATGACCCTTGCCGGATGGCGGACGGGGTTATTCCTGTTCGGTGCGCGAAGAATGGCAGCAAGGGTCGCCGATTCCCGATAGCTCAGGCTTCTTGCGGAATGTCCAAAGAACGTCTCGCTGGCAGCCTCTATTCCGATGATTCTCTCTGACCCGCTGGTTCCCCATTCGGTATGGTTCAGATAGAGAGCCAATATCTGGTCGGGAGAGTGGGTTCTGGCGAGCTTGACAGCCAGAAGAACCTCGAGAAATTTCCGTTCAATGGTTTTCTGTTGTCCAAGAAGAATGTTTTTAACCACTTGCTGTGTCAGCGTGCTGCCGCCTTCCCGGAAGGTCCGGGACCTGAGATCAAGAACAAGAGCCCTCAAGATGCCTGTGATGTCAACGGCCGGGGAGTTGTAGAAGTTTCGGTCTTCGGAGACCAGAAGGGTTGTTTTCATTCTCTCCGACACAAGATCCAGCGGGATCGGTCGATACAGGGCAAGAGTCTTGTCGATGATGGTTCCGAGAAAGCCGGGAGGAAGAGTGACAGACTCCGTTGGCTGGGGATCGGGGTTGCCGGGATCGATGGGACTGATGGCGACCAGATATTTCAGATTGCGGGAAAAGACAAGCTTGAAATGTCGTGTGGTTTGATGGGATGACGGATTTTCCGACAGGACGATTGTCCGGAAGTTCGCCATTTTGGCATCAGGTTCGAGTTGGCTGATCAGGGAGGGAGAGATCCTCTCCCCTTTAAAAACCGGAAAGGGAGAGGAGTAGACGGTGACCCCCGGAGCGGAGAGGGTCTTCAGTCGATCTTCCAGTAATCCGTCGAGGTGGCGGGAGAACCCCCACCCAATGGCGAGGACGATCAGGATAAAGGCGGCAAGGGTCAGTGAGAGAGACTTTTTTGTGAAGAAGGGTCCTGCTAGAATGTGGGACAATAGTGGCCTGTCCGTTTCTTTCGGCGAACCTTTCTCCTTGCCTTGTCCGTCAGGGTCAGGTGGCAGTTCTTGTGTCACGTCGTGTGCGGCTCCATTTGATCAGCAGGACTCTCTTGTTGACTTCCTGAAAGGGGACATTCATGAAACAACCTCCAAAACTTTACAACCGAAGGGGGTCTGTTGTGCCGTATGGCTTTGCGATCAGCCTTTGTTTGGTGCTTCTCCTGTCATCTGGTTGTACATCCGAAGAGGGAACAAGGGTCTCGAGCGTCTCTCTCATGAAGCTGAAGACAGGGGTCAGTACCATGGCCGATGTCAAAAACACCCTCGGTGCTCCCGACCGGGTGGAAAAACGGTTTGGAGAGCAGGTCTGGATCTATCGCCACAGGGTGATCAAGGGATTATTCTACCGCCATATTACCGGGAAAAATATAGCCATCTCTTTTGATGAAAAAGGTGTGATCCGGCAGGTACGATCAAGCTCTGTGGACTCCTCCGAAGCATTCTAGTTGCGGGATGTCCCCAACTGGACCGATCCATCTGTGGTCATTTCCGGATACCCCATAGTGAGTGTACTCCCGGCATCGGTCCGGGGAAAGGACATCGGTCACATGATTGACAGCAGGGGAACTTTTTGATGAAGCACGGATTCACCCGGATTCTCTGGTTGACTGCTTTCTGGACTCTTGGAGTCCTTTTTCCGGGACAGATTTCTCCTGTTTGGGGATCCTCCCCAATGGGGTTCCCGGATGATCCGTCTTCTTCCAGAATTCCGGAGACTCGCTCAGAAGATCCAATCGGATCAGTCGTCCCGCTTCCTCCGGACACATGGCCGGCAGAGTCCGGTAATCCTTTCCATAACCCTGTTTTTCTCTCACAAACACCTCTTTCAGAATGGACAAGGCAATTTTCCCGGAATGGAGCGGGAGAGGATTTTTCTTCCGGGATCGTGACCTCTTCCGGCCGGGTTTTTGCCGTTTCAACAACAGGACATGTCGAGGCTCTCGATGTCTCCTCCGGACGTTCTCTCTGGCATGTCCGGCTTGAAGCCCCTGTGCATGCCCCGATGATCCTTTCGAAAAGGATCCTCTATGTTGTTTCATCGAGTCCATCCATAACACTTGACCATCTGCTTTTGTATACCCGGACAAGACATCTGTTGAGGGGGGATGGTTCAGAGAGGGTCTGGGCACTGTCTCAAAGATCAGGTCGGATCCTATGGACACAAAAGATTTCAGGAGCCGTTCTCGGAAGTCCCCTTCTGGAGCCACATACGATTGCCCTGGCGACAGGATCGGGACATCTGCTTTTCCTGTCCCGTCAGGATGGCCACATTGTTGTGGACCTGCCGGTTTCGGATGGTTCGTTCGGGTGGGCATCTCCTCTCGACAGCTCCGATGCGATCTATCTGGCTCAGGAAAATCCGCCGATGATCGACCGGGTGACCAAATCCCCATTGAAGACCGATTGGCGCTTTGCCCTGTCCAACACAACAACCTATGACCGATTTTTCATTGGTGATCCGGTATTGACCGGCGAGGGCATGGCCACCGTTTTCCGGAAAAAGGATTCCGGGGCAATGGTGCTTGTTTCCCTTGATCCCGTAACAGGAAGGATTTTGTGGACACTTTCCCTTTCGGATTCATCGAAGGATATTCCTGAAGAGATGCTGACCCTGGTGGATGCGGACGGGGTCCTGTATGTCCCCCTTCCCGAGAAGGGCGATCTTCTGGCCGTTTCGGATAGTGGTCAACTCCTCTGGAAAAGTCATATCGGGGGATCCCCTCATACAGGGGGGACCGCTGTCGGACGTCTCCTGTTCGTTCCGCTGCCTTCTGGCCATATTGTCGCCATTGATCGAAAAAGTGGTCAAAAGGTCCATGAATGGAAGGGAAAATCTCCTCTTGGCCCCCGTTCACTCTCATTGATCGGTTCAATGATTTTCTTTGCGGACAGGAAAGGGGAGGTCAGGGCGATGGATCTGTCCACCCTTGGAGAAAAGGCGGACCTTCTGTCCAGGACCCCTTTCTTGAATGCCAAAGGGCCATTGAAGGATGCCGTAAAGGGAAAACCCAATGAGTGAACATCCGGAAGAAACAGGTGCTGATCCGAAATTCTGGGAGGAAGGGCCAACGCTTCAGATCGGCCACCCTGTCTTCATGAATTATCGGAGGGAGGAGTTCCATCCCCCTTTTGCGCTCATGGAGGAGATGATTGCCCGGCTTGAGTCGATCGAGAATGAGGGGAGTCGCTTGCCGGAAAATCCCGAATGGGCCAAAAAGGCTTTACGGTCGATCTATGCTCTGGTCGATGAACTCGGCAGCCAGATTGCCTCCGGCATGTCCTGCAATGCGGGATGCTCGGCATGCTGCAGGGTGATGGTGTCGACCTCCAGCGTTGAGGCAGCCCTGATGATCGATCGGCTTTCTGTCGAGCCAGAGGACAGGAAAGAGAGCTGGATGGAGATTGTCCGGGATCGAAATGCCAGGTTGAAGGAACTGGCCGCAAAGACCAGTCCTCCTGCGGATCTTTCAACATTTGAAGGCCTTTTGGCGACTTGTGAAGACTGGGAGAAGGAGAATCTCCCCTGTCCCTTTCTGGGAGAGGGAAATCTCTGCTCCATCTATGAGGACCGTCCTCTTCTGTGCCGGGTGTGCTGGGTTCTGACCGATCCTGAAGACTGCAATCCTGGTGCGGGTCCTCCGGTCAAGTTCCGGACAAAAGTGTTTGAAAAAGCCTATTTTGTGGTTCGGGACATATCTCGCCGTCATCTGAAAAATGGATCGGTGAGCCCCATTCCCTGGTGGCTGGAGTCTCATTGAGATACTCCCTCGACCGGCGATATCTGATGCGGGGGGCTCTTTTTCTGGCGCTTTTTGCCGTCTGGTCCGCCCTTGTTGACAAGGGGATTCTAAGGCCGATGGATCTGGCAGTTGCCAGAGCGTTTCACGACAGGATGCCGGAATTCATGGCCTGGTTTTTTGGTCTGGTTTGCCGCACGGGCAATGTCGAATTTTCGCTGCCCATCTGGATCGTCATTCTCGTTTGGATCATCCGCGGGAAAAAATCCGGAATGGGCGACAAGACTCTGACGGCATTTGTGCTGACGGGATTCTTTTTGGCGGGAAGCATCCTGGAGCATGTCATGAAGCGCGTTCTTTTCCAGCCCCTTCCGTTTCTTTCCAGAGACCCCCTCGATGCCTATCTCCATCCTGTCATCAGCATCAGGACACCCTATTCATACCCTTCTGGCCATACACTCCGGGCATTTATGCTCCTCTCCCTGGTTGCCCTGTGGCTTTACGGGAAAAAGGACGGACCCCGGACACTCGCATATGTTGCGATATGGTCCTCGATCATTGCTGTCGGGGTGAATGCGATCGGTTGGCACTGGAGCTCCGATGTGATCGGATCCCTGCTGTTTGTGGGAGGCGCGCATTTCCTGTCCCGTTCCATTTCCCTTGGTGGAAAGGTTCAGGGGGGAGGATCTTTGGAGTCTGTGTGACGCATAGGAGGGAGAGTGGCGGTGGCTGGAATTTATTCCCTGAAAAGTTCGATATCCCTGTCCATGAAGGCTTCCATCTGTTCAAGAGGCAGTGGACGCGAGATGGCATATCCCTGAAGGACCATGCATTCAAGATCGGTGAGGATGTCCACTTCCGATTTGGTTTCGGCCCCTTCTCCCACAAGGTGAAGAGAGAGGCTCTTGGCCATCTGGATGATGGTTTTGACCATCGACAGGTCAAGGGAGCTGTTTTTCATTTGAAGGACGAACTCCTGGGGGACCTTCAGGATATCGACGGGGAGTCTGGTCAGGTAGGACAGTGATGAATATCCGGTTCCGAAATCGTCGATGGCGATCTTGACCCCCTGATTCCGGATATCCATCAGCCGTTCCCTGGCTCTGGCCGGGTCTTTCATCAAGAGGCTTTCCGTCAGCTCTATCGTGATCCAGCTTGAAAGATCCGGGTGTTCCTGCAATTTCCTGTCAAACAGATCCCAGAATTGCTGGTTCCAGAACTGCCGTATCGAAACATTCATCGCCACCCGGAGTCTCGGTCGTCCATCCCTGTGCCATCTGGAAGCGGTGTTGATGACCTCCTCGAGGATCCATTCCCCAAGAGGAATGATCAGTCCGGTTTCCTCGGCCAGTGGAATGAAATCAATGGGCGGGACGATTTCGCCTGAGGGCTTTTTCCAGCGGACCAGTGCTTCGACTCCGACAATCATGTTTTTGGGAATA
>JAKCCY010000164.1 GCA_021838765.1 Nitrospirota bacterium
CCCCATCTTCCCCAAAACGAACTCCCCTTATTAGATTTTCCAAAGTTTTATCGCTATTTTTTACGGCGTGAAGAAAAAAGGTTTTTGCCCCCAATCCGGCCATTATGTTACGATTCCAAAAATATCCGGCTTCAGTTATCAGGTGAATTTCTGATCAACAATCGGGACAGGCAAAAACCAGACTGGTCTTGCAAGCCAAACTTCTTGAAGGGGGGATGACCTTGTCCGGTCACTCGAAATGGGCTACCACCAAACACAAAAAAGCGATCATAGACTCAAAACGGGGCAAGATCTTCACCCGGCACGCAAAAGAGATTGCCGTCGCGGCCAGGATCGGCGGCGGAGATCCTGACGGGAACCCCCGTCTCAGGACAGCCATTTTGAAGGCCAGGGAAGACAACATGCCTCATGACAACATCAAGAAGGCGATCCAGCGGGGCACAGGAGAAATCCCTGGAGCCCAGTATGAAGAGTACCAGTTCGAGGGACATGGGCCCAAAGGCGTTGCCATCATACTCAAGGTCATGACCGACAATAAAAACAGGACCGTTCCGGAGCTTCGGACCATCTTCTCCAAAAATGGGGGAGCGCTCGGTGAAAACGGATGCGTATCATGGATGTTCGACAGCAAGGGGCTGATCACGATCGAAAAGACCGCTCTTCCTGAAGATCAGGTCATGGACCTCGCCCTTGAAGCAGGCGCCGACGATGTCCTGACTCATGCCGATGTCTATGAGCTTCTGACGACTCCCCATGACTTTTCTCATGTGCTTGAAGTCATTCAGTCCAAAAAAATAACGCCATCCTTTGCCGAAGTCACAATGATTCCCCAGACGACGGTCCCTCTTGAAGGCAAGGACGCCCAAACCATGATGCGTCTCATGGAAATGCTGGAAGATCATGACGACGTCCAGCACGTCTATGCAAATTTTGATATTTCAGATGACATTCTCGAATCCCTCTCATCCTGAAAAAACAATAAGGAGACCGGAGTCAACAACATGAATGAAGACCTGGGGAACCTGAGAATAGCCATCGACGCAATCGATACCAAAATTGTCGGACTTTTAAAAGATCGTGCTGCGCTGGCCGCCAGGGTCGGAGACTACAAGAAAGCCCGTGCACTGCCTTTTCACGTCGTAGCAAGAGAGCGGGAGATTATCGACCGTATCAGCGACATTGACTCGGCCCCCTTCCCCAAGGAATCGATCCGCACGATCTTTCGCGAAATCCTGTCCGCATGCCTCTCCCTTGAAGAACCCGTGGTCATCTCCTACATGGGGCCTCCGGCAACCTATACCCACCAGGCGGCGTTGAAGCATTTCGGACACTCACTGAAACATGTCCCTGCCGCAACGGTCAGGGAGGTGTTCCGGGCGGTTGAGAGCGGGGAGGCCCTCTACGGGGTCGTTCCGATAGAAAACTCGACGGAGGGAATGGTCAACAACACCCTTGACACGCTCATCGAATCCGATCTCAGAATCTGCGGGGAAATCATCCTTCCGATCCACCATTGCCTCCTGACCCGGGCACCATCTGCAAAGGAGATCCGGACGGTCTATGCCCACCCGCAGGCGCTGGCCCAATGCAGAACATACCTTGCAAACGCCCTCCCGGAAGCATCGACAGGGGAAACCACCAGCAATACAAAAGCCGTCGAAATGGCTCTGGAGGATCCCCACTCCGCCGCCATCGCGGGAGAAATGGCGGCAGAGGTCTACAATATTCCCATCCTGTCCCGCCATATTGAAGACTATCCCGACAACCAGACCCGATTTCTGGTCATCGGGACCATCGATCCCGGAAAAACCAGAAAAGACCAGACATCCATCATGGTCTCCATTCTTGACCGGGTGGGCGCTCTTTCGGAGATTCTCTCCCTGATCGCCAGAGAGGGAATCAACCTGACCCGCCTTGAAAGCCGTCCCTCCAGAAAAAAGGCATGGGACTATGTTTTCTTCATGGATATCGAGGGACACCAGGCCGACGAAAACATCCGGGCGCTTTTGACAAAGTTACAGACGCTTTGTCCCTATGTTAGGATACTCGGATCATATCCGCTGCAGGACAAGCCATCGTAACCGGCGATCTTCCGGGCGCAAACAGCGTGGGTATCCAGGGGATGGCATCCGGTACAACAGGACGGAACGCATCCGAAAAAATGAATGGCAGGAACCAGAAATACCAGTCGACACATGGACGATGTCGGGCGGAATACACAGTATCATCCAAAGAACTCAGGAGAATTCCATGATTATCGTACTGAAACCGGAAGCAACCCAGGCAGATATCGCTCACATTACCGAAAAACTGAAGGAAAAGGGCCTGGCCGTCCATATCTCAAAGGGTTCGGAACGAACCATCATCGGCGCCATCGGAGACGACAGGGTCCTCGCTGAGCTCCCCCTCGCCATCTTCCCGGGCGTGGAAACCGTTCACAAGATCCTTCAGCCCTTCAAGCTTGTCAGCCGTGAATTCAAGAAAGAAAACACCGTCATCCGCTTTGCAAACGGAGTGACCATCGGCGGGGAAGAGATCCAGGTCATGGCAGGTCCCTGTGCCGTGGAATCCGACGAACAACTTCTCTACGTCGCCGAACGGGTGAAGGAGTCAGGCGCCAAGATCCTGCGGGGAGGCGCATTCAAGCCCCGAACATCCCCCTATACCTTCCAGGGACTCGGAGAAACGGGACTCAAGCACCTCTCCAAGGCGCGAGAAAGAACCGGTCTCCTCGTCATCACGGAACTCATGGACCCGAGAGATCTTCCCATGGTTGAGGAGCACACCGATATCATTCAGATCGGAGCCAGGAACATGCAGAATTTTCGGCTTCTTTCCGATGTGGGACGCGCCAGGAAACCGGTTCTCCTGAAACGGGGGCTTTCCGCAACGATCAAAGAGTTTTTGATGGCGGCGGAATACATCGCCTCACAGGGGAACCATGAAATCATCCTGTGCGAAAGAGGTATCCGGACATTTGAAACCATGACAAGAAATACCCTCGACCTCAACGCAGTTCCCGTGCTGAAAAGCCTGACGCATCTTCCTGTTCTTGTTGACCCGAGCCACGGAACCGGACGCTGGGATCTTGTCATTCCCATGGCCAGGGCAGGGATTGCCGCGGGTGCCGACGCACTGATGATCGAAGTTCATAATAATCCGGAAGAAGCCTTCTCCGACGGTGAGGAGTCCCTGACCCCCGAAAACTTTGAGCGATTGATGAGGGAATGCCGCAAGGTCGCCTCTGCTGTTGACAGGTTTATCGCCTGATGAAGCCGGCGCGGGAGTGCCGGCAACTGGCCATACTGGGAGTGGGACTGATGGGGGCCTCCATTGCGGCGGCCCAGAAGCGATCCTTTCCCGATACGATGATCGTCGGTTCGTCGATCTCGCCCAATGATGGCAGGATTGCGCTTGAAAAAGGCTATATAGACCGTTTTACCACAAACAACAAGGAAGCCGTTCGGGGAGCGGAAAGGGTGATCGTCGCATCCCCGCCCTCCTCGATCGTCTCCATTTTAAAAGAGATTGCATCATTGGTTCCGGGCATTCCCGTCACAGACATCTCATCGGTCAAGGGCCCGATCTATCAGGGCTTCCAAAAGGATCTCAGCTCCAGTTTCCCCGGCTATACAAGCTCCCATCCGATGGCAGGCCGGGAGGAGTCCGGAGCCCAGGGCGCCCGCGCCAATTTGTTCGACGGACGCACAACCTTCCTTGTCCCCTTTTCAAAAAAAAAACCTCCGGTTGATGGAGACTGGGAAAACTTCTGGCTTGGTCTCGGTTGCCGCAGCGCATTTTCGGTCAATCCGTCGGAACATGACCAGATATTGTCCCTCATCAGCCACCTGCCCCATATTGTTTCCTATGCCGTTCTGGAGCTTCTGAACAAAGCGGAAGACAGGAGCGACATGCCCCATTTCAACTGGGAGGAGCAAAAGGGTGGAGCATTGACGGATATGACCCGCATCTCCCATAGCCATGCCGGACTCTGGGGGGAAATCCTCTCATCCAATAAAAAGTCCCTTCTTCAGGATCTCTCCCAGCTGATCGAAATACTGGACTCATGGAGAAATCAGCTTGTCTCGGGCAAAAACGAAGAGATCACCGACAGGATCGTCTCCGTCCAGAAACACCATCAGTCCGCCAAAAAACGTGCCAAAAAAGAAAAAAAGGACTCCGATGCCCATTAATGAACATTCAGGAGGCGACGGGAACGGATTCTACCGGGTCACTCCTTCGAAGGGGACCTCCGGCCGAATCAGGGTTCCCGGCGACAAATCGATCTCCCACCGTGCGGTCATGATGGCCTCCCTGGCAAAGGGAACAAGCGAAATCCGCGGATTTCTCCCCTCTTCCGACTGTCTGGGCACTCTTTTGGCCTTTTCCATGATGGGGGTCAAGACTGAACGAATCGCCGACCATCATGTCAGGGTGACAAGCCCGGGAGCCCAGGATCTGCTGGAGCCTCAAAACATTCTGGACCTCGGAAACTCCGGAACAGCGGTCAGACTCCTTCTGGGGATTCTTGCAGGATCCTCCTTTCACAGCATTCTCACAGGAGACGAGAGCCTCAGAAGCCGCCCCATGGGCCGGGTCACCGAACCCCTCTCCTTGATGGGAGCCAGAATTGACGGAGTCGCAAACGGGAAACGCCTCCCTCTGGCCATCAGGGGAACGAAGCTTTCTCCGATCCGTTTCCAGAACGAGAAAAAAAGTGCACAGGTCAAATCGGCCATTCTTTTTGCAGGTCTTTCCGCCGAAGGACCGACAACCGTTATTGAAACGGTTGCAACAAGGGATCATACGGAAAAGATGCTTCCGATGTTCGGAGCAACAGTTGTTGTCGGAGAAAAGGAACGAACTGTTTATCCGGGGAAACTCTCCCCGCTGGACTTTACCGTTCCTGGAGACTTGTCCTCGGCTGCGTTCTTCATGGTCCTGGCGCTGATCACACCAAAAGCGGATCTGACGATCGAAGGAGTCGGGTTAAACCCCACAAGAACCGCCATCATCAGGATCCTGCAGATGATGGGAGGAAAGATCGATGCCACTCCCACCAGCACCGATGGGGAGCCGGTCGGAACCGTCCATATACAGTCAAGTTCCCTTCATGGCATTGACGTCCCCACGGAACTGATACCACAGGCGATCGATGAAATCCCTGTCCTGGCGGTTGCCGCCTCATTCGCAAGTGGCCGAACACTGATCAGGAACGCCGCCGAATTGCGGGTCAAGGAGTCAGACAGGATTGCTGCAATCTGCCGGGCCCTTTCATCGGTGGGGGTCTCCATCTCG
>JAKCCY010000165.1 GCA_021838765.1 Nitrospirota bacterium
GCAGCATTGAGGGATGCCTTTAGCGAATCCAATATCCCTTACAAAGCGGACGTGGTCGATTGGTCGACAATAAGTTGAGACGTTCAGGGAGATTATTAGGCAAGGCAAGATTGTGCGGGAGAAAAAATCCCCATTAGAAATGAATGAACTTTACCGACCTCTATTTTTGAGTTACAATGTATCTCATGATAAGGAGGACACCATCATGGCTACTAGCACTATGATTCATATTCGAATCGACGAACGAATTAAGAAAGAAGCAACGGAAACCCTTGGAGATATGGGTCTGTCTGTTTCCGATGCAGTGCGGGTATTTCTTACGCGTGTCGTTGCCGAGAAACAATTTCCCTTTGCCCTCAAGGTGCCTAATGCTACCACCCGTCGCGCCATGGAAGAAGCGGACGAGATTATCCACTTGAAGCGCGCTCGCTATCAAAATGGTTCAGAACTGATCGGTGATCTTGAAAAGAACGCCGGACAGTAAACGGACAACCATTCCCCGGTTGTCAGACTTCACTAAAGACTTTATAAAGGACTGGGAGCGTCTGTCCCGCTCCGGCCGGTACGACATGAACCGGCTCAAAGAGGCCATGTTGTTGTTGATCGACAACATGGGCCCGCTGGGACCCGAATGGCGCGACCATGTCTTGGAAGGTGGCTGGGGTGGTCACCGCGAATGCCATATCGGGGGAGACTTTCTGCTTGTGTACAAACTCGATATCGCCGGGAAGGTTGGCGTGGTTGTGTTTGTTCGCGCGGGAACGCATTCCGAACTGTTCGAATAACACGGAAGAGGAAACGACTCCGACCCATCATCGAAGTCAGACTCCCATTTCAAGGGACAAGCCCATGTCGCCAGTTCTCAGCGAATCTGACGTCGAAGAAATCGTCCTCGCTTGGTTTTGCGACTTGGGTTATGAAATCCTCCATGCTCCCGGGATCGTTTCGGGAGAATTCGGTGCCGAGCGCTCCAATCTTCGGCCAGGGCCTTCGTATTGAAATGGGGTTTCGTGCCTTTTAACCCGGACGACGGTCTGAAAACGCTTCCCCTTTTATCAGTACTCAAGGCAGCATACCCCCTCTTAGGCGTTCTTTGCCAAGAGTGGGATGAATGCCTCTTGATCAATGCTCATTTCCCCTCCAGATATTTTTCTGGAATATCTGGTAGCCCGTTGCAACAAAGATGCACCTAATTCCATAGAATATTTGAAGAGATTTTTGGGATATGACTATAAAGTGTTTGTATTGCTTGGTGCCGGAGACCGGGATCGAACCGGTATGGCCTTGCGGTCGAGGGATGATTTTAAGTTCGAAAAATGATCGCTTTCCTGATGGGGACTTGTCTCGATTCGTCTTTATATTCAATGATCTGATGTGTTCTGAGAAATAACGATGAATCAAAAGATTTCAGTCTCAGTGGCATCAATTCAAAATTTGGGCCCGACCCGCACGTACTCCGAAAAGAATCTCCCCGTTTTGTCAGAATCGCTGGGTTGCAACCGGCAGGAAGGGAGGGGGCGAAGGCGCAGTGGGGGGGCGAACATCTCCGGAAGTCCGTTTCCGTGGGCAGGACCGTCTCGTGTTCCCGTCCCCTTGGCATTGGCGAGAGGCGCCGAACGTATCGGTCGCGCCACGTCGGAGCCACGCGCGAGGATACGGAGAGAAAAGAGTCCTGGAGCGCTGGGACGGAACTACCCGGTATCGACCCGGAGTTTTCCGAACATGACGTCGATGAGGTGGTCCCAACTTGCGAAGAGGGCCCAATTCAAAAGAGTGGAAAACTCCTGGAAGAAAGCGACTCGCGAGCCGTAACGGAAGCGGAGGGTGCGGTAGCGGTCGTCGAGGAATTCGAAGGCGGTGTGCAGGAGGAAGGCCAGGATGTTCAGGAAGGCCAGGATGTTCAGGGAGGCCAGGAGATTGGAGAGGTGACGCTTCCCATGACCAAAATTATGCTCGAGGCGGTAGCCGCCGAGCTTTAAGGTCTGGATATGCTCGTTCTCGATCTTCCAGCGGGCTCGCCCGACCTCGGCCAAGGTCTCCACCGTCTCCTCCGAGACCGGATGATCGGTGATTCAGGCATTCTTGTAGAGAATCTTTCCGGACTCGTCGGTCACCGTCAGCTCAAGCCAGTTCAGGGGGAGCGCATCGTCCGAGTTTCGGAGCGGAAGATTCTCCATGAAGCGGTAGGAGAATGTCTCCCGAACGATCTTCTTCTTTCCCCGGGTTTTTTCGACCACCCGGGTCCCGAGCTGGCCGGAGCGGGCGAAGTCCTCGACCCACTCGTACGTGGTGGGATGGGAGGAGGGCTTGCAGACCAAAAGGACATGGAAACCGGCAGCGAGCGCCTTCTGGCAGTACGGCTGGTTGCTGTAGAGGGCGTCTCCCAGGAGGGTGAGGCCCCATGGCGCATAGTGGGATCCCCACCGGTCGATCCAGCGGGTGCCTGCGGCCATCTCGCGATCCTGTTTGGCGTGACCATCCTGGGGAACGACGAACTCCGGAGGAAGCGCCACGACCCGGGGCTCTCCGGGAGCGACCAGAGCCGGAGTCATGGCGATGTGTCGATAAAGAACGCCTCCGTCCGAATGGTGGGTCACGTGGCAGGAAGGGCAATGAATTCGACTCTCCGAGGAGTAGATGTCGGTGCCGTCCATCGCCAGGGGAATTGTTCCGAAAAGAACCCAGTAGCGCTCCAGTCTTCCCTCGTCCTTCAGTTTGTCTCCCACGGCCTTGATGAGAGGCGCGATCTCCGCAGGAGAGACCGAATCAAGAACGTTCCGGATCTGGACATCCGTGGGAACGTGATGGACGCCGAAGAGAGAGTGCACGTTGCTGCGGCCGGTCGTTCGCTCCAGGGTCCGCTGGAACGAGAGAAAGGAGGGACGCTGGGTGAAGAACACCGAAAATGCCGAGCAGGCGGCATCGTGCATCGAATACTTCGTATTGTTCCCGGGCTTTCTGGAATCCTGAAGGTCCCGGAAACCGGCGGAAATCCTGTCGACAAGGCCTTGGGCCTTGCTGGGAGGGGTGTTCGGAGCAGGGTTCGGAATCCGAAGGACATCCATGCCCCACAAAATGCCTGAAATTTCAGGCGTTGTCCACCACTTTTTAATCGTAAATCTAAGTTGTTGAAGTAAAATTAAATTTTAAATTTTGAATTTCTGGTCTCAGTGGACTAATCGTCCGTTTTCAAAATCGGATCACTTGACAAAATTGACTGAATACTTCAGATCCAATCTTCAGTTTGTCGAGGTCCATAGCGCTAACGATTCGTCTCGCCAATGCAGGAGTGTAATCGATTTTTCCTTCACTTAAGATTTGGACTAACTTTGTTTTGGGATCTTTCAATTCCTGAGGAGAATGGATCTTTCGGACTTTTCGTCCTGTGATTCTTGACAGTACGGCTTCATCGAAGAGGAGCCAAGCTTCGACCTCATGGACTATGAAAGAGAATTCGACTGTAAACGGGAATTCCCATCCTGTAATTTTCCCTCGAAACTGTTTTTCCAGTACATCCGGATTTTTTCCATCACTGTCCATGACTACGAACACTTTCCTGATTTCCGGATAGCTGAATTGAAACTCCTTCAGAAATCCCGGGAATTGTTTGAAGACTTTCGATCCTCCACCGCAGATCCGTGTTTCGATCGATACATCCGATTGTTCGGTTCTGTCGTTTGAATATTTCAGGATAAATTCTTCCAGAATTTCCTTGTCGTACACACCTTCGACGATCAATCCATAGGCCGCCATGAACCGTCAAACCGATTTCAGAGCGCCGGAATACCAGAGATCTCCCAATCCCAATTCGTCGCTTTCGATCAGTTCGCGTAAGCCTTTCTTCGTTTCGGGTTTTGTATAGGTTGACGATCCATTTTTCTTTTCAACAAAAATGAGATCGGAAAGATGGCAATTGTCGATCAAATGAAGGGAATGTGTCGCGATAAAAATTTGAGCGAACTGGCGTTCCTTTCCTTCGGCCTGATGTTGGTGAAGAATCTCCATCAGAATTTCGATCAGTCTCGGATGCAGATGGGTTTCCGGTTCTTCGAAGCAATGAAGGGGGGCACCAAGATCGGCAGGTGCAAACAATAAGGACAGCAATGCCATGAAAACGACCTCTCCATCCGACATGCGCGCAAGAGGGACATTCCTGATAAGATTTTTTTCTTTAGTCGAAACATACGTTGTCCCGAATTGGGTGGGTGGGGCCATAATCTCTTCCAAGTCCGGGAAGACGTCCGTAGTGACTTTCTTGAATCTTCGGAACTCTTCCGGATAGGCCGTTTGGAGCGTCATCAGCCAGCTCGAGAAGTTGCTGCCATTCGAAATCAGGTACTTTTGGGATTGGGCCGGATTGATGGCCTTCATGGCGGAAGGCAGCAAATTGTAATACCGACAGGAAAGAAGATAGTTCTTGAACTCCATTCCTTCCCATCCTGGAATGCTGTACCCAAGAGGGGCATAGGAGGATCCGGAGATCTCGGAAATGACTTTGCCATTTGTAAAACGGAAGTCCCCCTTCGCGTTCTCTATGTCGATCAGAGGAATCTTTTCTTCCTCTTGGGTCAAGATCCACAACTTTTCGTGCTGGACGCTCGCATATCCGGCGGGATCCAAGGGATTCCCATTAATGACGAGTTCGTATTCGAACCGCTTTGCTTTGGCGGTCTCCCCGAAGGATGGAGCTTCAATCGTTAACCCAAAAGCAATATCGTTGGCATTTGAGCCCTTCCAGATAACTTCCGGAAAGCCTCCTCGATTGCTCAATGCTTGGTGAAGGCCAAATGCAGCAGTTTCGGTCAGGAACATGAGTCCTTGGATCAGATTGCTTTTGCCCGACATGTTGGGACCGACAAGAACATTCGTCATCCCAAGATTCAGAGAGGCTTCTTTTATGCTCATGAAATGCTCAAGCCGCATTTTTCTGATCATGGTCTACTCCAGGGCGACAATATAAGGTTTGATAACAATCGCTAATCCCATATTTTCATCCCAAATGTATCACAATCCTCCCGGAAAATTCGATGGTTCCTTTGCACCTTCGCCACCCCATCGCTCAGCGGTCACATTTTCTCGCCGTTTTCCGATCAGACATCTTTGGTCTCATTCTTCCGTTCGTACCGCTCAAGAGCTTCGGCCAACGATGTGTTTTCTGCTCCTTTCCGGGAGATGAACACGCCCCGGACCATCTCTGACTCGGTGATCTTGGTCCAGGCTTCCGCATCGGTCCTTGTTTCAAAGGTCCATGTTTGCACAGGGTAGACTT
>JAKCCY010000166.1 GCA_021838765.1 Nitrospirota bacterium
GATGGTGGCAAAATTCTGAATGAAGGGCTGATTTCCTTAAAAGGGCTACCTGATGCTGAGATACTGCTCTTTGATATGGTCTGATGGGTTTTAACAGGCAAAGACAATCCTTCTGAAATGGCTCTGCTATATTGTTTCCCCTCTCTATGACTAAGGGAAAGGGGAAATCAGGAACCTTCTTCCGACATTCGGACGAACCCAAGATAGAAACTCTTGAAAAACCATAAAGATGGGTATATGAGGGGTATTTGCCATCCTGTGGGCAGCTTCGGCTGCCCAGACAATCCGGCTTAACCATTCCTCTAACCTGCAAGGAATAACATTCATTCTTGGGTTGGGGTAAGGTCTCTTCTCTCCATCCTAAGGATCTCTGAGGTTAAAATTGTCAGAAAATTTGACATGTGTCATGGTTTTTAATACTCAATTGATCCGTTAAGAAGATCATCGGATTTCATAAGATCTATTAATACAATGATAAATATGTAAAAATATTATCTATTCATCCCCCCAAGTCGAACGATTTTTCTCTGGTAAGAAAATTGCACTCTTCCGTGCGCCAATTACAAAATTGGCCATTTGGCATAGAGATTCCCCGCCTTCACCCTGATCCCTCAAAGAGGTTATGAAAATGAAATGGTTTAAGTGGGGTCAGTGTCCCAGCAATCTAACACTTATTGGTAGTCCCCCAATGCTCAAAACGAATATTCGTAAGGATTATTTGAAATACTTGCTTCTGACTATGGGGCTTCTCGGTACATTTCTACTGCCCAAAAGCTATGCTCAGGCAACTATTTGCATCAATTGCGGGGAGACGCAGACGCTCAATCTGACTCCCGTCCAGGGAGGAACCGCTGATGACCTTTTCAACCAGTTTGACCCTCTTCCTTCCGGAGGAGCCACTCCCAACAATTTCGAGATGGTCTTTCAGGGAAACGTCACCTCGGTCATTCCAGCACAGCCTCTTTCCAATTATACTGATGCTTTCCTTAACCCGAACCCTATCAAAGTCAGCTACAGCGCCTCCTCCAACACCACTACGGTGACATTTTCGGGAAGCAACGGATTTGCCTATCCCTTCGGAAACACCCTCGACCCCCACTTTGGGCTTGATGCCGGACTCCAGCCCGCAACTCCCTTGGTTCTCAGTAATGAATTCTGGAGTTTAAACGGATCGGACATTCAGAACCTACCGGCCGCGACCATCAGTCGTCTGAACGGGGGCAATTCCAACTTGCCCGATCCTTGGGCCATCATTTATCTCAATGAAACGATTACAGGAACTAGCACAACCGGCGGGGTCTGGGAGGAGCTTCCTTTTGTCGGGCCACTCTCTTTTCAAGTCACGAACGGTTCGGCCCAGAGCCTAACACTCTCCGACGTTCAGTATTTTGTGAGTAATACTCAAATCCCGCTCGACAACCTCAACTTCAATGATTACCCTCCAAATAGCTCTCCATTCATCCTTCTGCCCGGACTGAACGGAACAGTGCTGGGCAATGGGCAAACCCTCGATGTATCTCCGACGCCCGAACCCTCCACATGGCTTTTGTTCGGATCCGGTCTGGGCGTCTTGGGAATCATTGCTATCAGGAAAAAGAAGGAGATTCGGATCGCGTCGTAAATGCCGCTCTCTGGATTCTGAGAAAGCGGGTCTCCTCTGCAGGGGACCCGCTTTTTTAGTTCGTATCGGGGTAACCCTTCGGTCCCGCCCGAATCTTTTGATGACCTAACCTTCGCCCGGAAGCAAGTCAGAAAGGATTCTGTTTCCTGATTGGAAAATCCGGATGAAACAGCCTTCCGGTGTTCCTTGTGGTATTGGGAGATATCTTTGGGGAAAATCGAGGAAAGAGAGCGTGAGGAATAAGCTCCAGCACTCGAGGTAGTTCTTTTCCCTGGAGTGACTACGTTTATGAAAGAGGACTTTTTCAAAATATTGATCCACAGGGGTTCCGTCAGTCTGGTCAGTTCGGCTTCTTTTGAGTCTCGAAAGATTGCCCGGTCCAAGGTTGACTGCGTCTTCGTTGGAAATGGCCATTCCCTATGCCGGATCTTTACTCGCCACTCTGTCTATTCCCGTTTTTCAAAGGTCGCGATTTTTTCCTACTGATTATTCGGGACATCTTTTGGAGTTGAGTGTCCCCATAAGTCAAAGGGAAGGGGAAAGGATCTTCATAATTGGCTTGATTATTGGTGCCGGAGAGCGGGATCGAAGCGGTATGGGCTTGCGGCCGAGTGATTTTAGGTCCGATTAGTAAGCTGATTTATCACAGGAAATTTTTTGACAATCCATAAGTGTCGGTCAAGTCCAAAAGTTGCTGTAAATTTTCTTCCCGAGAAATGGAATTCATCAATTATTCGACGACCGAAAGGAGAGAAGGGGTTTTGAGAGGTTCCTGCTTCTTCCACTCCAGATATTCGGCCATGTCGAAATACTTCTTCCCTGTGCTCCATTGTTCGTGGAACTCCGAGAGAAGGGCTCCAATGAGTCGGATCGCCGAGTCTTCGTTGGGGAAGATCCGGATCACACGTTCCCGTCTTCGGACCTCTTCATTCAGTCGTTCCTGGGAGTTCGTGCTTCTGAGCCTGACCCGATATTTCCGGGGAAAGGACAAAATCGTGAGCGATTCCTCAAAGCCTTCATCGAGACACTCCATCGACTTGGGAGCTTTCTTCTCAAAGGTCTCAAAAATCTCGTTCTTTATGGTTCGGGCTTCCTCTTTCGTGTCCGCCCGAAACAGCCGTCCCAGGGCCAGTGCCAGGGACCCTCGTTGAGAGGCCGGCGCATGACCCAGAATATTCCGGAGAAAGTGCACCTGGCATCGTTGCCAGCGGACTCCCTGAAAGTGTCTCTGAACGGCTTTTTTGAGCCCTTTGTGGTCATCGGAGACCACCAGGTCCACCCCACACAGTCCCCGGCTCTTGAGGTCCCGCAGCATGTCGTCCCAAGAAGCCTCGTTTTCGCTGTCTCCCAACGTGAGTCCCAGGATCTCCCGTTGCCCTTCTTCCGAGATTCCCGTCGCGATCAGGGCGGCGACCGGAACCACGCTGTCGTCCTTTCTCACCTGGATCACCAGGGCATCCAGCAGAAGAAAGGGATACGGACCAGCAAGCCTCCGGTTTCGCCAATGGTTGACCCGGGCCGAAAGACCCGTGGCCAGGGAACTCACTGTGGACTTCGAAAACTGGGCGCCACACAACTCTTCCGTGATATGCGTGACCTTACGGGTCGAGACTCCCTGGACCACCATCTCCATCAGCGCCAGAACCAGGGCTTGTTCAGAGCGCTGGTAGCGTCGGAACAGATCGGTCGAAAAATGTCCGTCCCGGGTTTGGGGAACTCGAAGGATCAGCGTTCCCACCCGGGTCATCAGTTGCCGTTCCCGGTATCCGTTTCGATAGCCCGTCCGATCGCTCGAGCGTTCATGACGATCCGCCCCCAGATGCTCGACCATCTGGGCTTCCAGAACCTGGTTCAACACCGATTCGACCAGCTTTTTCATTCCTTCGCCATCATCGGACAGAAGATTTGGCAAAAGATCCGGATTCAGGGTAACGTTAATGTCGGCCATTGTGCTTCCTCCTTGTTGAGAATAGGTTGTCTGGACAACACCCATTCTCGGGGAAGACAGTGGCCTTTTTCAATTTCAAGCCAATTTAGAATTTACAGCATTATATGGACTCAACCTAAGTGTCAATATCTTGTGATGTATGGTGACTTTCTGTTTACACAGGATTTTTTATCCAAAGTGTCCCAAAATTGTCCCAAGGTGTCTCATGATTATTCAGACTAGAACGGACCTGAAAAATCTTCTTTACCATTTCGGCTCCATTGACTTAGATATTGGTTTTGATATCATTTCTCTATGAAGCGAGTCATTTGGATCGGGAATTCGAAAAAAGATCTTCAGCAACATTTTTCCAGAATGGCTCAAAGGGAAGCCGGATACCAGATCTATCGCCTTCAGGAAGGATTCGATCCAAAAGACTGGAAGCCCTTGCATGGGGTTGGCCCTAGTGTCCGCGAGATTCGCATCCATGCGGAGAACGAATATCGGATCATCTATGTCGCACAGTTCGAGGAGGCTTTGTATATCCTTCACTCGTTCGTGAAGAAAACCCAAAAGACTCCCCAGCGGGATCTTGAGTTGGCTCGGGAAAGATTGAACATAGTTTTAAAGGAGAGACGGACATGAATCCGGAATGGGAAGAGGGGTCGGAGAATATTTTTAAGGATCTGGGATTTTCGGAGGCTGAGGCAGAACATCTCATGATCCGGTCCCGATTGATGATCGAAGTTGAAAAGTTTGTCGAAAGATCGAAGTTGAGCCAAAGAGAGGCGGCAAAAATGCTTGGAATCACGCAGCCCCGTTTAAACGACCTTCTTCAAGGGAAGATTCAGAAGTTCAGCATTGATGCCCTGGTGAAGATGCTTGCTAAAGTGGGAATCCATGTGGATGTGCATGTGAGCGCTGCCTGAGAGATGAGAGAAGGAAGTTCAGGAGAAATCGGAAGGCTGGAGCATGGAGGCTCCCCCCCCTGGAGAAGGAGAACGGGAAAGAGAGCGGGAATATGAGCCGGAGCGGGGAGGGATGGAAATGTGAGCAAATCGCCCTTCTCCGTCCTCTCCCTTCATTGCGCCGCCCGCTTGTGACGCCGAAAATCTAGGGGGGGCCCGTGCGCCTCGCTGGCCCTTCGGCCCCGGCTATAATCGTCCGGTCGAGGACTCCGGACGGGCGGTATCGGTACCATTAGAACTGTCTTGACCTCATCAGGCCTCCTCTAATTTGTTGGTGATCCTATAAGGAAGGACCTTCGCATACTACCCATCATCTTCCCGGGAGTTCTCATGACTTGAGAGAATTACTCTGATGTGATCATAGAGTGTCTAATTCAATGAGGTTAATCTTGTCTGGCCATGTATAAATCGTCGGATTTGAACCTCGTAGCTATTCAGAGGTTATGAGTTTACCGACATACTTAGGGCTTGTAATACAATAAAGTTATCTCTTTCGTGATTTTGAGAGTTTTCATAAAACACAATCTCACATTACTGAACACATCGCCCGCCCGATGATACAATCGGACCATGAAGATGACAGAGGGCCAAAGACAGGAGATTCGATCGCGCTACGAAGCGTCCGCTGGACGCTGAACGAGCGCATGCACCGGTTGTGGGCGGCGACGGAAGCCAAGGTTCTGGGTCATGGAGGCGTGACCGCCCTGTCGGAGATCACGGGACTCTCCCGTATCGTGATCCAACGAGG
>JAKCCY010000167.1 GCA_021838765.1 Nitrospirota bacterium
CAGGAGATCCTTTCTCCTGAAGTTCCAATTTTCTTTGCGCCTGGGCCAGTCGCTTTGCGGATTGTTTCAGAAACTTCGGATTTCCAATCTCCGTTCCATCCGAAAGAGTGGCAAAGGTTTTGATCCCGACATCGATCCCGACCGAAAGAGGACTGGACGGGAAAACGTGTTCCTGGACAGTCTCGCAGGAAAGAGTCACCCACCATTTCCCGGTAGAAGTCCGGAGAATGTGACAGGTCTTGATCTTGCCCTCTACGGGGCGGTGGAGAATATATGGTTCGGGCAGAATGTCAAGAGGTTTTAATCTCTTTTAAGGCCTTGTGGTTCAACAACGACGGCGGCTTCGAAAGCCAGTTCTCTGCAAGAACTCACGTGGGCTTTTCTCCTGGGGCGGGATTCCGGCTCCCTGTTCTGGAGATCGGGATAAATCTCCTCTCCGAATACCCCTTCTGACGGGGTTTCTTCTTTTTGTGCCTTCTCTCCGACAGAACGCGTCGTAAAGCTCCTGACACTGACCCAGCGATAAACTCGATTCTCCTTTGGGAGGAATCGGTCGCGCCAATATATCCGGACTCTCGGAACGCATTCCGTGACCACGATGGATGATTCGCGCCTGCCGTGCACCAAAAAAAAACAATACAAATGCGGCCTCTCTTGCGGCCCCTCTCATCAGGGCTCTCGGCAGGTGGTGTCCGTTCCGGCCATCGTCAGACCTTTGCAACCGTATTGCGGGAGGAAAATCACTTTCGTTTTCTGAACGTGACAGGATCCCTTATGTCTTTATTCGTCGGGATCTCTCTGGCAGGCGGGGAAAAGAGCCTTCCCGGCGGTTCTTGTTTCGGGTCCTGTCATGCGGCCGCCGTGTAGGTCGTGCCCTTTGTCCAGATCGCCCAGGCCATGCGAACCATCTTGTTCGCCAGGGCCACCGCGGCCTTGTTCTGAGTGTCCTTGCGCTTCTTGAGCTCCAGGATCCAGGCTCGGAGCTTCCCGTCCTTCATCTTCCCGGATCCGGTCATTTCCGCGGCCCGGATCGCCGACTGTGCGCCCTCCACGAGAAGGCTCCGAAGCCCTGTATCCCCGTGTTTCGTGATCCTTCCCAGGCGGATCTTGTCTCCTGAGGTATGCTGGCTGGGAACGAGCCCCAGAAAGGCCGCCATGTCACGGCCGTTCCTGAAGCGCTTCGGATTTCCGATGACTGCGACCAGGGAGGCTGACACCATCGGTCCAATCCCTGGAATCGTCTGAAGACGCCGACTCGTCTCATCGGTTTTCGCAAGTGTGTCCATCATCGTTTCGAGTTCCTCGATCGTCTCCGAAAGACAACGGAGCGAGTTCTGAAGCTTCCGGATCAGCGTTCGGGTGACAAGGGTCAGCGTATTCGTCCCATCGTCCAGAATCGTCGAGAGCCGCTCCCCGAGATGCGAGATTCCCTGGGGAAGGGCAACGCCTCTTTCGAGAAGAAACGCCCGGATCCGGGCGGCCAGAGCCGTCCGTTCCTTGATCATTCCCTGTCGGGCGGCAATCAGCATCGAAAGGTCCTGCTGCTCGGGCGTCTTGACCGGGACCGATGTGGTTTTCGGGCGAAGGGACGCTTCTCCAATCGCTTCCGCATCATTTATGTCGTTTTTCTGGGACGTGGCGAACGGCTTGACATGATGCGGAGGAATCAGCATCGGCGTATGCCCCAGAGACTGGCAATGCGTCCCCCACCACTGCGCTCCTCCGCAGGCTTCCATCGCCACGATGACCCGGGGAAGATCCGGGCGGGCCAGCCACGCCTTGAATCCTTCCCGATTGAACTTCCGGCGCAGGATCTTTTTTCCGTCGGCATCGAGTCCTACGACGTGGAAGGTGCTCTTCGACAAGTCCACGCCAATGCGGGAAAGGGAAGATTCAGGACTGTTTTTCGTTTTTTTCGGGGTCTCGACTTTCATGCGTTCTCCTCACATAATGGAACAGGGTGTTTTGGATTTGGGGGGAGAGGTGTTTTCGGCGCCTCTCCCTTTTTTGTCCGGAAAAGAATACCCGATGGGAAGCCGGTATCCCACCCCAGGCTGCACGAACCATTCCATTACGATGGGAACAACTCCGACCTTGGACAGGCGAAGGCCCTTCCCCGTCAGGTCGCAGCCGCTGTTCCACTGCGGCCAGGTGAGAGAGGAGTATTGTCCCTTTCCCTTGAACCGGGGATAGCCCGGATCTTCTCCCTTCTTGACCCGGCGAAAGAACGCCTGAAACGCCAGATCGATGCGAACCGCCACGTTCTGAAGCGTTTGGGAATAGACCGTCTCAAGAGCGGGACGGATCTTTTTCAGGGACGGAAGGGTATTCTGCTGTCCGTAATGGGATAGGGAAACGCCGTACCACTCCCAGGCGTTCTTTCTGTGTTCCAGAAAATGGTTGTAGAGCCAGCGGCACTCTTCCAATTGTCGATTCAGGAGAGCTTCCTGTTTGCGGGTCGGATACAGCCGATACCTGAACTTTTTACGCATAATAGTATTCTAACGTAAAACATGGGACGGTGCAAGCATTCATCCCTCTCTTGGCGAAAGAGCCTAAGAGAGAGAATTCTGCGTTGAACATGTTAAATGCTATCGGATGTCGGAAGGGTTATCATTCTGGATTGCGTCGGATATACGATAGTTGATAAACCAGTGAGGGAGGGGTGTTGAAAGTTCGGGAGGATCCCCTTTTCGTGCGAATCCAAAGATATAGTGACGTGAATCCATGAGGCCGTAGCTGCCGGTGTTGTCCACAAAAATGGCAAGGTCCACAATTGGCAAGGCCTTCCTCAGATTTTCAAAGCATTTCGGAAAACGACTTTCGATGATATGATCCGGAACATCGTGTCCCCCATGATCTACCCGGTCCATGACGCGGGCAATACTGATCTCGGGAGCATCGACTCCGATGAAAATGAGGACGGTCTTAAACCCTTTCCTGTGAGCTTCGTCAATCAAGGCAAGTTTGTGACCTTGCGAGTCTGAAAAGACCGTTTCAAGAGCGACTGATCTGGATTGATCCAAGAAGCGATAGATCCGATCCGTCGCTTCTTGGGTTGCTCTCAGCGCTTCTTCCTTTGTCTGCGGATGTTGTGAAAATAGTTCTCTCCCGACTTGGTCAGGATCGATGCATGGGAAGCTTATCGGGTTTAGCCTCTTTTCCCGGAAAGTGGACTTTCCTGCTCCATTGGGGCCTGCTATGAGGAGAAATACTGGAGCATCCCCCGCTATAATATCTAATAGGATTTCCTCGATCATTCACTATCCGGAACGAACTGCCGATTGACCATGCGCCCCCGGATACGCTGACCGTCAGGACGGACTTGAATGAGTTTTCCTGGAGTATCCGGATCACCGATGTAGACGGGTTTTCCTTCGGCATGTCTAGCCCGGAGAATATCTTTTCTCTCCTTGTTGTTTTCTTGTCGGGCCAGTTCATGCGCCAACCTATTTCGCAGGGTTGCATCGGAACTCTTAACTACCCGTTGAAGCATCAGGCGCAACGCTTCAGTATTCAGTTCTTCATCGGACAGAAAATCCAGTAACGTTCGTCCCTCGGGTTGGCGCGTTCTGAGATGTTTTTTAAGTGGTTGGGTAACACCCAAGGGATAGTCGCCTGCCAAATCGACCAGAGTTTGCAAACGACGCCTGTTTTCTGTCGATGGTTCTATTCCTTTCCTGTAGTGGTAGATCATTGGTCTTGAAACCCTGAGTATTTTTGCCAGATCTGTTGCGGAGTTTCCAAACAGTTTTTCAAGAGAACTCATCATGGCTTCGATGTTGATGTTAACCTGTGTCATTGCAGTTGTGAGGCCCTCAATAGCAATAGATACCAAGAGGGGGGCACTGTTCTGTGTCCGGATCGAGAAATGCTGAGTTAGAAACGCCTCACTCCATAGAGTTGCCCAACAGTGTTTACCTTCTTCACGATTAGCGCTGTCTGGGACTGCTGAAAAATATCGTGCACCAGTTTGCTCATTGGTCTGTCGGACTTGAGCCCTGGTCATGTCAGTGGCGTAGCTCATTTTGCCCCCCATACGTTACGGGCATGATCCGTAATAGCTGTTTTGAATGCTTTGGAAGCATCTCGGTGCATAAGGTCGAACTGCTCCCTGATTCGATTGGAGTCGAGTTTGACGGGCGGGCATGTAAAAACGCAATCGGTATCAAGAACAGCAGTGATTTGTGACTCCGATACGGGCAATATCATGGGACCGGACGGATTCAGGTTAATATTTTTCAGATCCGGCGGAAGTTCCGGTTTCCCGGTACTGCGGATATAGCGAAATGTCAAGTTCCCACTTTCCACCGGATAGATCGCAAGACTTGTTGTTGAGGCAGTACCACCGGCTTTGGTTGATAACCCCAGGTCTGGATTGAGACGACTGTTGACGTAGTTTTCCGGTGCTTCGTTTTTCCCGGGAAGAATGAAGTCAATATAGCGTAGTCCCATCCGGTTCAGGTACAGAGACGGTATTTCCTTTGTCACGAGATCGATGGCCCTTTGCAATCGCGAAAGAAAGTTTTTGGAGTCGGTGTAGGTTGTGGCGTGCAAAACGATTCCGTTGGCTCGCAAAATGACCGCAATCCTGTTGTCCGGTGTCGCAAACTCCCATGCCATTGCCGCATTATTTCCAGTTTCGACCACGAGCTGGTTCTCGGTTGCAACCAATCGGGTGACATGCATCTGTCTTTGGAGCGGATACTCTTCTCGAAGGAGACCCCCAATTTTTGCCTGATAATCCCTGATGTTGGAAACCAGTTCTGTGCGAACCTCTGCCAGCACATAGGCAAGAGGAGCGTTGCTCCAGGCTCCCAAAGAACTTGTCATTTGTTTTCCCTCCGATTGTTATATGATGGACTGATTTTATTTTACACATTACTTTACACTATTACCAGCTGTCTTGATCTGTTTTGCAAAAGTTTAACAAGTTCAGGAAAGTCGTTCGAATTGAGAGGTGAGAGCAACGATCTGGTGCAGAACTTTATCGACACGATGTACAAAGCTTTCCAGCGCACACTCTTCAAAAAGAAAGCGCTGAAGCTCTGAGTCCAGTCAGACTCTTCAGAGTCAAAAAGGCAGAATCTCCATCTCTGCCGCCTTTTTGGCCATTTTTACTTTTGGGGGTGCAGACTAGGAGGCTGGGAAATAAGTCAAAATTTCTGATGGCGGTGGAGATAAGATTCTGTTTTTATGTTGTTTTCACAGGATGAGTGGGGTTGTATTATCCATTTTCCTTTAAACAAGTTGACAAGGTGGG
>JAKCCY010000168.1 GCA_021838765.1 Nitrospirota bacterium
GGTGTTGTAGATGAGGAACATCCCGACAATCAGGCTGACAAGCGACAGGGCAAGAAGGTTGGACCGGTAGGAGTCCAGCAGTCGGGCATATTCCTGATGCTGTGCATCGGGAGAATCGACGGACAGTCCCGGGCCGGCGAATCCGGCAATCTTTCCGGCCCAGAATGAACGTGTTTCGGGGTCAAGAGGGTGGATTCCCTTCCAGAACAGGTCGATGCGATCAATTTGTCCGGGGGAGCGGAACGCCTCCTGGACCCAGGATATATCCATGACCAGAGTGTTTGCCGGCATGAGAAGGGTGGATTCTGTTTGGGGAAGTTCTCCAAGGATCCTGATGGGGACATGGCTGGTGCCCGAGTCGACGGAGACAGTCTGGCCTTTTTGGATGTGATATCGTTTCAGGCCACCCGGTGCGACAAGGGCACCTTCCTGTCTTAAAAGCAATGAGGGAGATCCGCCGGGAGATCCGCCGGGAGATCCGTCGAGTTCGGAGAGAAGGTCCATTCCCCTGACGAAAAAGAGGCTGTTTTGATAATAAACCTGTTTTGTAAGGACCGGCGAGAGCCTGAATGGGATTGCCGGGGTCACCATATGGAGCCTGTCGAGGAGGCTGTCCTTGAAGGTCACGCCGGAAGGGCTTCGTATGACGAGGTCGTTTTTTCCCTTGATATGGATTATGGCCCGTGTAAAAGACAGAAGGGCGCTCTCATTGGCCAGGAGAACGGAGATGATGACGGCCGTTCCGCTTGAAATGCCGAGAATGGTCAGGAATGTGACAAGCCAATGCCTGCGCATGTGAGAGATGGAATAGGAAAAAAAGGGGGTAATCAACGGGCCGAATCCTGATCCTGATCAATAATCTGTCCGTCCCGGATCCGTATCGTTCTCTGAGCGTGAAGCGATGCGTGGAGACTGTGCGTTGTCATGATAATGGTGGGTCGGTCTCTCTCGTGCAGTTTTTTGAGAAGGGCGAGTATTTGGTCTCCGGTATCGTGGTCGAGAGAGCCCGTCGGCTCATCGGCCAGGATCAGGCGGGGTCGATGGATCACGGCCCGGACGATCGCCACGCGCTGTTGTTCCCCTCCGGAAAGCTGAGAGGGGAACCGGTGTTCCTTTCCTGAAAGGCCAACTTCCCCGAGAAGTGAAAGAGCCTGCCCTCTGGCCAGATTTTTATCAAGGTGAAGAAGTCTTGTCGGCAGGAGAACGTTTTCAAGGACGGACAGGGTCGGGAAGAGATTGAAGAACTGGAAGACAAACCCCATGTGTTCTCTTCTGAACAGGGTCCTTTCTTTCTCGCTTTTCAGGATGATCGACTCTCCTCCTATCTGGATTTCTCCGGCATTGGGGGTATCAATTCCTGCGAGAAGATTCAGGAGGGTCGATTTGCCGGATCCGGAATCCCCCATCAGGGCCACCCATTCCCCATGGGTGACCGTAAGGGAGAGGTTCCTGATCACGGGAGGTCTCTCAAGACCTGTCTCGCCATAGTGTTTCACCACATTGGTAACGGAAACGTCCAGTCCCGTCAGTTCAGTCTGTCCGGGTGTTTTCGTCATGATGGCCTGCGGCTCCGAAAAACCTCAAAAACGGCGGAAAGGTCAAGATCTCCCAATCCCTGTTCCCGGGCTTCCTTGAAGGGGGCGCGAAGTTCTGTCGCAAATCGTGATGATATGGCCCGTTCAGAGCATTCATTCTGGGCGAGTGCAAGATCTTTTTCCATCAGGGCGACAGAAAAGGCTTTGGGATAGTCCCTGTTGGTAAGGTTGTCCTTTTTTAACTGGTAAAAAGCGCATGACAGAGGACTTTTGAAGACAAGATCGAGAACCTTCTCCCTGCTGAAGCCGAGGTCTTCTCCAAGGACAACTGTCTGGGCCAGCGCCTCCATCTGGGCGGCAAGAAGGGCGTTGATAATCAGCTTTCCTGTCATTCCGGCCCCGATTTTTCCAAGGTGGAGGGTTTCCTTGCCCAGAATGGCAAGAATCGGGGAAAGGACGGAAAGGTCTTCCTCCGAACCTCCTGCCAGAAGGAGCAGCTGTCCCTTCTGGGCAGGAACGAGCGACCCCGAGACAGGGATGTCGAGATATTTTCCGCCGGCATCCGTTACCATACGGGCTTCGTTTTCTGCCTGCTTCGGGGCGATTGTCGACATGTTGACCACAATCGTTCCGGGAAAAAGTCGGGAGAGAACGCCGGTCGGGCCGGAAAGAACCGATTCGGTCGCCTGTCCGTCTGTGAGCATCAGAAAGAGGATGCGTGCATCTTTGGCGACATCCTCAGGGGTGTGGGCGATTATCATCTTCGGGTGCACCGGAATCTTTTCCGGGCTTCTGTTGTATCCGACCAGGTTCATTCCGGCATCGAGAAGTCTTCCGGACATGGCCGACCCCATGGTTCCAAAACCGATCCAGCCAAGAAGGGGCGTATCGGCTCCTTCCTGGCGGACCTGAAGGTGGGGGATGGGATAGGGGGCAGGAATTTCAGGTGGTTCGTCTTCCAGCTGTGCCGGTGTCAATTCTGGGTTCATGGCGAATCTCCCGATTCAAGATGGGTTCCTGATTGTCCTGATCATTTTAGCCCAAGAGGATGTTCTGTTCCATCGATCAGGGAAGTCCTTTTTTTGACAAGGAAATGATAATGAAAGTTATTATCGTATAATGATTCTTTGATGATATTAAATGTTTTTAAAATATGAATTATGACTTTTATGTTCCTCAAGTCTCTTTTTTTTGGACCATCCATCGATTCCGTCTCCTTTCATGTTTTTTTAACTCCTTGTCCAGAATGCAAAAAAAAATTCAGTTCAGAAGTTTTTGCTGGCATGCCCCTTGCTTTTGCTTTGCAAAAGAAGGGAGGTTCACATGCATGCACATGCGGTCATGATCAATCTGTTTGTCGGAAACTATGGAGAGAACTCCCAGATCACCGCGTTTGCCAACAGCGTCGCCAACTTTGTCGTCTATGGTCTGGGAAGCTTTCTGTTTGTTCTTGGGATGGCCAAGGCGGGTTTTGCCATGAAAAGTCATGATGCCGATGGTATCCGCCAGGGTGTCATGACCATTGCCGGCGGTTCCCTGATGCTCATGTCCAAGTCCATCTGGGAGACGCTGACGACATGGTCGGGGTTTTAGTGGATCCCGTCCGTATTTCACGGGGGCTTTTGTCTTCACCGTCGATTGGAAGCCTTCTGTTGCCCCAGGACCTTCTCGTTTTTGTCGGACCTTTATTTCTTGGGTTTGTCCTTCACCTGGATTTTCTCGTTGTCCTGATTTTTTTTGTTGTCTCCTTCGCTCTTCTCCTGCATCTCCGGCGCCGCGGGGAAGGCTATCTAAGGGGGGTGGTCCTGTTTTTTTCTGCGCCAAAACGACACCTGCCAGCCGTTCCCGATCCTTTCCGGAGAGAGATTTTTCTCAAGGGGCAAGAGTTTTCAGAAATTCAGGGTGGAAAATCGGGAGCGTCTGATCCGTTTTCAGTGAAGCTCCTGAAGTGAAAAGAGGCCAAAAATATTCGGGTGAAGACAGTCGCCCTGTTTCTTCCTCGTTTGATTTGCTGACGATCGACGAAGATGTTCTTTTGGGGGTCTCAGGGCGCGCATCCCTGACCTGGGCCTTGTCCGGGGCGGATATTTTCATGAAGTCGGACCCGGAGGTTTCCCAGGTTTACCGGGGTCTCGAAAATCTCACACATCATCTTCCGTCGGGAATGGGACTTCAGCTCCGGATTCGCCAGCAATCAGGGAGTCCAGGGGAGAACTCCTTTCTCATGCCTTCATGGGGGAAATCTTTTTTTAACAAAGAGAATGCTCCCGATCTTGAATCGGACAGGCTTTTTCTGGCAGAGAGAATGCGAGACGTCTCCCTGCGTTTCCTCAGAAAAAGGGAGCTTTTTCTATCTCTTGTGAGCTATGGGGAGGAAAGCAAAAAACTTCTGGCCCCTTCATGGCACCCGGTGCGCAAGGTTGCTTCCGTCATGTTCGGGACAGGGCTTGCGGGTGAGTACGCAAGGACCGTCTCAACGCTTAAAAAGGCTGCCGGACTGATAGAGGCCATGTTGCCCGGATGTGGGCTTCTGGGGAGCCGACTGTCGGGAAATGAGCTGGCACAGCATTTTTTTTATATGGCCAATCCCTTTTATCGCGGCCCGGCACCGGAGGGACTTTTGTCTTTATCGCCCCATTCAAGTCTCAGGGAAAGAATTTGCCAGACATCTTTCAGGGAGCAGGAACGGGGGATTGTCGCCGTGGATCCTTCCGGGAGACGGGGATTCGGGCAGATACACGCCTTGAGGATCCTCCCTTTTGAGGCGGATCGGGAAACCTTGTCCCCGCTTCTTTTCGATCTCGACTTCCCTCATGATCTGGTGGTGAACGTTTTTAAGCCAGCCAATGATCGTCTGGCAAAAAAAGTTCAGTCCGACGCAACGATCAACCGTTTCCTGACCTATATCCTGCCCGGTCGATCGTACCGGATCGAATCAGAAATATCGTCCGCCGAGGATTTTCTGCTCAGGTCCTATGATGGCCCGGCCGAATCCAGGGTTCCCCTTGTGATGAACATGAGCATCGCTTCCTGGTCGCCGGATGAGGAGGAGGCTTATTCCAGGGGAGAGGTCATCACCCAATGCTTTGCTTCCATGAATGGAGCGATGGCGGGTGTCGAGCCCTATCGCCAGTGGCCCCTTTTTCTCTCCGGATTCCCGCTGGAAGGCGATGCGAACGATCGTTGGGAGGGGCTTCTTTCCCGGGAGTTTTCGAGGCTGTTTCCTGTCTGGGATGGGTCGGTGTGCGATCCGGATCCCTGGTTCTGGGGAAAGAACCATCTCTCGGAGGCTGCCGGACTGAACTTCTGGCGTCCACAGGACCCCAACCACAATGGTCTGGTTGTTGGCCGGTCCGGTGGCGGCAAGTCCTTTGCGATCAAGATGCTGGTCGGGCAGTTTCTGGTCCGTTCTGAAAGCCACCAGGTTATTGCCATTGAAAATGGCGGAGATTTCGCACGACATTGCGACTATTTTCAGGGAGATTATGTCCGCATCGACCTCAGCGGAAAGTATTCCCTGAATCCCTTCCCGAAGCGACAGTTCCTCATGGTCTCAGTCGGTCCTCCCAGGGAATATGATCCTGATCTTCTGGGTTTTTTGTGCGGTGTTGTCGAGACATTCCTGGCCTCTTCCTTGGAGGTGACAAGCCTTCATCGCCGGATCCTGACCCTTTGTCTTGAAGAGGTC
>JAKCCY010000169.1 GCA_021838765.1 Nitrospirota bacterium
GCCTACACAAGTCAAACCTGTTCCTTCTGTGGCCATCGGCAGAAGATGCCGCTGTCCTGCCGGACGTATGTCTGTCCGTGTTGTGGAATGGAAAAGGATCGGGACCACAATGCCTCCCTGAATATTTTGAGACTCGGGCTGGAGTCTCCGGGTTAGCCCCGAGAAGCCCCCACTACAACCGTTTCTCAGGTTTAGTGGCGGGAGCAGTCACTTGTATAAGTTTGTATTTGTATTTCTGAGCTGGCTCCTTTAACCTCCCGTTTTCTCCAGAGGAACGGAGCCAAGTTTTGATTGTAGGCCGACATGAAATCCTTAAGAGATGTAATCAGTTTCTCCCGGCTCGGGAAGCTCGCTCCCGTCAGGTCCTTCAGAATCACGTGGATTTCCATCAGGCAGATAATCCGCACGACCTCTTCCATAAAGTCCTGGAAGTCTTCCCGCGTTTTGGTCTGGGTCTCTTGCCCCGGACAATGCCGGTCGCCACTTCAAGCGCCGCAAACAGATTGACCCTTCCATGACGCTTGTAGGTAGTTTCCGTGCCACGAACCACCTTTCCGCTCGAGCTCTTGACGTATCCGCTCGGACGGAGGGTCACCTGGATCGTGGGCTTCTCGTCCACCGCCAGACGATGTCGTCCAAACCCCAGAACCTGGGCCAGAGTTCCTCCGACCGGCCATGCCATCGGGATGCGACTGACGGCATATGCGCATGACCTGAAAAAAGAATGCCTCCCTCACGAGATGGTTGATTTGACTTCTTCTAAAGGCAGGATCAGTATTCCATCAGGAACTCATTCCGGGAGGAGGCAAAATGTCAATAACATGGATCGTCTCGGCAAACAGGACATTGGCGTCAATTTACCAGAGCAATGGGATCGGGCAGAAATGGACTTTACTCAAATCTATTGATCATCCCGAGGGAAAACTTAAGAACTCTGAAATGACAAGCGATGTTGGGGGAAGAAACAACACAGCTGCTGGCCAGGGATCTCGTCCGGCGGTTCTCTGGTCGACATCTCCACATGAGGCTGATGCAAACCTGTTTGCCAGGATCATCGGCAAAGAACTGGCTGAAGGCAGGACGCATCAGCGCTATGATCGATTCGTCCTCGTTGCTCCTCCCGAATTTCTCGGAAAATTGAGAGAATCCCTGGACGCCAGGGTTCATGAAAAAATTCTTGAGACCATAGCCAAGGATTACTCCGGGCTTTCGATGGAGGAGATCCGGGAAAAGGTCAACGGAATAGTCCTCGTCTGAGCACATCGGCATAAACTCTTCCGCCACCAGGCTGGGACTACAGAGAGTTCGAGGCTTCTGGTTTTCTTGCACTCTTTCGCCCTTGTTCTTTCCGTTTTCCGATCCCGCACCGCCGGATCGTTTTCTGCCGCATTGCCCTTTCTCACCTCTTCTCTTTTTCTTCGATCACTCCTCAAGCACTCCAAAAATCATGCAACAACCATCCTGACACAGTGGCCCATCCTTGGCCTTAAGCTTTCTTTTCCACGGCGCTTCTGACTCCCTGAGATCTCTTCCGGCATGAGGGCGGGGGTCTTTTCGCAATTTTTTTCTTTTTCACAATTGAGAGAACCCCGGAAATAATGGTACGATTCCAGAATTGTCTTAGGAAAGCATCTTTTTATTCGAGGAGCAGGATTTGCTGGATAGCTGGCTTGAACAGAAAATATCGGACTCGGTCAATGATCTCTTGAAGGAGAAGGGAAGCGCTCAGTCTTCCCGAGAACTCCTGCCCAAGGGAGTCCGGATTGAATTTCCCAAAAAAAACGGATTCGGTGATCTCGCCTCTCCGGTTGCAATGCATCTTGCCGGACCATTGAAGATGGCTCCAAGAACGATTGCGGTCGAACTTGAAAAACGGCTCTCTCTCCTCAAGGAAATCTCCCGGGTAGAGGTCGCCGGGCCAGGATACCTGAACATCACTTTTTCGCTTGATTTTCTTCATGAATGTCTCAACAACCTTCTTGACACCGCACGTTCCCCGGTGTCTCCCGTCTCCTCCCCCAAAAAGATCCTGATCGAATATGTCAGCGCAAATCCGACCGGTCCGCTGCATGTCGGCCATGGACGGGGCGCAGCCTACGGCAACAGCATCGCCAGGATTCTCAAGACACTGGGACATGAGGTGACATCGGAGTATTACATCAATAATGCCGGCAACCAGATGGATCTTCTTGCCCGATCAACCTACCTGGCCTGGAGAGGGCTGCAGGAAAACCTCTCCGAAGAGGAACGGCTGAAAATACTTCCCGACGGCAGCTCCTATCAGGGCTCCTATGTCACGGACATTGCGAAGGAAATCCTTGAAAACCCTTCGCTCCTCTCCGATGAGGAACGAAGGCTGGCTCTCGCCGGAATGGAGCATTCTTCACGGTTCCTTGGCCGCTTCTCCGAAATTGCGGAAGATCGGATCATGCAGGGAATACGCCGGGATCTCATTCGTTTCGGGATTGAGTTCGATCGCTATTTCTCTGAAAAAAACCTTCACGCTCCCGATCCCGCAGACGGAAAGTCCTTGATCGATAAATGCCTGGGTGAGATCAGCGAATTTTCTCGATCCTCAAAAACGGCAGGGGAAGAGGGAATACCGGATCTCTTCGAGGAAGAAGGCGCACTCTGGCTGAGGACAAGTCTCCTGGGGGACGACAAGGATCGGGTCCTGCGAAAAGGTGACGGGAACCTCACCTACTATGCCGCGGACATTGCCTATCACCGGGAAAAGATAGCGCAGGGCCACGATCTCTATATCGACGTCTGGGGTGCAGACCATCACGGGTACATTCTGCGCATGCAGGCAGCGATGAAAACACTCAACGCACTGAAGGGAACCCGTGCAGAGCTGAAGGTTGCACTCATCCAGCTGGTGAATCTTCTTCGCGACGGCAAACCTGTGGGAATGTCGAAGCGATCGGGTGATTTCGTAACGCTTTCCGATGTTCTCGATGAAGTCGGGGTTGATGCCACAAGATTCCTGTACCTGACGAGAAGCCATGAATCCTCTCTGGATTTCGATCTGGATCTGGCCAAAAGCAAATCGATGGACAACCCCGTCTATTATGTCCAGTATGCCCATGCAAGAGTCGCAAATCTGCTGAAGCAGGCGGAAATAAGAGGGATCAAGGTCCCGGAAAAGTGGACGCCGGCACACCTCTCACCGTTGGTTGGCGACGACGAAAAAGCGCTGATCCTCCTGCTTGACCGCTTCGACCTGGTTGTTTCCGAATGTGGCTCCATGATGGAGGTTCATCCACTGACAGATTATCTCACGGAGCTCGCCGGACAGTTTCACCGGTACTATTTCCATAACCGGATCCTTTCTCCGGAGTCCGGGGGAGAACCGCTGATTCTTGCCCGACTGGCCCTTTCCTCCGCTGTCGGAAGAATCATCCGGTTTGGACTCTCCCTGCTGGGAGTCTCGGCACCGGAGAGCATGTGAACTGGATCGAGTCCCACCCCGGAACACAGGAAAAGTCGCGGACCGGAGCCCTCCATACGGAAGCCGGCATCGTTCAGACACCAAATTTCATGCCGGTCGGAACGCGCGGTTCTGTAAGGGGTCTCAGCTCAGATGTCTTGTCGAGGTCCGGTACCGAGATCCTCCTGGTCAATCTCTTCCATCTCTGGCTCCGTCCGGGGGAAAGCGTTCTCAAGGGAGCGGGGGGGATCCGCTCCTTCATGGGCTGGAAGGGACCAATCCTCTCGGACAGCGGTGGTTTTCAGATCCTCTCGCTCAAGGACCGCAGAAAGGTCTCGGAAGAAGGGGTGCACTTCCAGTCACCTTACGACGGATCTCCGGTCTTTCTCTCTCCGGAAGAGGTTGTCCGCTTCTCCGGAACGATCGGTGTAACGATCGCAATGGTGCTTGATCACCTCGTTTCCCCGGAAGAAGGCGTCGCAAAAAATCGGGAGGCCCTCGAACGAACGCTCAGGTGGGCAAAACGATCTCTCGATGCCAAAGAAACAATCGAGTCAGAAATGGCTCTTTTCGGAATTGTCCAGGGAGGTCTCGACCCCCAGTTGAGGAAATTCTGTGCCGGCGAACTCGCCGGGATGAGCGGCCCCGGGGGGACCACCTTTGACGGATACGGGATCGGCGGACTCGGAATAGGAGAGGCTCCCGACGAGCGCATCTCCATTGTTTCAGCAGCGATCGAGCCTCTCCCCAAAGACAAGCCAAGATATCTGATGGGGGTGGGATACCCTGAAGACCTGATCGAGGCCGTTGGAGAAGGAGTCGATCTTTTCGACTGTGTCCTGCCGACCAGAAATGCCAGAAACGGGATGCTGTTCACCAGAGCAGGAAGGCTGATCATCAGGAATGCCCGCTACACCGAAGATCATGGTCCGGTTGACGAAACATGCTCATGTCTGACCTGCCAGTCCTATTCCAGAGCGTATCTTCACCATCTCTTCCGGACGGAGGAGATGCTTGGACCAGTTCTGAACACGATCCACAATGTCACTTTTTATCTGAATCTGATGAAGGAAATGAGAGAGCAGCTCGTCATGGGAACTTTTTCCGGCTGGAAGAATCATATGCTCGGCCATCTGAACACAAGGGGGAAAAATGAATAGCACATCCGCAACGCTTGCCCAGGGAGAGGGGAACCCTCTTCTTTCAATGCTACCGATCATCCTTGTCATCGTCCTGATGTACATCCTGATCATCCTGCCCCAGAAGAAACGCCAGAAAAAACACAAGATGTTTCTGGATGCGATCAGGCCAGGATCCAAGGTTCTCACTTCCGGAGGAATGATCGGGACGGTCATGACCGTTTCGGATAAAACGGTCGAAGTGGAGATTGCACCCGGAATTATTGTAACGCTTGTCAAGCCGGCAATTCTTTCAAATGCCGCGGATATTGCCTAGTTTTTCCGGATTTTTTGTGGCCAACTGTATTTATTTTTATTTTGTAAAAACTCTTTAAAAGGATGCCCCGTCGCCGATGAAGAAAAAGCTTGGATTCAGGATCGCCCTTTTGACAGGTGCGGTCATTATTTCTTTTCTCCTGATTTTGCCTTCACTTCCCATCTGGAACAACGTTCCTGACAGCATGAAGAAGTTTCTTCCGGAAGGAAAAATCTCCCTTGGTCTGGATCTGAAGGGCGGAATGTCCGTGACGCTTGAAGTGGACCAGGACAAGGCTGTTTCAGGGACCATCGATGAGATGGTCACAGGCCTCAAGGAAGCAGGTTTTGAATCT
>JAKCCY010000170.1 GCA_021838765.1 Nitrospirota bacterium
CATGGACCCATCTGGTCTGCCCGTTTTCCTTCACCGGAATATCCACCACATGTCGGGCTTCATTCAAAAAGTAGACCCTCCCTGTCTGCCCGACCACGTAGATCCGGTGACCATCATTGGCAATCGCGACAGGAGAAATCCGGCAGGAAAAGGCATCGATCGGTTTTAATCCGGGCCTTTTGTCTCCACCGCCGGCGATGACAGAGATCCTTCCGGACAAAAGGGTCAGGGGTGCCGCTTCGCCCAGGATCCGATTATTCAAGCCTGTCCGCTGGATCATGCGGGTCACATGCCCCCTGATCGCGCCCGTATTGCCAATGGGCGGAATCACATAAATATGTCGGGGATCCATCGAAATGTTCAAAGCGTCAATCGTTCCGTTGCCATCGGCAATGAAGACAATATCCTTGTCGACCGCCATTCCCAGCGGAAGGATTCCAAAGTGAAAGGCTTTTCCGGGCCGTATCTCCGGAAGCGGCGCGGAATGCCCGTTGCCGGCGACCACGACAGCTTGTCCGGGCAGAACCACCTGATTCACCAGATCTTTCCCGCCGGAAACGGGAACCGTCATGTTTTCTCCGGATATATTGAGGAAAACCACTTCGTGGCGTGTATCGGACAAGAGCAGGTTATTCCCCCAGAAAGACATCGCAACGGATTCGATATCCAGCTGGGAAGCATATTGAGGAGATGAGGACGGGTAGAAAAGATGCTCCCGGGATCCCCCCCAGGACACTTGGGAAAAACACAGGAAAGGGACCGCACCCATCAGAATGGCCAACACAGCACGTCCCGGGAACTTCCTGACGATCTTCACAAAACCTGTTTTCACTTTTTTACCCTCCCGACAGCCGGACACATGACTCAAGAATTCCGTCAAAAGAAATTTCAGACATCCTTCCTCCCCGATGAAAAACAGGAGTCTTCCTGAACATAAACTCTCTCTATCTCAAGCCTTTTTATGGTGAAATGTCAATCTCCCCGCAAAATCATTCAGGAAAATTGGCAAACGATCCCTTCAGGGCTTAGAATGACAGGAATGCCTTCACACACCGGAAAGGACACCCTCATGTCGCCACCGCTCAGCAAAAAGCTAAAGATTTTATTTCTCTCCGTCGGTCTCATTTTTTTGGGAACAGTTCTGGCACTTGAGTTTCAGGCATCCTCTCCAAAAGGAAAACTTGAAGGGGGGACCCTTCAAAAGGCCGAGAAAAGCCTGGACACCAGAATGGGCGAGAAAATCCATGCACTCAACATGACACTGAAGGACCAGGACCACCTCCCGAGGGATCTCTTCGTCTCTCACGAGGTCCGCTATGAAGGACAAGTCTTCCAGGCAACAGTTGACAGTGAATGGGCGACTCTTCCCAAAAGGATCAAGGGACAGATCCTGAAAACAATCCTGGAAAACTACAGGAACTCACGACAGCAGCGGATGAAGGAAACCGGTGAACCCACGATCATTTTCCTTGAAGGAGAAAAGAAAGTGGCGGTCCACACGGTTCTCGAGGATATCATTCACTGATTCCGGCGATCGGATGGCTGACTAGACGAGAAAATCCAGATGGACAAAAGGGGTGTCGATAAAGCCCCTTGCCCATCTCCGGTAATCCTCCATGATCTGCTCAGGATCAGAAAGTCCCGGGGGATAACCGGTCCGGAACGCCCCCCTGACAACAGTCACTCCGGCTTCGTCTTCAAAAATAACCGCCCGCACAAGCCTTCCCCTTGGAGAACGCTCCATCTTGAAGCGAACAGACACAATCTTTGAAAATTCTATATGGAGGTGCCAGTCGGAACGCTCAATCGTGAGATAGGAATCTCCCAGCTCAAAAGTTTTGGCTTCCCCCGGAAAAAGTTCCGCGACCGCTCCCGGTGAGCGCACCGACAAAAGTGCCTGTTTCTCCAAAAACAACTCCGAGAGCAGATTTTTGATAAAGGCTCCGGAGAGCCCGACTGAACGATCAACGATCTTTTCATTCATGAGATATCCTTTGTTTTTGAGTCATTCGGATTCAGGTTATCGTGATCGGAAATCTCCCCATCACAGGGGGATTGCCTCATTGGGTATTTCACTCTATAATGGCCATTCTGTTAACCGATGGTCCCATCGTCTAGTGGCCCAGGACGCTGGCCTCTCACGCCGGAGACACGGGTTCGAACCCCGTTGGGACCACCAAGCAGAAAATCACTCAGACACTCAGCCCGAGGACGCTCCGGATTCGATCCTATCCAGTTTTAGCCGATGTCCCCCACCTTTCTCATAGTATGGATTGAAGTTGCCGCCACTCCAAACAATAGACGCTGTCCTTTTTGATCTTGACGGAACGCTTGTCGATTCGTTTGCCCCTATTCTCCTGTCCTTCAACCAGACCCTTTCGGAGCTGAAAACGGACATTGTCCTGACCCACCAAGCGATGCTTGGACTCGTGGGATGCTCTCTGGAGGATTCCTTCCGTATTCTTCTCCCTGAATCGGATGTCAAAAAAGCTTCAAGGAGATTCAGGGAAATCTACACGCCCCTTGCGGAAACTCAGACCAGTCTGATGTCGGGAGCCCGGGACATTCTGGACTTTCTCTCCGAATCTAAAATACCGGCGGCGGTTGTGACAAACAAAATGGGAGAAGAAGCCAGGATCATTACCCGCTCTCTCGGAATATGCCCTCCGGCGCTGTTCACATTGGGAGAGGGAGACGGATTTCCCGAAAAACCCGCCCCCGACATGATTCTGGAGGCTCTTTCCAGAATAGGGGCATCTCGCGAAAACACCCTGTTTGTCGGGGACTCCCCATGGGATCTCCATGCCGCAAGGGCCGCTTGCGTCCCGGTCTGTCTGATTCCGACAGGGACCCATCCCAAAAAGGAGCTTCTCTCCCTTTCACCCGATTTTCTCTTCGACGATCTCAAAACACTTAAGAAGCATCTCGAAAGCAAAAATACCTCCTAGTGTCCTCCCAGGCCAGGTGAAGGCATCAGTCCCGGATTGGAATTGAGTCCGGGCATACCGCCCGTCTGCTGCTCTCTCGTCGGCCAGGTATGCAAATGGTTCGGGTCACCAACATCGATCACAACAAGCCTCAGGAGATGATCTCCATCCGGAACCGGCCGACGCATGGCCATGACCTTCCCGATGGCGGTCACCCGTTGGCCGGAGGTCAGGGCAAAACTGTTGATTGGCCCATCGAACCGCAATAAGACAAGACCGGACGGAGACATGGATTTTTCGGGTCTCATGTCATTGTTCAGGGGATACAGATTGACCTCCATGAATCCCCTCTCCCTGGTGTTCCGGATCTCGCCAATGGTTCCTCCGATCAAGACTGTCTCTCCGGCAATCTCCTTGTAGTCCCGGATAATCGAAGAAGGATCGAGGTCCGTAACAACTCCGGAAAGCTGCTTTTCAGTAAAGACAGGAGGGTTCAAAAAAGCACATGCTCCCAAGAAAAAATAGAGACCAACCGTGTATAACAGTTTCTCTTTTCGATCAAAACGCCTACACATCAACATTCTCCTTTTGAACCGGTCCGACAATTCGGGTATAATGGCCTTAAGGTATTCTTTCAAAAGGGACTTCCGAAACCCAATCCAACCGAACGACTCTCAGGAAGGATTCTCCCATGTTTTCGGCAAACTGGCTAAGAAGCTCTTCCTCAAGTGACCATCTCTTGAGGGCTCCCCTTGACTCTTCCCATAAGATCCCTGAAGGAACAGCCTGGAAAAAGCCTCTTGGCTTCATAAGGGAGGAATCCCGACTGACCCTTTGGCCGGTCGACCCATACCGGATCTTTGCCTCCGTGAGGATCGCAAACTCCGACCAAAGGTTCAACCACAGGGTGATCACGTCACTCATCATAAGGGTTCTGGATATCACCCACTCTCCCTATGCCTCCGGAGACGAGTTCGAGGACCAGACCAACCATCAGCACTGGGAAAGTCTTTTCAATACCGCAAGCTACACTTTCGACATTGCCCTCGCCGGAGCAACATCCTGGTATATTCCTCTTTGGGATTCCGAGCGGATATTCACCGCTTTTCTGGGAGGCTATCCGACGGACGCGCCGGGAACATTTCGATCCATTTTAAAGTCCAATGTGATCAGGACACCTTCGGGAAAGGTCCATCCTGGTGTCGGCATTTTGCACCACCACTATGGACAGGAACGAAAAGAATCGATTTTCATAGCCTCCGGAGACTCCTTCCTGAAAGGAGCTTCAGAAGTGGACACTTTTCATCACTTTCCCGGCAGCTCCGAGAGACATCTCGCTTCCGGCCCCCAAAAAAATCTTCCATCCTCTTCAGAATACAGGAGTCGTGCATGAGCCTTTATGAGCGCTTTCGAACCATTTTTCTGGCCAATGCCAATACCGTGGCAGATCACCTCGAAGATCCTGCTGCCATGATGGCCCAACAGATGAGAGCACTGGATGACAAGCTTCAAAAGGCCCAGGGAGAGCTGGTGAAGGCGGTGGCCGAAATCAAGCTTCTCGAACAGAAAATCCGAGACGATGAATCCCAGGTCGCCCTCTATCAGGAGCGGGCGGAAAAAGCCGTCAAAGCGGGGAATGACGATCTGGCAAAAAGAGCTCTTGTGGAAAAAAGCCGGCTTTCGGCCGATCTTTCCGAAATGACCAGGCAGCGGGATGAACAGCAAAAAGTGGTCTCCGAAATTGAGGGGGATCTTTCAAAGCTGAGGGACATGCATGACGAGTTCGCACGAAAACAGTCCATGCTTTCCCTGCGGGAAGAGAGGGCACAGGCCTCCCAGGAGGTCAACAGCATTCGTGCAGAGATCGACCCCGGCCATCTTGGCTCTGAAATGAAACGGATGACAGACAAGATCGACATGATGGAAGCACAGGCACAGGCAACAAGAGAGATTGCGGATCGACAATCCGGAGCCGACCTGGACACCGCCTTCCGGGAACTGGACAAAAAGTCCCCGGATATCGACTCAGAGCTTTCCAATCTCAAGAAAACCCTTGGTGCCCCCTGATATGGGAAAAGGAAACCATCGCCTGAAGCCTGCCCGCATCAATCCTTTGACTGCTTTTCTTTTCTTTGTCTTTCTATTCCTGATGCCGCCGAATGCCATGGCGGCACAGACCTTTGAGGACGGCCTTACCCTTTACCATCAAGGAAACCTCGAGGCGGCATTCAATGTCTTCAGGGACCTTCATCAAAGCCACCCGAC
>JAKCCY010000171.1 GCA_021838765.1 Nitrospirota bacterium
GGCACTCTGGTCCCAAAGCTTTTTGCCGGAAGCTGTGGCGGCGCTCCCATCGAAATCATTCGCCAATACATCGAACAGCAGCAAACCCCTCACTGAATGTCAAAATTCGAGGACGGCTTTGCCGTCCGCTCTATACCTTCCCCGGCATGAATGCCGAGGTTTGCCGCACGACTTGATCAAAAAGCTCATCCGGGAATCAGACCAAAAGAAAACCCCGCCTCTGGTGGATAGAAGCGGGGCAACGGAAAAAAGAAAAAAGGAAAACTGACCCGCCCCCGGGCAAGAACGGTCGGAGACGGGTGGTCAAAAACTCAACCTATTTAAGACTTGCCATATAGTCGGCCAGGGCATCCAGATCCTTCTTGCGAAGATAGTTGAACGCCGGCATCATGGACTTGGGCTGAACAGCTCTCGGATTGGCATGGTGAACAAGATGCCATCCCTTGATCGGCAGACGGCTTCCTACATGGAGAAGATCCGGAGCTTTCCTGTCCGAACCAAACACGGTCGGGCTTTCACCCACAAAATCGGCAGCTGTCGGAGGGGCTCCAAAATACTGCCAGTCCTGGGTCTGTTCTGGAAGCAGTGTATGACACCACCAGCAACCTTCCCGGATAAAAACCACTTTGCCTTTCCCAATCATCGTCGGCCTGTTGTCTCCGGTCATCATGGGATCCTCAAGTGTCCATCCACTCTCTGAACCATAGTCTTTAGACTTCTGAACGGCTGTTGCCGTCGGCGGAATCTTCGCCATCTGGAGTGACGGGAACAGAACAACGATCGATAACACAATCACAAAAAGGGTACCGATCATCATGGTGCCAAACTTGTACTCACGATAAGCCATCGCTGACTCCTTGATAGCCCTGTGCCGGATACTCCAGAACAGGGCGGAATTGCCCAGGCCAATTCGTCGCCCACCGATTGATGCAAGAAACACACACCAGGATCTCTTCCATCCATAGGAGATGCGAACGGTGGCCATTCAGGTCAAGAAGTGTCCGGTTCGGGATTGATCATCAACAAAAATGTTTTTACCGCCCTGCCCGAACGCACTGCACCTCTTGCCGCTCGGTTTTTCATTATCAACGGTTTATTTTTTTGTGTCAACACCCACAAATCGAGCCAGAGCAGTCTCAGTGGTGCCCTGAGAAGTTCCCCGCCGGAAGACATCTGCCGGAATCCGGCTCAAAGAATCTCCAGGATCCCTTCAAGCGGAACAACACTCCAGCCTGGTCGATTGTTAATCTCATAGGAAAGCTCATAAAACGCTTTTCTGACAAGGCATGCCTCCAGCAAAATGGCAAATCCCGGCCCGGAGGGAAGGACCGTTGCCCCTGACATTTTTTCCTTGTATTCACGCAAAAAAATCTGGGAGATCTCGGAAAGCAACGCTTTTGAGACCTTCCTGTCGACGGCGTCAGGAAAAATCATTTTGGAAAGGTAGTCGAAGGAGCGCAGCATTCCGGCAACGTCTGACAAGGGGGTGCGTTTCTCCCTGCGGACTGAAATCGGAACGGAAGGCTCCCCCTCAAAATCAATCACAACAATATCCAGCGCATCTGTTACCAGCAGTTGCCCCAGATGGAAGTCTCCATGACATCGAATCTTCATTCCCAGGGAGCCACTCGAAGCAGCAGGAAAAGAAGAGGCAAACAGGGACGGGATCCTTTCGTCGAACAGGGCAACTGTTTCCTCGAAAGGAATCGCTTCAGGCCACCAGGAAGGAGGGGAGCCTCCTCTCTCCGGAAAGATCTCGGAAAGAATGGCAGACACAGAACGCTCCAAATCGTCCCAATCTTCCCGCCGAAAGTCGACAGGGGCCATCTCCGGAGGAAAAACTCCTTCCGACAAGCTTCGGTGCATTACCCCGGTACTGGCTCCGATCTTGCCGACAAGATCAGAAACAGTCCCGCCCAAAAGGCGATCCCTGCGGTCAAGGTCGTTTTTCCTGATCGTTTCGGGGTCGATCTCCTTTAAAAGCCAGCTCCAGGCATCACCCTTGTTCTGGACGTATCCGGACAGAAGTGCCAAAAGCGTCGAATCCCCCTCTTCCCGCGCATGCCCGATTGCGCCAAGAAGTGGTGCAACGGGAAGGGATGAACCCCTGGATGCAAAAAACTTCCCCATTTCAAAGTCGCAATTACCACCTTTTTCCGGCCGCCGATAACACTTCATGATCAGTGATCGATCAAAAAGCAGGGAGGTATTGCTCTGCTCGCCCGACAAGACTCTCGGAAGAACATTGTGGTCGATCGAATCGGAAAAATCCCCAAAAATCGGGGTTTTCTCGACACAAACCGGAATATCTCCGATTTCCCCGCAGAAAAGGTTCAGGAGACTCCGGCCAAACTCAGGAATCAGAAGGGCATCCTCCAGGGCACCGGAGACATCATCGAAGACAAGAACGGATAGAGGGGAAAGCGTCTTCTGCGCATCCCTGGAAAAGGAGAGCGGAAGGAAATAAGACTCCTCCCCTCCCGTTTCATAACGAAGCTCCAGAAAACCACCGAAATAGAACGATTGATCCCCTCCCCCCAGACGGAAGACTTCGGAAAAGGCCCCGCCTGCGATTTTTTTTGACTTTCCAGCAAACCATCGCTGTTTTGGAAGCCATGACGACACACACCGGTAACCGATCTCCCCCAGGAGCAAACGGGGAAGATCCGAAGACTTTCCTGACATCCGGATGACGGGGCTGTCCCCGGAAGCGATCGACATCAGTATTCCCTTGAAAAGATCATAAATGGTTGAACGAAGGGATCCAGACGGACCAAATGGCTTGGCCCCGTCCAGTCCGAGACGGAATCATCCATGAGGTTTTTCATCCTGAAGCTCCCTCCTGAACCATCAGGATGATAGGAAAGCCATCCTTCCGCGGGAGAGAAAGGATCAAGGGTAACAATGACAAGAATATCATTCGATCCGTCTGTCCCCGGCTTCAGATAAGCGATCATCCGGTCATCCTCGATGGGAAGAAATCGGATCCCCTCATTTTGTAAAAGAGCCGGATACATTTTCCTGATCCGGTTTACCCTGGAGATGGTTTTGGAGATATCATGCGGGGGCCTTGCCCCCCAATGCCGGATCTCGTACTTTTCTGAATCAAGGTACTCTTCCGATCCCTCTGAAACCGGCCTTGCAACACACCGCTCGAAAGAAGGGCCGAAGATCCCGTAACTTGAAGACAATGTCGCTGCAAGCACAAAACGGATCAAAAAGGCGGGAGGGCCACCTTTCTGCAGATACTCATGGAGAATATCCGGAGTGTTCGGCCAGAAATTCGGACGAAAAAAGTCCTTGACCGGAAGCGATGTCAACTCGGTGACATACTCGATGATCTCACTTTTCGAGTTCCGCCACGTAAAATACGTGTAGGACTGGGAGAATCCTATTTTCGCCAATTGGTACATGACATTCGGACGAGTAAAGGCCTCCGCCAGAAAAACCATGTCGGGGTATACCGACCGGGCGTTTTCAAGCAACCATTCCCAAAAGGCAAAAGGTTTCGTATGGGGATTGTCCACACGGAAGATCCTCACTCCTTTTTCTCCCCAGAACAGAAGGATGCGGAGCATCTCCTCCCACAAGGACTTCCACTGATCGCAGTAGAAATCAAAGGGGTAGATGTCCTGATATTTTTTGGGCGGATTTTCCGCATAGTGAATGGATCCGTCCGGGCGTTTCCTGAACCATTCCGGATGCTCTTTCACATAGGGATGATCGGGAGAGCACTGGAGGGCAAGCTCCATGGCAACCTCCATACCCAGCGATTTCGCCCGTTCGACCAGTTTCGAAAAATCATCCATGGTTCCCAGTTCGGGATGAATGGACATATGTCCTCCCGTCTCTGCTCCAATCGCCCATGGGCTGCCAGGCTCTCCAGGAAGACATGACGGATTATTGTTGGCCCCCTTGCGAAAAGCGGTTCCGATCGGAAAGATCGGTCCAGGATAGATCACATCAAAACCCATCGCCGAAATTTCCGACAGTTTTTCGATGGCATCCTCAAGTCTTCCCGCCCGGCTTCCGTCAGGAGAGGCGCTTCTGGGAAAGAACTCATACCAGCTGCCGACGGAAGCCCGCCGTCTCTCCACCAGGACCTTGAAATCCGCGGTCGTGACAGAGACCTCCCCCGGATCAGGAAACATCCCGGCAAAGGCAATCATTTCCGGATTTGTTGCAATTTGCAGACGTCGTTCCGGGTTGGTCTCGCCGCTGATCTCGGCAGCCCAGCCGGACAGACGCTCGAAATCGCCGGGAAAGGTGCGATCCGCAGTTTCCCGGATCAGAAGGACAAGCTCCTCATATTCCAGCCCTGTCTCCTGCCCCGCATGATATTTTTTCTGGATCCTGTCTGAAAATGCAAAAAAACAGTCGATCCATGCAGATATCCTGAAGCGGACAAGCCCCATCTCCGGGAGAGAGAAAGAAGCCTCCCAGCGATCGTTTCCAAGCGGGGACATCGGCACTCGCTCCCAAGGGCCCTTCCCGGAGAGCGTGAACTCCAGAAAAGAGCGAATCGGATCCTGACCATCAGAAAAAATATCGGCCGAGACGGTAAAAAGCTCGAAGGAATGTCTTTTGACAGCATATCCACCACAATCGATCCGGGGAGCGACTCTTTCGATCACAACCCGGGACGGGGGTCTCTCTCCCGAAAAAAGGTCACGGTCACCAAGCTGATTCATCTGTGTTTATCGCAGGATACCCTCTCTTGGGGTTTTATCAGCCAAGAGAGGGGAGGAATGCGATATTCCTTTCTGTTGGATGGTTGATAACAAAACGAATATTAAATAAAATAGAAACATGAATAAAACACTTAAAGTCAAACTGACAACGACGAAGGAACAGTCCAATGCTCTTCTCGAGACCATGGAGCAGTTTAATGAAGCCTGCAACTGGATCTCCCGAAAGTCCTTCGAGGCGGAAGTTTTTCGCCAGGTGGAACTGCACCATTTGGTGTATTTCGAGGCCAGGGAGCGGTTTCCTTCCCTGACCTCCCAGATGGTCATACGCGCCATCGCCAAGGTCTCCGACAGTTACAAACCGGAGAAGGAGTCGCTTCATTCCTTCCGGAAATATTCTGCGATGGAATACGACAAGCGGCTCCTCTCCTTCAAATCCCTGTCCCACGCTTCCATCGCCACGATCCACGGACGAATC
>JAKCCY010000172.1 GCA_021838765.1 Nitrospirota bacterium
GCCACGACCTTTTTGGCCTTTGTTCTTTCAGGAGATCCTTTCTCCTGAAGTTCCAATTTTCTTTGCGCCTGGGCCAGTCGCTTTGCGGATTGTTTCAGAAACTTCGGGTTTTCGATGGCTGTTCCATCGGAAAGGGAGGCGAAGGTTTTAATGCCCACATCGATCCCCACCGAAAGAGGACTGGACGGAAAAACGTGTTCCTGGACAGTCTCGCAGGAAAGGGAGACCCACCATTTTCCGGTGGAAGACCTAAGAACAGTGCAGGTCTTGATCTTTCCTTCGACCGGGCGATGGAGCACGACGGGAACGACTCCGATCTTGGACAGGCGGAGCCCCTTTCCCGTCAGATCGCATCCGCTATTCCACTGGGGAAAGGTCAGGGAAGAGTACTGCCCCTTTCCCTTGAATCGGGGATAGCCGGGGTCTTCACCGCTTTTGACCCGGCGAAAAAACGCCTGGAACGCTAGGTCGATGCGGACAGCCACGTTCTGGAGCGTTTGGGAATAGACCATCTCCAGGGAAGGACGGATCTTTTTCAGGGAGGGAAGGGTATTCTGCTGTCCGTAATGGGATAGGGAAACGCCGTACCACTCCCAGGCGTTCTTTCTGTGTTCCAGAAAATGGTTGTAGAGCCAGCGGCACTCTTCCAATTGTCGATTCAGAAGAGCTTCCTGTTTGCGGGTCGGATACAGCCGATACCTGAATGTTTTACGCATAATAGTGTTCTAAGGAGACATAAATAAATAACGTGGACCTTTATCGGTTCGGCGAAATAACGTAGTTCCAGTCGCCATGGAAGTCATCGCGGGAAATCCGGATGGTGGCAAATTCTGTGTCAGTCACCTTGATGCCCTTCGGGTAGAGTGACGGATCGATTTCGGCCTGCACCTTCAGTCCTTTGCGTGTTGTGGTGGCAGCGATCAAATTGACGATGACTTCGTGGCTTACCAGGGGTTGCCCGCGCCAATTCAGGCTGATGTACGAAAACAGACGGTGCTCGATCTTGTTCCACTTGCTCGTGCCAGGCGGGAAGTGGCTCACCCGGATCGGCATATCCAGTTCATCGGCAAGCCGTTGCAACTCCAGCTTCCACAGTCGCACCCGTGAACCGTTGCTGCCGCCGCCATCGGCCATGATCATCAACTCCCTGGCCGCAGGATAGACGGACCGGCCCATGGCAAACCACCAGCGCCGAATCGTCGCCACGGCAAAGCTCGCAGTATCGTGATCGGTGCCCACGCTGACCCAGCCGGTGTTGCTTGCGAGATCGTAGACGCCATACGGATTGGCCCGTCCCAACTCTTTGTCCACAAAGTCATGGACCTTGACTTCTTCGGGCTCGCCTTGAGGGCGCCACTCCTTGCCGCCATTCTTGTAGGGACCGACAAGCTCCTTCTTCTTGGTATCAACGGAAATCACGGGCTGCCCCGCACTCAAGGCCGCTTGTGTCTTGTCGTTGATGTATTCGAACTGGGCATTGCGGTCCGGGTGGCTCGCCCCCTCCAGGGTCTTGCGATTGCCTTGCAGGCTGTAGCCCATCTCCTTGAGCAAAACGCCTACCGAAACATGACTGATCGCATGTCCTTGCTCGCCCAGCTCACGCGCCAGTTGCATCAGGCTCTTGCAGGTCCAGCGCAGCGGCGACTGCGGATCCCCTCGGGTTGCGGGCTCCACCAATCGCTCCAACGCCTCTCGCACGGCCGGATCCCGATCCACCAGCTTCTTGCGCCCTGCGCCGGCCCGCCTGACGCGGCGCGGTTCATCCGGCAAAACCCGCTGTGGTGACTCGAGTTCCTTGATTCCGGCCAGGATGGACCCGCGCGCCACCCCAGTGGCCTGGCTCACACGCTTGACGCCGCCATGACCCAGCAGCTTGGCTTCCACCGCCGCATGCAGTCGCCTTTGACGTTCGTCGAGAATCCCTTCGAGGGCTTGATGTCTGGCCGCAATCAATGCATCCGTTTCCATGCACCAAGGATATACCCACGCCTTAAATAGTTCAAGTAATTATTTTACGATTCCTTAGCTTGAGGGCACTACGTTCCGCAATCTCGACTCGATGTTTTTCGTTTTGAGGTGTAAAGCCTGAGTGTTCAATGAGAATTCGAACAAAGTTTCTTGAAATCTCTAATCGCTTCCCGTAATCGCTATTGCGAAGGCGCTCATAAAGAGCATCCATTTGACGGAGCTTCGATAATTCCCGACCATCCTCAGCCTTCAGTCGAACAATTTCGTCGCGAATAGCAGCCCTAACCCCAGACCTTAACCATGCCTTATGTAAGTCGCCCTTGTACCAATAGAGATTGGCAATCCCGTCCTTAATAAGGACCTCAATTTCTTCTGTGAAAACGTCAAACATAGCTCAGTATCCCCTTTGTGCACACCAATCGCCTTTCCCTGAATCTGGTCTGTCTTGAAGGAACTTAATGCACCCAGAGCCATTTCAACATACTTTCGTTAGATGTCAGGGAGACTCTCTCCGTTCTGTCCTTTTTCGGAAACCTTGAAATCCGCCTTGCCGACTTTCATGAGGTAGGCGAGGCGGGTTTGCAGACCAATCAGACACCATTGATGTTGCTCGCTGTTTTTGTTTTCTCGTTGCAACAAGAAATCACCTCGATATTTCAACTAGAGTTCCGACTAAAAACTGGATATAGACGTAGGAATCGGAGGAGAGAAGGCCATGTTCGAGAACAGGGATGGAAGCCTGCTCCCCTTTCATCACGGGAACGACCGAAGTTTGCACGGGGCAATCCGGGGCGACCCTGATGAAGGTCATGTGATAATTCACCGCGTTATCTTTCCCTATCGAATGCCATGTTGGGAGGTAAACACTGGTTCATAATGCTCCACCATTGGAAACGGGTCATAAAAATGATGCAAGAGGCTTTTCCAATCCTGATATTGCCGTGACTGACGAAAGCCGATCGTGTGATCCTCCAGCCTTTGCCACTGCACCAGTAAAAGATAGGTGTTCTTTGACTCCATGCAACGTTGCAACTCGTGCGAAACGTAACCGGGCATGGCCGAGATAATGTTCTGCGCATTCGAAAATGCCTGTTCGAATGCGACAGATTCTCCGACGCGTACAGTCAATTTTGCAACTTCAAGGATCATGCTTGTCTCGTTTTTGAGGCCCAACGAAAACCTGGGCCGTTCCTCTCTTTTTTATTAAGAAGTGCCCATGACCTACTTCTGTATCTGTATCCTTGACATGAACTCTATCGAATCCTTAGCAGCCCGCAGGAAACATGAAAACTTTCTGGGATTTTTCGTAAATGATCTGTGCTTCTTGATTATGTTTGGCAATTTTTTCTTGAACGTTTTTAAATTTCGATATTGCATTTTTGACTTGTTCTTCTGCCGTATTGGAAAAAACCCTGAAAGATTTGGATAGGTCATCGATTTGTGTAGATGAAATGTTGAGGTTTTTATCTTCCCCATAAGATTTGATTGCTACAAGGTTCTGATTGGCTTTGGCGATGTCGCTCTTCACTTTTTTGATGTTGGATTCAAAAACATATTCAATGTTGCTTCTGAAGTTGGATTTCGCCGTAATTGACCAACTATAGTCGTTGTCGATAACACTGAGCACATTGGCTTCTACTATCCCTCTTTGAATGCAATTGTGTGTCATTTGAACTGCTTGATTCCCCTTTTGGTAATCAGATTCCATCTTTGCAAGGAGCTTTCTGTAATTTTCCTCTAAGCCTCCTTTGTGAGTCGTATCAAGATTGGGTAGGGTTTTTAGTCGGAATTTAGCGTCTTTCAACAATGAAATAAACTGCTGATAAACCAGTATCAGATTTTTCCTGGAAGTAAGGTCAGTAACCAGTTGATTATACTCTTCAATCGTTCCTGGCTTGAATTCAATTTGAGAAATCGTTCCATCTTTGGATGGAAAATCTAAAGTCAAGTTGTTCTCTTTGATAGATCCAGTGATAATTCGCCCATCATTGAGTGTCAAACTTAAATTGGAGTTGCTCCGTATCCCGGTAAATGAAAAATTTGCCGACTTCCCCTTAAGTGTCTTTTTATCTATCCAGAAACCTTGAAGTTGACCCAAGAGTTCGTTTTTTGATTGTGTCCATTGAATGAGTGTGACTCTTTCAGCCGGAGAAACGCTGATAAATGAGGTTGTTTGGTCCGAAAAGGAAAAAGCAGAAGATATCCGAGGGGTGCAGATCAGGAGAACCCCTATCGAAAAAATCAAGAACCGGTGGTTCCATCGTTGAGCCAAGCTAATCTCCTTTACATCTTCTCCAGGTCTTCCGCCTTCACGTGCGTATAATGCCGGAGCATTTGTAACGTCTTGTGCCTGATAGTCGCGGCTACCTGCATGGGGTTCAGGCCCTTCTCAAAAAACCGACTGATGGCTTCGTGGCGGAGATCGTGGAAAGTGTGATTGGGCAAAAAGGAAGAATCCAGCTTGATCCTCTTTTCCTAGCACTCTTTCTCATAGGTGGACCTAGCATGGCTGATAACACGCCGGAAGTCTGTTGTAACGCTGTGTTCTTCTGTTATCTCCCAGGTACGTCCGCCGATCTGCCGTGAAAGCCCTTTTAGAATCTCGATGGTCTTCTTCGACAGAGAGACAATCCTCTTCTCTCCGTTTTTATCTTCGGAATCAGCACTGAATTTTTTCAGATTGATATGCTCCCAGGTCATCCCGACGATTTCTCTCCACCTCATGCGTCGAGAATCGCTCGCATGGGCTGTTCCATTTCAAAATACCGCCTGTTCCGTTACCATTGGTATCAAATCAAGTTTAACTTGATCCACCCAATGAGGGCCGTAGCCCCTCGAAACTTCCTGCAAAAAAGTTTTCTCCGGCTTTAGTATATTTGGTGTAATAGTCATTTCCGAAAATATCTTTGTACTCAAGAAAAATTTCCCAGGCGCCAGTATCAATGGTCTGGAAATCAGAATTATTATATTTTTCATTAAATTTTATCCGTACAGGAACGACTTTTTCCATATTACCGATGGTGAACTTGGGCCATTCTTCTCCAACTTGAATGACTCCGCCATAAATTGCCTGCTCAAAATCTTTGTTTTTATCCAAAATTCTCAGAACAATTTTTATATGAGAAGCTGGGCCCAATCCTTTGTTATAAATGGAACCATTCATAATCACCAAGA
>JAKCCY010000024.1 GCA_021838765.1 Nitrospirota bacterium
GGGCCGTAAAGGACAGAACCCCCACCGGGAACTTCTTCGTCCCGAGAACAAGTTCCTCGGTGTGTGTCTTCTCGTCATATCGAAAGGAGAAAAGCTCGGAGGTGATCCAGACCGATTGCCGTCCGTCCTTTCTCTGAAAGACGGGCCTTCGGGAAAGTCCGGCATAGAACCTGGTATAGGACTGTTTCCACCGAACTGCCCCGTTACGGAGTATCTGGGAGGGAACCTCCCGGAGCCAGGGGGTGTTCTCTCCGATGAACCGGGCGTACTCCTGGTCGATGGGAACGGCCGTTCCCGAAAGGGAGACCGCTTTTTGGGCAAAGACCCGGTAGTACCGGTCTTCGGAGACCTTGGCGTTGTAGATGAAACGCTGGTGTCCGATCCACTGGAGAAGAATCGACTCTTGGGCGGGGGTGGGATACGCGCGAAAGCGGTTGCCGGTCTGCATGGGAGCATGATACCCTCGGTCACATGGATAATCAACCCAACAGATCTAGTTCCCATGCCGTATACTATTTTAGGCTGCATATTGTTTTTGTGACAAAATATCGGCGAAAAACCCTCACGCCGGAACTTCTCGACTATCTCCGGGACGCCTTCGGCCTGGTCCTGTCGGACTGGCGCTGCACGCTTCTGGAATTCGGCGGGGAAGCGGATCACGTGCATCTGCTGGTGGAGATCCATCCCGCACTCAATATCTCCACACTGATCAACAATCTGAAAACGGCCAGTTCCAGGCGTACCCGCAACCGCTTTGCCGAGCATCTCAAGCCGTTCTACCAGAAACCGTATTTCTGGCACCGGGCTTACTATGTGGGGAGTGTGGGCGGCGCAACACTCGAAACGGTCCGACGCTATGTGGAATCTCAGGGAACGACTGAAAAAGCAGGAAGAAGAAAAACAAAACCGCCCGCTTGACCCCCTCTTGCCCTTCGGGCTAAGAAGGGGAATGCTCGGGCAGATGTTCACGAATGAATTCATCCTCCGGTGTCCGTTGGGGGGCAAAAATGGTCACCGTCCATCACAATCCCAAAATCCTTCCATCCCCTTCCGAACCCTTTTAAAGGTTGACTCGGTCACCAATCGTCACACTTGGTCATCACCTGTCAGAATCGGGGTTTTTCTCACTTTCACGGAGGTAACACCGGTTCAAATCCGGTTGGGGACGCCATTTTTTATCAAGCACTTGCGAGTTTTGACCTTCCGATGGAATCCCCTTGGTGTCCGTTCCAATTTCCTCCTTGAAAACTTGCTCAGACCTTTGACTGCGTTCCAGAGGTGGGTCGGTCCCAAGTGGGCATACCGGAGGATCATGCTTTGAGACTTGTGTCCCAGAAGAGTCTGAAGGGTCCGGTCATTGGCCCCGCTCATGGCGAGACGCGAGGCAAATGCATGACGGAGGTCATGGAAACGAAACAGGGCGAGGTTGGCCTTCTCGACCGCTTCCTTGAAATCATGGGACAGATGGGTTCGAGCCATCGCGCCGCCGATCGTATTCGCAAATACGGGAGCCGCTGGAACATCCTGCCCTGGAAGAAACAGAAGGACTTCCTGAACAGTACTGTTCATCAGAACTCTGCGGTTTGTTTTATTCTTCGGGTCCCTTGCCAGAAATGACCCAGCATTGAAGTCCACATCCCCCCATACAAGCTTCAATAGTTCCCCCTGACGACAACCCGTGTGCAGCGCCACAATGACAATCGGGTGAAGCCTTTCTGGAAGGATTTCAAACAAACGAACTTCCTGTTCCTCTGTGAGATACCGGACAAGGGTGTTACCGAACTTTGGGGCAGCAACCCGGGCAACGGGATTTTTTTCAATCAGTTTATTTCGAACGGCCCGGTTATACACCGCTTTGAGGACAACAAGGCTCCGGGCAATCGTCGCGGGTTTGTATCCCTCCTTTTTCATGGCACACATGATTTCTTCGACCATGAACGAGCGGATGCTCGTGGCCGGCTTGTCTCCAAAAGCATCAAGCCAGCGGCGAAGACGGGAGATGTCATCCCCTTTTCTCTTGTGATGCAAATACATCACAGCCAGTTCCCCAAATGTCGGTTCGTATTTCTTGACCAGCAATTCAAAATTTTAAAATTCCTTATTTTTAAAGAGGCAAGAAGGAATATGGAAAACCAGCGGGAATGGCCATGGAGGTATCGGCGGTAGAAATCGCTTGAGGAAGGGTTCAAAAGAAATAAGTGGGCGAAATACCCCATCGGAAGTTCGTTTCGGATGAGGACTGACCGAAGAAATTCTATCAATCATCGCAAGGGGGGATGCCCCGGTATTTCTTCTCATAGCGGGCCCAAATGGAGCCGGAAAGTCCACTTTCCGCGAGAAGAGGCTGGACCCGTTGGACTTCCCATGCATCGATCCGAACAAGGTCGGGAAAGAACTGTTCGGCCGACATCCAAAGACAAAACAGGATTCGCTGAAAGCCACTGAGGAAGCGACGGAGAGAATCCAAAAGGCTTTCAGCGAATCCCGATCGCTCTTGAGACAGTATTTTCCTATTCGGAAAGGTACAAGCTTGGCCTGATTGATGAGGCCAATGGAAAAGGGTTCAAGACCGTGCTCGTTTTTATCTGGGTCAATCACCCGGGATGTCGTAGCCGAAAGACGAGGACCTGAGACCTTTTCCAATCACGGACAGCCCCCCCCGAATTCATTCGTGGGGAGATTCAGTTTTGACAATAGGTGGCACACGATCAGCCATATCTCTGTGCGCTGGCGCACAGACGATTCTTCCTCCTGATCAGGATAATTTTTTCAAAATGTTATTAACTTCCTTGAGCGAAGCCAAGATTGCTTGTGGAGACCTTGATTCGCCTACCATGAGGGCCAATGAACGCATGAAAAGATCAAATCCCGAAGTTGTCAAAAAATCTGGGACCGCCAATTCGCTGATTCAGGTGCTGGGCCAAAGCGAACGCGTCAAGGATATCGTCGAAGAGTGTGCAGAGGACTTGTCGTCGCTCAATGCCGGACTAAAGAGTGAAATGGAGGGCGGAGATGTTTCGGCAGGAGTTGAAAATGCTCTCGAAAAAAGTGAGGCCGTCGAGGGTAAGGTGCAGGATGCTGCCGAGTCGTTGTCGTTGGTCAACAGTGCGCTGAAGATGGAGGTGAACGCGCGACATATTCTGGAAGATCAATTGGCCACGGTTATCAGACAGGGAGACGAGGCTCGGCATGCGTCCCTTCACGACCCTTTAACGGGCCTGCCTAATCGCGCACTGTTCAATGATCGACTGGAGCATGAACTGGCAGTGGCTACTCGGAATGGTCTTCATTTTGCCGTGATGTTCCTGGATCTGGATGATTTTAAGATGATTAATGATTCGTATGGGCACGACGTTGGTGATCTCGTCTTGAAAATGATCGCCGGACGACTCAAGCAAACGATGCGGGAAGAAGACACGGTCTGCCGCCATGGCGGTGACGAATTCCTGTATATTTTGACGAAACCCGAGAGCAAAGACGACATCGCAATCGTCGCGGGAAAAATTATCAAGGTGGTTCAAGAGCCGTGTGACATTCAGGTGCGTGACATCAGTGTCAGCTTTTGCATCAACCCTAGCATCGGAATATCGATTTTTCCGAAAGACGGCACGACTTCATCTGTGCTGCTTGATGTTGCGGACAAGGCCATGTACCGGGCAAAGCACAAGAAGTCTGGCCATTCATTTGCTGATGATGAATAACCCGGTTTCAATAGGCCAATGAGCGCAGTCGGGGAACTTAAATCTGGCCTTGAAAAAGCTCATTTCATACTGTCTCAATGGGATCATTAACGGCCTTGATGGGTCCGATGACAGGGGCCGACTTCCCACAAGTCAGCCGGTACCGGGGAACCTCCGTCTCCGCAATCGCTTTCCGGACGGTCGCCCGGTTGATGCAAAGATGACGTGCAATGCGGCGTATTAACCACCCTTCCTGAAGATGTTTCTTCTTGATAAACTCGACGTGGACCATTCCGATCATCCTTGCTTCCTCCCTGATGAAGTGTTGACTTTGCCATCAACAACTTTACAGGAGGAGATGTCGAGGTGGTCTACTTTTTCATTTCTACTTCCCCCTCAAGTGTTACACTTTTACATTACCATTCACACCAAAGATCCTGCCATCCCCTTCCGAACCCTTTTAAAGGTTGACTCGGTCACCAATCGTCACACTTGGTCATCACCTGTCAGAATCGGGGCTTTTCTCACTTTTAAGGAGAGTGTGCTGGGATCGAAACCAAAGCAGCTCACCATATTTACCATAGGGTTTGTCCTTAACCTGGCTGCTCATTGTCGAGAGTAGTCAACACCTTTTCCACTAAATCCCATGGTAAACGCCGTCCATTGACACGCATTCGGTGATAGGCACCCCGGGCCACCAGTACAGAAATCTTTCCCGTCCGCACCATTTCGCTGACCAGCCACAATGTTCCGTGCACCCTGACGTGCTCACTTTCAGCAGCTGCCTTTAGATCCTTATCTCCCGTCAGCAGCGGGCACTCCATTTTCACTGCCAGCACCAGTGAAAACAGGTCATTTCGGCCAGGGCGCGGGTACCTCCTGGCCAATTCGACCACGTGTTCGATCATCAACTCGTCGAGTTCCTGTACCTCAAGTCCCATGCCAAGGAGAGAGCGGTGCTGTCCCTCCAACTCCTCGTAAAAGAGCACGTCGGGTACAGCGAACCGATAATTTAGACTGAACATGGGTGCGAGAAGCCCACCAATCTCGATATCGATCAGGATATTCGCATCACTGATAAGCAGCAACATCGCTGCCCTCCAGAGTTCGTACGGTCTGGAAGGCAGTTAGAGACATTTTCATCAGTTCTGCCGCTTTTGATTCTCCTATGTAATTTTCTGCAAGCGCGTGGAAGACTCGTTGCTCAAACACGTGCGCTTTCTCAGCCGGGTACGGGTTACCCGGCTCAGTAATATGCCAACCCTTGATCCGAAAGAGCTTCACTTGGTTGCTCATCCATGCCGGTGTCACGATGCCGAGATCACGAGCCCGGTAGAGAATGGCAGACATGCTGAGGCCAAACTCTTCCTTGAGCAGGGCAAGTTCCTTAGGCTCGATGTAGTTTCGGTGAGCCCCGAGCTCCTGTGTCACGGACTGGCGTGGAAACAGAAAAGCACCGGCAAAGCGGTTGCAGGCCATCTCCTCATCAAGTTCAGACTCCAGCCGCTTGGCGAGCATCAGATGGCCGAGTTCGTGCGCGAGCGTGAAACGTTGGCGGTCACCAGGCCAATTGCTTCCGACGACGATGATCGGCATCTGATTGACGGAAGCTGCCAGCCCGTCGAATTTGGGATCCGCATTAGCATCGATCATGAACACTCGGATGCCGTGTGTCTCCAAAACGTCGACCAGGTCCGGAATTGGGTCGTAGCCTAAGTCCCATGATTTTCGAACCGCCTCGGCAATGTCCTCGATTTGACTGAAGTCGGTGACCGATGTCGGGAAGCCCATCACCGGGACAAACGGTGCCACAGGCGGCTCAGGGAACAGATTTTCGAGCTCGATGCGCCGCTCAATCTGATCGATCACCTCATGCTCAATGGCCTCCAACCGCTTCTTAGGCAGGGTGCTGCGCTTGCGGTACTCAATCCGATCGAGAGCCACGGTCTCAGGCCGAAAAAAATATTCGGTGCGCACGTTGAGCGCCCGAGAAAGCTTGAGCAGAGTAGCGGACGTCGGAGTTACTTGCTCATCCTCGTACTTCTTGATGGCGGCATGCGTCAGTCCGATCCGAGAGCCCAGTTCGCGCAGCGACAGCCCCGCCGCTTTTCGAGCCCGGTACAGCCGTTGACCAATCATAATCAGACCCTCCATTGAAAGTTTACATACATATTAATCATAGTTATATCTGTAAACTGAAGTCAAAGGCGAAATGCAGTATGACTGGCGGGTCAGGTCAAGTTCCCAATTGGCCTGTCAGATGGGTTCACGGTAAACCATAGGAGGATTGCCATGGCAAAGAAACATTTTCCAAAGGGCCTTGATGGCCGCATGCGGGATGAGAATGGTGAGATCCGCCAGAAGCGCAGCGACACGAAAGTGGAAACACTGCGCAAGATCTACGGCAAAGATTTCGCCAGTGGCTACCGGTCAGACGCGCAGCTGGGCACGGTGCTCAAGCGTGAGGGCCTTGAAACCCTGGATCAGTTGCTTAAGAAAACCGAGTAGACAATCGGCAGTGCCTTCGCAGCGGATGATCGAACCAACCTCGGAAGCAAGCGAACTGGTCAGCGGGTGTCGATCGCCACCGGCAAAGCGCGAATCAACGAGTACATTGTTGCACTGGAAGAAGTCTGAGTGACCTCGCAGCATCGACTCACCGCGCCAAACCAGGCCGCATCGCCGAATGAGGGGCTTCGTGCCGTGAAGGCCCCCCCAATTCTATGAACAATCTGCTCCCGCTTGTAGGGAATATCAATTTCAAGAAAGGGCGTGAATGTGTCGAAAACGCATAACTTGTTTATCAGCCACTCGTGGGCTTACGGAGATGCTTGCGACAAACTTATTACACTGCTCGATAAGCGTCCCTACTTTCTTTACAAGAATTTTTCTGTTCCAAAAGACGACCCGATTCACACCAATCGAAGAAGGAGAGGGAGAACTATGAAAAGCTTTGACATGAACCCTGATTATGACCTGACGAAGGCGCGGAGGGGGGCTGTTGTGTCCCGTCCGGAAAAAAACCGCATCACTATTTGGATTGATAATGATATTCTGGAAGCCTATAGATCCCATGAGGAGAAGACTGGAAAGGGCTATCAAACACTGGTGAACGAAACCTTGCGAACGGCGATTGGATTAGGGGACCGGCCTGTTACGGAAGAGGCTCTTCGTCGGATTCTCCGTGAGGGATTGGCCCATCAGTAACTTTTCAGCATTTTAAGACTCATGGAAAATGACAGTTTCATGTAACCAAATGGAAGTATCCCGGCTTTATCTCCTCGGTGCGTTTGATCAGAAGCATCTCGACGATCTCCCGGTTCGAAGGATCCGGATGCACTTCCCGGATAACGTCCATGGCCAGGGGCGCATTTCCCGACGGGATGACCAAGAGAACCGTCCCGCTATAACCGCCATCATTCTCCCGAATCCTGTCCCGATAAGCTGCCTGTTTTTCCGCGTTCGATATCGGTTCTTCTCCTGATGTGATCCTCCCGAGTCTTGTCGACAAGGTCTTTTTCAAGAAGTTTAGGTGTCCGTTGGGGGGCAAAAAGGGTCACATTCCATCACAATCCCAAAATCCTGCCATCCCCTTCCGAACCCTTTTAAAGATTGACTCGGTCACCAATCGTCACACTTGGTCATCACCCGTCAGAATCGGGGTTTTTCTCACTTTCATGACGGCAACACCGGTTCAAATCCGGTTGGGGACGCCATTTTTTATCAAGCACTTGCGAGTTTTGACCTTCCGATGAAATCCCCTTGGTGTCCGTTCCAATTCCCCTCCTTGAAAACTTGCTCAGACCTTCGACTGCCTTCCAGAGGTGGGTCGGTCCCAGGTCGCATGCCGGAAGATCATGCTTTGAGATCCCGGACAGTTTTTATTTCAGCCAAATATGATCTCCTGTTTATTCCCTTTCTTCCTTCAGAACCTTCCCCCCACCCTTATCCGGCTCGACCCGTTCAAGGATTTCTTCTTTCTTGAGCTTCTTGATCTGACAGATGATCCCATTGCGGGAAATGCCGATCTCGTTGGCCACTTCCTGGAGGGAAAGGGAAGGGCTCTCGAGATCAGTTCGAAATTCTCTTCCGGGTTTTTCCTCTGGCTTTCTCCCCAGTTTTCTGGGGAGTCTTCCCGTGAGGAAGGGAAAGGAAAGCTCAACCACAAGCCAGCGGTACGACTGATGGCCAGTGACTACGGTCGTCAGTTTTCTTCGGAAAAAGTCCTACGGGAGTTTGATTTGAGCTTCAGATCCGTCGAGGAGACCCGTACGGATGAACTTGGTTGGTTTCAGAAAAACGGCTACCTGTCCTGAAACAGGTCTCACGACAGGAGTCGGCTGTTGCAGCGGAATATTCAGCACCCATCTCTCGAGAGTGTGGGATGTAGCCTGGAGGTTTTAAATCCATTAATTCCGCTTATCCAGTCTATCCAATACGCCATCACTGGTGCTAAAATCCAAAAAAGACTACATATCCTATGGAGATCCGCAAAATGAACAATCCCAGACTTTCGGTTGCGCCAACTGCCGAGGAAATTGCCGCGCGCATTGAAACCTTGACCTGTGACCGGTGTGACGCAGGCAACCTTCTGCCGTTTGACTTTACATTTGCCTTCCAGCCCATTGTCGATATCAATACCAAAACAACCCACTCCTATGAAGCACTCATTCGAGGAATTCATGGTGAAGGGGCAAGCACTATCCTCTCCCAGGTCGACTGGGCCACCCGATTCCGGTTCGACCAACTTTGCCGGGCAAAGGTCATCACCCTTGCAAGCCAGCTGGGAGTTGATACGTTCCTCAACATCAACTTTCTTGTCAATGCGGTCTACAATCCCGACCATTGCATCCAGCTTACACTCGAAGTTGCCAGAAAAATGAACTTTCCTGTGGAGAAGATCATTCTCGAGACCACAGAAGAAGAAAAAATCGAGGATCCCAATTTTTTGCGGAGTGTGCTTGATGGCTACAGAAAATATGGGCTTCTGGTCGCCATAGACGATTTCGGGGAAGGCTATTCCAGCCTGAACCTTCTGGCTCAGCTGAGACCTGAATACATCAAGCTTGACCGGCAACTGATTTCAGAAATCCAAGCGGACAAAACAAAAACACTCATCGTCGAAGCAATCGTGAAACTCTGCCAAAATCTCTCCATCAAAGTCATCGGCGAAGGAGTTGAAACGATCGATGAGGTACGCATTCTCAGGGATATGGGGGTCTATCTGTTTCAGGGATACTATTTTGCCCGCCCGGGTTTTGAAACACTTCCCACCGTGTCGAGCTGGGAACTATGAGTTGAATCTTTCACCAACAATAGAGGGGTCCATCCGCAAGAATCAGTCCGTGCTATCGGACCAGTCAACATCCACACAGTACACCACAAGACCAGACGAATGTTCGACAGCAATCGAAATCGTCCTGCAAAGATGCGCCCCCGTCAGGGAGAGGTACGGAGGTGAAATCTGGATAATTCCTTTATTGTTGACAGCATTCTGAAAATATCCTCTCCGGGCCCAGTTTGCGCCTTTTGCATCCTGAATCGGATCAAATCGACAGTCACAAAAGTTTTTAACCTCCCTGAGCGATATCGTTTCCCCCCATTGAAATCCCTGGGCATCCAGCATATAAAACCGCACAGCGCCGGGACAGCGGAAAGCATCAGGCAATTCCACCGGGAAAAATGTCGTTGGCATTTTTTTTGAAAAAGACAAGAGACATTCCCCTATTTTGGAAATAGAGGTTTCCATCTTCTCCTTTGGGATGGTTAACTCTATAATTTCCCTTGTTTTCTTATCTGAAAGAGGGCTCACTCCGGTAAAAACGGCGTCTGGCCTGGCAAAAAAATATCCCTGAACAAAATCGGCCTCCGTCTCAAACACCACTCGTGCCTCTTCTTCCGTTTCAACACCTTCCAGGACAACGAGGGCTCCCGATTCACGAAGAAGGGAAACAATCCCCGGAAGAAGTCGGCGGATTCTTTTGTTTTCCGCGGCTCCCTGAATCATCGAGCGGTCCACCTTCACAAGGTCCGGCTTGAACGACCAGATCCGGTCAAAATTTGAATGTCCCGCACCAAAATCATCAATGGCCAAAAGACACCCTATCTCCCGATAATACGCACCGGCTTCCGACAAGAGCTTTTCATCATCAATCCCACTTTCCAGAATCTCGACAACCACCTTGGATGGCAGGACAGAAAAGTGCGAGAGGATTTCCTCAAAAAAGCTTCCATACTCACGACCGGCAACGGCCGCATAAGGATCGAGATTCAAAAAAAGCCATTGCTTTTCTCTGGGGTGCAGAGAAAGATTCGCCAGATGCAGTGATCGCAGCAGGCGGTCCAGAAAAACCCTCTTTCCCCCATCTTTCCCGGGAAGGGAGAGAATCTCCATCGCAGAGACCCTGCGGCCGTCGGGAGCGACACCTCTTACAAGAGCTTCCGCTCCACCTGTGCGACAATGGAACAGACTATAGATCGGCTGGAAAACACTTTCGAGGAGATAGCCATCAAAATGTCCTACGAAACAATTATCCCTGCGTTCAAGTCTTGATATAATTTCATTAAAATGGCGGTTTCGCACTTCCACTCCTGTGCAGGGAACATGGTGAAAAAAATGAGCAGATCCAGAAAAAATTAATACTTGTTCATTTTGCACCAGTTTCCATTTTCGAACAAGGAGAGAACAGGAGAATCTTTACTGATGGTCTAAAAAATGAGGGATCTTGCCCCATGAATAAAAAACAATTATCAAAATAAGCATAAAATCAGGAAAGGACATCCATGACTTCCAAACTATTTGCGCAGCTTTATGACCGGATGATCCAGAATATGGAAAAAACTCATTTTTCGATGGCAAGAAAAGATCTTGCCACCAAAATCCGGGGAACACTTCTCGAAATCGGAACAGGAACCGGCGCAAACATGGCGTATCTTGAGCAGGGAGGCGCGAAGGTTTTTCTGGAATACAACCCATGGATGCTCAGGCAGGCCCTGAAGAAATCCATCAGGAAACTGGGAGATCCCGTGCTTGGATCGTCATCGGCACTCCCTTTCCGGGAGGGCTCATTCGATACGGTTCTTATTACGCTTGTGCTTTGTTCTGTTGACGATCTGCCGATGACAGTCCAGGAAATTTCCCGGGTTTTGAAACCCAACGGGCGGGTTCTGATTCTGGAACACGTCAAAAGTGACCAATTTTGGATGGCAATATTCCAGCGAACCATGACCCCCATCTGGAAACATCTGGCTGGCGGCTGTCATCTTGACCGGGATATCGATGAAGCACTCCGGAAGGAATTCAAAAAAGCGGAACAAAAAAGTTTCCAGCTAAAAAAAACACCCTTCATTTACGGAACATATGAAAAGATCAAGCATCAGTCTCCACAGAAATAGATTCATGATTCAAGCTGTTTCCGGATGGCTTTGAGCTCCTTCACCCGATCCGCCCCCACTGCGGGAATCTTCATGTCGAGCTCTTTCATGGTCTCAAGGATAATCCCCGAAATAAAGAGCCGGGCATTTTTTTTATCATCGGCAGGAATAACATACCATGGCGCCTGATCGAGACTGGTATGCGACAGACATTCTTCATAAGCATGCATATACTGATTCCAGAACTTCCGTTCCGCCATATCCGCCGCTGAAAACTTCCAGTTTTTATCCGGATTGTCGATACGCTCAACAAATCGTTTTTTCTGCTCATTCTCGGAAAGGTGCAGAAAAAATTTGATAATCCTTGTACCGTTGCGGGAGAGGTGTTTTTCAAGCTCGATAATGGACTGAAAGCGATTGGTCCAGAGAGTATCCTTCTCTTTGGGAAGATCAGGGAGTCCCTGTGCCGCAAGAATCTCGGGGTGGACCCTGACAATCAGAACCTCTTCATAATAGGAACGGTTAAAGATCCCTATTCTTCCTCTCTCAGGAAGACACCTTGAGGTGCGCCAGAGAAAATCATGCTCAAGCTCTTCAGGGCTTGGATGCTTGAAGCTGTAAACCTGACAGCCTTGCGGGTTGACTCCCGACATCACATGGGCAATTGCACCATCTTTTCCTGCTGCATCCATTGCCTGGAAAATCAAAAGAAGAGAATGGCTGTTTGATGCGTAAAGGAGATACTGCTGGCTTGAAAGCTCCTGGATATGTCTGGACAGAATCTTTTCATACTGACCCTTTGACTTGTACAAAGGGTCAGTCAGCGTCGGATATTGCGCAAGATCAACCCGGGATCCTTCCCTGACCCGGAATCGGGCAAATTGACTCTTCACCAGCGCTCCTTTCCCTGAGCTTTTTGAAGAGCTCATGTGTGCTTCTTCTTTGTCAGCCCATCAGGCTCGTTATATATCGGCCAGAAATGCTCCGGTTTTTCCAGAAGACCAAGTGTTGCCTCAGGTCCCCAGGAACCTGCAGGATAATTAGGAAAATCGCTCGGAGGTGCCATGGCCCAGGTCTCAATCACTGGAGACAGGAGAGTCCAGGCCGCATCAATCTGGTCAGATCTCATGAATAAGGTCGCATCATTTCTCATCACATCCCAGAGAAGTGTTTCGTACGCTTCCGGAGAAGGCGTCAGGAATGATTCCTGATAGGAAAACTTCATTTCGACAGGCCTGAGATGCAACTTTTGCCCCGGATATTTCGCCTGGAAGCGCAAAATGATCCCTTCTTCCGGCTGGATGGAGATCACAAGCCTTGCAGGCTGCCAGCCAAGGGAGGCTTCCATCGGAAAAGACCGATGAGGAACCTGGCGAAAGGTGATGACAATCTCGGAAATCTGCCGGGGCAGCCTTTTTCCCGTACGAAGATAAAAAGGGACATTCTGCCAGCGCCAGTTATCGACAAACAGCTTCAGCGCCGCAAATGTTTCCGTTCCGGAGTCTATTGCAACTCCTTCTTCTTCCCGGTATCCCGGTACTTTTTTTTGGGCGATCCAGCCTTCCCCATATTGCCCCCTGACCGCCACAGAGTGAACCAGCTCCCTTGCTATCGGACGGACGGCATGGAGAACATCGACTTTTTTGTTTCTGATTTCGTCAGCGTCAAAATCAACCATCGGCTCCATCGCCACAAGACACAAAAGCTGCATCAAATGGTTCTGGACCATATCCCTGAGAGTTCCGGCCCCGTCAAAATAGGAACCCCTGTGCTCAACGCCAACCGTTTCCGCAACCGTGATCGTAACGCATTCAACATAATGCCGGTTCCATAGAGGTTCAAATATGGGATTCGCAAATCGGAATGCCAGAATATTCTGGACCGTTTCTTTTCCCAGATAATGATCTATCCGAAAAATCTGGGACTCATCGAAACTTTCAGAAAGTGTCCGGTTCAATGCCCGTGAAGAGTCACGGTCATAGCCAATGGGCTTTTCGATCACAAGCCTCGAACACTCCAGATCGCCAGACAACCCAGCGTTCTTAAGATATTTTGGAATTTCCCCGAAGAGGCTCGGCGGCGTTGCCATATAAAAGATACGCTGTGTTTTTTCTTTCCATAACGCATCTATTTCAGTGCATCGAGCAGCCAGCGCAGAATAGGTTTCGGCCTTTTTGAAATCCCCCCTGAGGTAGAAGATCTGGCTGGAAAACGCATTCCAGTCATCGGGTGACACTTTCCCCACCCTGGAAAAAGAGTTCACTCCATCCAAAAAGTGCTGCCTGAGCTTGTCCTCAGAAAAATCATTCCGGTCCACACAGATGATCGCAAAGTGATTCGTAATGCTCTTGGCCCGGAAGAGGTCGAAAAGGGCCGGAACAAGCTTGCGCCAGGTCAGATCCCCACCTCCACCGAAAATGACAAAGATCGTCGAGGGGGCCTTGTCGCGGTTCGGGGCCATCATGATTCATCCCAATCTGTATGAAAAACACCCTTGCGATCGGTTCTCTCATAGGTATGCGACCCGAAGAAATCGCGCTGGGCCTGGATCAGATTGGAGGGAAGCCACTCGCTTCGATAGGCGTCGAAATAAGAAAGCGTTGACAGAAAAGCTGAAACAGGTATCCCTATTTTGATCGACTCTGTCGCCACCCATCGCACGTTTTCCTGATGCTCAAAAACAATCTTTGAAAAAACAGGGTCCAGGAGGAGATTGGGCAGAGAAGGAGAGCGACGATAAACGGTCCTGATGTCTTCAAGGATTGCGGCACGGATGATGCACCCTCCCCGCCAGATCCGGGCGATCGCTTCAAGATCCAGTCCATATCCATGATGAGACGATGCCACAGACAGAAGAGAGATTCCCTGGGAGTAGATCAGGAGCATCGAGCCATACATGGCGCTCTTGAGCTTCTTGACGAATTCGTCGGAATCACCCTTGTAAACACTGACCGGACGAGGAAAGTTCAGGCTTGCAGTTGCCCTCTCATCGCCAAGAACCGACAAATTTCTCATGGCAACGGCCACATCGATCGTCGGAGTGGGAACGGAAAGTTCCATCGCACTTTCAGATGTCCACATCCCTGTCCCCTTCTGAGCTGCTGCCCCCTTGATTTCATCGATCAGGTCTTTTTTTGTTTCAGGATCCTTGCGACCAAAAATGTCGCCGGTGATCTCCATCAGGTAACCGGAAAGTTCTTTCCCGTTCCAGTCCTTGTAGACACGTTCCAGCTCGCGATTTCCCAGACCAAGCCCCCGTTTCATCAGGTCATAGGACTCGGAGATCAACTGCATCAGGGCATATTCGATCCCGTTATGAACCATCTTGACGAAGTGGCCGGCAGACCCCGGGCCGACATGGGTCACACAAGGCTCACCATTCACCTTTGCAGAGGATGCTTCAAGTATGCTCCGCACACGTTCATAGGCTTCCGGACGGCCACCCGGCATGATGCTTGGACCATAACGAGCCCCCTTCTCTCCACCTGACACACCCATCCCCATAAACCATATTCCTTTTGCATAAAGGGCTTTCTCTCGAATATCAGTATCCTTGTAGTCGGAGTTTCCGGCATCAATGATCAGATCACCCGGATCCATCAATGGGAGCAGTTCATTGATCACGGAATCCACCGCGGAGCCCGCCGGAACAAGCATCATCACAGCCCTCGGTTTTTTCAGAAGAGCGATGAAGGCAGGCAACTCGCTTGAGCCACTGACATCATGGTTGGCTCCTTCCTTCAGAAAGGCCTCAACCTTGGCGGGATCCCTGTCGTATCCCGCCACAGGAAAACGGTGATCAGCCATGTTGAGGAGAAGGTTCCTCCCCATCACGCCCAATCCGATCATCCCCAGTTCATAACGACTGACTGTCTTTGCCTCTTCCAAATCGAACCTCCTTTTCATTTTTGCCACAGGATATGCGAAGCTTCCAGCGGGACAGAGACTCCCGGGAAACAGGGAACAACACGGGCTGTATAATCTCCCGGTGAGCGATGAACGGGAACAGACAGTGTATAGAGCGTTTTGCCGGCAGCGTTCTCGGGAGACCTCTCCATCGTTTGTCTGAACATTGGCAAATCCTGATTGCCATCAGCATATAACTCCACCGAAAAGTGCGACGGGTCCATCTTTCCGGGATCGATCGACACGGAAAAAATAAAAAGATTCTCTCCATTGGACACCGACACACTCTCGATTCCAAGGGTGTTCCAGTGTTCCGAAAGCTTTTTCCTCCATGCAGAGATACGGGTTCCGAGAACTCCATTTTCCCGGGATCTCAACTGAACTCTCTCCGCCGCAGGAAGATAGTACGTCTCTGTATACTCCCTGACCGCCCGGTTACTTGAAAAACGGGGTGTCAGGCAAGCCATGCTTTCACGGATTCGTTCGATCCAGCCCTTCGGACGGTTATTCCTGTCGCGTTCGTAGAATGCCGGAACAACTTCCTGTTCGAGCTTTTCATAAAGAGCTTCAGCCTCCACATGGTCCCATCCCGGATCATCTCCATGCTCAAGACCATCGCCAAGCGCCCAGCCGACCTTGGGCGAATAGGCTTCAGCCCACCATCCGTCAAGCTCGGAAAAGTTCAGGCCTCCGTTGACCAGGACCTTCATTCCGCTTGTCCCGCAAGCTTCCCATGGTCTTCGCGGAGTATTCAGCCAGAGGTCGACACCCTGAACAAGCCTCTCGCTCAGCAGCATGTCATAGTCCGAGAGGAAGATGACCCGACCGGAAACCTCAGGCCTCCTCGTAAACAAAATCCATTGCCGGACCATTTCCTGGCCGGCCAGATCCGCGGGATGCGCCTTTCCGGCAATGACCAGCTGAACAGGGCCTTTTGGATGATGCAGGAGACGAATCAGGCGGTCAGGATCGAACAAAAGGAGATTGGGGCGTTTATAGGTTGCAAATCTCCGGGCAAATCCGATTGTCAGAGCATCCGGCGAGAAAAAAGAGGATATCTGTTCAATCTGTAGGGAAGCTCCGCCGGAAACACGCAACTGGCGAGCAAGATGATTTCTGGCGTAAGTGATGAAGGTTGCCCTGGATTTATTTCGGAACTGCCACAAGACCTCATCGGAAAGCTGATGGATATCGCTTTCCAGGGATTCTGTCGGCAAAAGCCACCGTTCCTTGCCGCAGGAATTGCTCCAGAGAGCGTCCGCACCCTCGGAATCCCAGCTGGGAGCATGAACACCATTGGTCACATGTCCGACCGGGACCTCAGGAGTCGGCCATCTGGGGAAAAGATCCCCGAGAATATGCCGGCTGACGCGACCATGAAGGGCGCTGACACCGTTCACCTGCCCACTTCCCCGCATGGCAAGATGTGCCATATTGAACAGGGAGTCGGTCGCTTCAGGATGAACCCTGCCCAAAGACATCAATTCATCAAAACCGATCTTCAGTTCGTTTTCCGAATACTTTCTGAAGTAGCGGTCCATCAAGGATGGTTCGAATCGATCGAAACCCGCCGATACGGCGGTGTGCGTCGTAAAAAGATTGCCTGCCCTGGTTGTCGAAAGAGCTTCGTCAAAAGATTGGCCCGTCTTTTCCATCTGGTCCCTGGCACGTTCCAGGATGGCAAAGGCCGCATGACCTTCATTCAAATGGCAAACATTTGCATCAATTCCAAGCTTTCGAAGCAGTCTCCAGCCACCGATACCAAGAACAATTTCCTGTTTCAGCCTGAGAGAGGCCCCTCCGCCATACAACTCGCTGGTCACCTGGCGATGGGAGGGGTGGTTGGCCAGATCGTTCGAGTCCAGCAGGTACAGGCTCACCCTTCCGACCTTGACTTGCCAGACCCTGAGCCACATTTTTGCCGACGGCATGTCAATGGACAACCGGAGCCACTCGCCGCTCGGCTCACGAACGGGGGTAACCGGGAGACTGCCCGGGTCGTTATATGGGTAAAGAGCCCGTTGATTTCCCTCTTTGTCGATGACTTGGCGAAAGTAGCCCTGTTGATACAAAAGACCGACACCGACAACCGGAACCCCCAGATCGCTGGCCGCCTTGAGCTGGTCGCCAGCGACGTTGCCGAGCCCCCCGGAATAGATCGGAAGAGCTTCGCTCAACATGAATTCCATGCTGAAATAGGCAACTGTCGTTATGGCGGAAGCCGGATACGTTATCTGAAACCATGCCGGTGCTTCCGTGGACTTCTTTTTTTCTTTCAGAAGCCTTGCCACATCCTTCCTGAACGAAGGATCCGAAAAAGCCTCCAGAATCCTGTCCCGGGCCACAGTCTGAAGCACCGCCCAGGGATTGTGCGTCAGCTCCCACAAATCAGGGTCGAGCTGGCGCCAGACCAGATCCGCGGAATGATTCCATGACCACCTCATATCAAGGGCAAGCTCCGCAAGCGAATCGAACCCCTCAACATCGGAATGTCTGGTCGTATAACGCTGGCTGGTCATGGTTCCTGAAGCTGATTTTCTGACCATCAATCTCCCCCTCTTGGTGAAATTCAGTCTATGGGGTTATGCAGACAGTGCTTTATTGACAATCTCCTGCGCTTCCGAAAGGATCCGGGAAAGATGCTCCTCCCCCAAAAAACTTTCTGCATAAATCTTGTAGATGCTTTCAGTCCCTGAAGGTCTTGCCGCAAACCACCCGCTTTTCGTCACAACCTTCAGCCCTCCGATAGACTGGCCGTTTCCTGGTGCCTTTGTCAGACACTCAAGGATTTTTTCTCCGGCAAGATCTCCAGAGCGAACTTTCTCCGGAGTCAGGTTTTTCAAGAGGGATTTCTGCCAGTCTGAGGCCGGAGCATCGATCCGGCGGTAAGCCGGGCTTCCGAAACGTTCGCAGAGGTGCCGGTATGACTCGGCTGGATCCATCTGCATCCTGGCCGTCATTTCCGCCGCCAGCAACCCCGGGATGATTCCATCCTTGTCGGTCGACCAGACTCCTCCATCAATTCTGAGAAAGGATGCACCGGCGCTTTCTTCCCCAGCAAAACCCAGGGACCCCTCCATGAGGCCGTCGACAAAATACTTGAAGCCCACGGGAACTTCGCAGAGGTCCCGTCCAAGGTCCATGGCGACAACATCAAGCATTCTTGACGAAACCACGGTCTTCCCCACTCTGGCATTTTTGGACCATTTTGTCCTGTGCTTAAAAAGATAGCTCACCATGACGGACAGGTAATGGTTTGGGGCCATAAGCCCACCGCTCTTCGTGACAATACCGTGGCGGTCGTGGTCTGTATCTGCCGCAAAGGCGATGTCATATCTGTCCTTCATGGCAACCAGGGATTCCATGGCATAAGGAGACGATGGATCCATCCGGATCTGTCCATCCCAGTCCAGAGTCATAAAGCGGAAGGTCGGATCAACAGTCTTGTTCACACAAGTCAGGTCCAGATTGTACTGCTCTGCGATACGATCCCAGTAGTGAACGCCTGCACCTCCCAGAGGATCGACTCCCATCCGGATTTTCGAACCACGGATAATGTCCATATCCACGACACTTCCCAGATCCGCGACATAGGATCCAATGAAATCATGCCGATGCGTTGTGGGGGCCTTGAGAGCCCTGGAATAAGAGATCCGCTTGATTCCCTGCAGGCAGTCATCGAGGAATCCGTTCGCCTTGTTTTCAATCCAGCCGGTTACGGAGGAATCCGCCGGCCCCCCGTTGGGAGGGTTGTACTTAAAGCCTCCATCGTGGGGCGGGTTATGCGATGGAGTAATGAGAATTCCGTCGGCAAGCCCCTTCTTCCGATTGGCGTTATAGGTCAAAATCGCATGGGAAACAACGGGTGTGGGCGTAAACTCATCGTTGATGGCGAGATGGACATCGACCTCATTCGCAGCCAGGACTTCAAGTGCGGTAACCATCGCCGGAAAGGAAAGGGCATGGGTATCGATGCCCAGATAGAGCGGTCCATCGATCCTCTGCTCTTTTCTATAGAGACAAATTGCCTGGGTAATGGCAAGGATATGTTCTTCGTTGAATGACCGGGTGAAGGAAGAGCCTCTGTGTCCAGAGGTTCCAAAAGAAACCCTTTCTGCCGGGATTCTGGAATCTGGCACCAAAGTGAAGTAGGCTGCCACAAGCTTGGGAACATCGACAAGAGCATCAGGGGACGCGGGCTTTCCCGCAAGGGGGTTGATCGACATTCATCACTCCTTATTAGGGTTTGAAGCGGATCGTAAGCCTGTTCCTTCAACTTTCCGAATCAGAATTCTGGCAAAACCTCCAAGTTGTTTCCAGCCGGGATTGACAGAAGTTTCCAAGGATCAGATACCAAGGGATGCTGGCAACGAAAACCAGTACAGTCACCACATACTCTCTCATTAAATCAAATTTTACAACCTGAAGGGAGGCGTTCGCCTCAACAAGGTCTTATCAGAAAAAACAAAAAAGATTATTGACAAGGCAAATGAATCGGAGAAATAACGGGAGAACACACAAGAAACCCCGCCCCATCCGAGAAAAACAGCTACGTCAGCAAGGAGCGGGGCCCTCAGAAAAGATCTTGAATCCCCATGAGCAAGGATTCAACCAACACTATCTTGATTTTGGAAAGTTTCCGTTTTCATCAGAAACGACAATCTCTACACGGCGATTTTCCTGACGACCGGCCTCCGTCTTGTTCGATGAAACCGGATACTCTGAGCCGAATCCCTTTGTAATAACTCTCTGTGAATTGATTCCATCGCTGACCAATGCATCCCTCACTGCCTCTGCGCGTCGAAGGGAAAGCCGCTTGTTATAGTCAGGCTTGCCTGTGTTGTCAGTGTACCCCTCAATCATGACATTTATTTTGGGATCGCTCTTCATGAACCGGGCAAGCTTGTCAACATTTTGAATCGCTCCGGACCGCAACGTGGACTTGTTCACATCAAAAAGCACGCTCCCCAATGTCAGGACAAGACCCCGATTTGTCTTTTTGGCTTTCATGCTTGAAAGCTGATTCCTGAGCTGGTCAATCTTCTGCTGTTTTGACTCAAGCATCAGCGAATCCCTTTGCGCCCCGGCCTTCTTGATCTTTGCCTGAATAGCATCGTTCTCCGCTTTTTCCCTGGCAATCTCGACACGCTTCTGCGCCAGATAAGCATAATGGTCGACATCGGCATCGGATGGATTCTTGCCATATAGCCGCTCGGCCTTTTTGATTGCGGACGAGGCCTTCTCAAGCTGTTCGGGGGCTGCCTGCATCACGGCAGGATCATGGCTCGCAGACTGGTAGTCCGAGACGGCTGAATCAAGCCTGGCATTGTGGGGCGGAACACTGGCACAGCTGGTCAAAAGCATGCAGGCCAAAACAGATCCGGGCATCAAGGCATTAATAGTATTTTGTTTCATCTAGGACCTCCTGTGCTGAAGCTTCTCTGATAAAAGTTCACACCACGCCCTGGCTGATGAATCACTGCGGTGAAGACACCGGCTGATTCATCTCCTTTTCCAAGGACTGCATGCTTTTTTTCAGCTCCGCTTCCGCTTCCTTTGTTTTCGCGGTCTGGGTCTTTGCCTCTGCAAGTTCTGCGTCAACCTTAGCTTCACTGGCCAGAAAACGGGCTTCCTTGTAGTCGCCTTCCTTCATTTCTTTCTTGGCTTTTTTGAGCTTGTCCTGGGCCAGGGTCAAATCGTAGGCCGCGTAGTTCCGCGTTCCGGCCCTGTCCGCTTGATCAACCGCTGTCTTGGCCTGCGATATTTCAACATCCGGTTTGGGACCAGAGCTCATACACCCACCCAATGCCAGTGCGGCGAAAAACACACTGCCTGCAATCACCAGGCGTGGCCGATTGATGAATGAATTCATTGATAACCTCCTTCTATAGGTCTTGATAGGAAAAGCAACCCAAAAACAGGTATTAATCCCTACAAATGATGGTATCTTCTTGAATAATACCATTCCCGGAGCAATGCCGCAATAGCAAAAAATAGTCAATACATATAAATACATTATAATTACATGTGTTCTCATAGAGGGCCAGAAAACTCAGAAAGATCTCCCGAGGACCAATTGGACATCTCTGGAAATGGTCCAGTCTTCCCGGGTGGAAACAATCATCACAAGGACAGGGGATCCAGAAAGCGAAATAATGCGATCACGGGAAGATGCTTGCTCCTCAGCGTTTTTGGCCGAATCGAGAGCGATCCCCAGAAAGCCTAAGTCCCTGGCAATCCAGTTTCTGACCAGACTGGAATGCTCGCCGATCCCACCGGCAAAGACCAGGCAGGAAATCCCCCCCATTGATGTCGCCATCTGGGCAACCGCCTGCGCCGCTCTCCTTGCGAACATGGAAATCGCCATTTCCGCAGACTTGTTTCCTGAATGAAAAGCCTTCTCCACAACGGCCAGATCACGATCAAGGCCGGAAACGCCCAAAAGTCCTGACTCATGGTTCAGCTGTCGCTCAATCTCCCTGGGCGACAACCCTTTCGTTTCAAGATAAAAAGGAATCCCGGGATCGATAGAGCCGGATCTTGTTCCCATCATCAGCCCCTCCATCGGAGTCAGCCCCATTGTCGTGTCGACAGACAAACCACGCAGGATGGCACAGGCCGAAGCTCCGTTTCCAAGGTGAAGGGCAACGGTTCTTTCAATCGACCCTGCCGGAACAGTCTCTTGCAGGCGGTGGGCTATATAGTCGTAGGAGAGACCATGAAAGCCGTAGCGCCTTACCTCATGATCCCGGTACCAGGATTCGGGAACAGGATAGCGGAAAGCTTCGGGGGGAAGAGTGCGATGGAAGGCTGTATCGAAAGAAAGCACAACAGGACGACCCGGAAAGAGTCCGGTCAGGGCATTGATGGCCCGGATCGCACCATCGGTATGTAAAGGAGAAAGAGGGCGAAGGCGCTTGAGATCATTGAGCACTTTTTCATGAAACAGGACCGGATCCCTGAATACAGGACCTCCATGAACGACCCTGACACCGACAGCGTCCGGAGGGGGTCCAGGAATCTCCTGAAAATATGAAGAGAGAGCCTGTTCAAGCAGATCGGACCGGTCATGGAAGGGAACGGTCGACGAATCAACTCTTGCACCGCCCTCCCATAATGACAGCTTGATTGTTGATGAACCTGGGTTGACCACAACCAATTTCACCGGATACCGCGCTCCTCACTTCCCATGTCTCAAATCCTGCACCGGCAAAAGGAGCTATCACCGGATGTATTCAGAGCCGGACTGATTGGACCAGGGAAAAGCAGATGACAGAAAAGAGCTCAAATGGAGGTTTCTACCTCTTGAGCTGTGACAGGTCCCGCACCGCACCCCGGTCTGCAGAGGTGGTCATCGCCGCGTAGACCCTGAGGGCCTGGGAAATTTCCCTCTCCCGGCTGAGCGGCTGCCACGCGCTGGCCCCCTTCGCTTCCATGGCAGAACGACGGGCCAGAAGGACCTCCTCAGGGATACGAAGATTGATACTTCGGTTCGGGATGTCAATATCGACCACGTCCCCCTCTTCCACCAGACCGATCGCACCGCCTTCCGCCGCTTCAGGGGAAGCATGGCCGATCACCAGGCCGGACGAACCGCCGGAAAAGCGGCCATCGGTTAAAAGCGCACACACCTTACCCAGTCCCTTGGACTTGATATAGGAGGTCGGGTACAGCATTTCCTGCATTCCCGGCCCACCCTTAGGCCCTTCATAGCGTATGATGACAACATCTCCGGCATGGACGGCATCTCCCAGAATGGCATCCACCGCCGCGTCCTGACTTTCAAACACGCGCGCCTTGCCGGAGAACTTCAGAATACTTTCATCCACCCCGGCCGTTTTGACGATGCAGCCATTTTTGGCCAGATTTCCGTAAAGAACCGCGAGACCGCCATCTTTTGAATATGCGTGCTCAAGATCCCGGATGCAGCCGGCCGAGCGATCAAGATCCAGCGTTTCATAACGCTCCGACTGGGAAAAAGCCACTTGCGTCGGAACTCCTCCCGGCGCAGCGCGGTAAAAATGGTGAACAGCCGGATGGGTGGTCGATCTGACATCATTTTTCAGGATCCCTTCGCCCAGTGTTCTTGAATGGACTGTGGGGAGCGATGTATCGAGCAGCCCGGCGCGCGCCAGCTCGCCCAGAATGCCGAAGATGCCCCCGGCCCTGTGAACATCTTCAATATGGAACTTGTCCGTCATCGGGGCAACCTTGCACAAGCAGGGCACCTTGCGGGAAATCCGGTCGATATCGGACATCGAAAATGCAACGTCCGCTTCATGGGCGGCCGCCAGCAGATGAAGGACTGTATTGGTAGAGCCGCCCATCGATACATCGAGAGCCATTGCATTCTCGAACGCAGCCATCGTGGCAATGCTCCTGGGCAGGACAGACGCATCGTCCTGTTCATAGTAGCGCCTGGAAAGATCAACGATCAGCCGGCCGGCCTGCAGGAAGAGATCCTTCCGGTCAGCGTGTGTCGCAACAATGGTCCCGTTGCCAGGAAGAGACAAGCCCAGCGCTTCAGTCAGACAATTCATCGAATTTGCAGTAAACATGCCGGAGCATGACCCACAGGTTGGACACGCCGATCGCTCGATCTCCCCGACGTCCGAGTCACTCACGGTGCTGTCTCCGGCCTTGATCATCGCATCGACCAGATCCAGCTTGATGGTTTTCTGGTCCCCGTTTATGACTTTCACGATTTTGCCCGCTTCCATCGGTCCCCCCGAAACAAAGACCGCCGGAATATTCAGCCTGAGCGCAGCCATCAGCATTCCGGGCGTAATTTTGTCGCAGTTGGAAATACAGACCATTGCATCTGCGCAATGCGCATTGACCATGTACTCAACCGAATCGGCAATCAGGTCGCGCGAAGGAAGAGAATACAGCATCCCCCCGTGGCCCATGGCGATGCCATCATCGACCGCAATAGTGTTAAATTCCTTTGCAACTCCGCCTGCCGCCTCAATTTCACGCGCAACCATCTGGCCCAGATCCTTCAGATGGACATGACCCGGGACAAACTGGGTAAAAGAGTTCACCACAGCAATAATCGGCTTGTCGAAATCGTCATCTTTCATGCCGGTGGCGCGCCACAAAGATCGGGCTCCGGCCATGTTGCGACCATGAGTGGTTGTACGGGAACGGTATTGAGGCATATATGGCTCCTTCTGTCTATGTCTGTGGCAGTTATCGCATCGTACCAGATTGCCTCTCCGCTGGTCCCTTGTCAAATCCCATTTTGCGTTCTTCCTGTTGCGAAGCGGAAACGGGATTGAAGACCGTCGGGATTGATTTTGAGGGAAATGGCCCTCGTAGTTTGAGCACGCGTCCGGACTATGTCAGGCAAACAAAACTTCAGGGAGAACGGTGGCCCAAAAAAAAGGGAGGCTGAACGCCTCCCCTCATACAACCCGCCAGACAGCCTCTCCCTAATGAAGCTCCGCAAAAACTTCCTTCAAATGGCGAATCGCTTCTTCATGAGGAACATCCATAACCGGCTGCCGATTGATCAGGACCTCACATCCCCTTTCAAGAGCAGCCAGGATTTCCCCCCTCATTTCCGGAGCATGGTACTCCATCACCAGATCGTCGCAAACGGCGCTGAAATACCCCCTCACATTTTGTTTCCAGGAGATCAGTCCATCTTCCGTTGGATCCGGAGCCGGATCAATCAGCGCAAGCCTCCCCTTTTTCTCCGCCTTCATGATGATTTCTTCCCTCTTGACCTGTGTCGTTTCCATGGCTTACCTCCTTCAAAAAGAAGTTTTTTCCAAAGACCAAACCGATAACGACTACCCACCACACTTCCTGACAGGAAAAGACTCCGCCCGTACGAAGAGCGAAACCGCATCCCGAAGCGGCCAGCCCGAAAGGAACATCGCCCGGCGGTTGACAACCTATGAATAATTTCAGATGGTGGGGATGGTTCAGGATACCCCTGAATTGCCTGTTGTCAATTGAGACGAAAAATCCATGTCAGGAAAGAAAAAGTGCATGAAGAAACATCTGTCCGGAAGTCACGCTCCGGGAAGTTTCATGGAGAGTTTGCGGGCTTGAACCAACTGCTCAGGAGACATTTTTCTCGAGAGGTAGAGGATCTCCCTTTTGACAACCATCCAAGTCTTCGAGTGTGCCCTCGAGGCATTGAGCACCCTTGATAGCCATGCATACGCCATGACCCGATCCCTGGGAACGCCCTGTCCCTGGGCATAGCAGATCCCAAGTCCATAGGCAGCGACAATCGATCCCAGCGCCGCTGACTTCTTGTACCAGAAAACGGCTCTGGAGAAGTCCTGAGGAACACCGTTCCTCCATACCTACGCAAAGCTAACCATAGGTCGCTTTGCTGCTGGATTCCTGCTTCACCGAGGCTGGTTTCGTCTTGAGCTTGCGCCCAAGGCCAGAGCCTTCCTCTCCACAGGCTGAGACGGTGGAACTCACCGCCAGATTCTTCAAGTTGATTGCTGCGTTTACATCTCGATCATGAACCGAACCACACGCAGGGCACACCCACTCGCGTACCGCCAGCGGCAACGTTTCGAGCTTTTGACCGCAATCCGAACACGTTTTACTACTCGGATACCAGCGGTCGGCCACGACGATCATTCCGCCGCGCTGTGCCGCCTTGTACTCCAGTTGCCGCCGGAACTCGAAGAAGCCCATATCAGACACGGCGCGCGACAAGTGCCGGTTTTTGACCATGCCACGCACGTTCAAGTCCTCGATGGCGATGGTATGGAACCGGCACGTCAGGTCCGTCGTGAGTTTATGGAGCGCATCCTTGCGGATATTGCCGACTCTGGCGTGCAGCCTTGCCAGTTTCACCTTCGCCTTCTTGCGATTCTCCGAACCTTGGACCTTGCGCGACAGGCTGCGCGACAGCCGTTGCAGCTTGGACAGCAAAGCCTTGTGCGCCTTCGGCCCGGTGATGGCCTCTCCCGTTGAGAGCGTTGTCAGCACCGATACGCCCAAATCCACACCCACCACGCCTTGGTTTTTGGCCTTGGGCAGATGTGAATCGTCCGGGGTATCGACGGTGATGCTGACAAACCAGCGGTCGGCCACACGGGAGACCGTGGCCGACATGATTTTGCCTGTGACGCGCAACGTCTCCCGCATCCGCACCCAGCCAAGATTGGGGATGCGGATGCGGGAACCGTCGATGCTGAATTGATCGTTGGTCAGGCTGAATCGGTCGTGCAGACCTTTTTTCCTGAACTTCGGGAATTTGGCGCGACCAGCAAAGAAGTTCTTGAATGCCGCACCCAACTGGATAATCGCCATCTGTGGCGCGTTCTTGGTGATTTCCAGCATCCAGGGAAACCGCTCGCCCTTGATGTCGTTGAGTTGGCGGCGCAGCGCCATTTGCGACGGCTTGGGCATCGACGCATCTGCTTTGCACGCCTCGTACTGTCGTTGCCATTCGGCAAGCGCCCAGTTGTAAGCGAAACGCGCCGTCCCGGCAGCGCGGGCAAAGTAAGTCGCCTGCGCGTTGTTCGGGTCGAGCGCGATCTTGTGGGCGATCAGCATGATGCAGCTTCCACGGCCTGTTTCATGCCCTCGAGCAGCTTCTGGTTCTTGCGCGAGCGGCTGCCGTACAAGCGGGCACTGAAGACTGTGATGATCTCCAGCACGTCTTTCGCCAAATCTTCCTCGAACGTCGTATCGACACCTTTGTTGATGATGAGCACCTCCACGTCTTTCGCCTCGCAAATCGCAAACACCAGCTCTGCACCAAAGCGCAACAGGCGGTCTTTGTGGGTGACGACCAAGCGACCGACGCGCCCTTCGATGATTTCATCGAGCAGCCGTTTCAAGCCTTTTTTGTTGTAGTTCATGCCGGAACCCAGATCGGCAATCACCTCGAATGTCCAGCCCTGCCTGGCGCAATAAAGCTCAAGCACCTGCTTTTGCCGTTCCAGATCGTCTTTCTGATCGTGACTGGAAACGCGGGCATAGGCAATCGTTTTGCGGTCTTGGGGCGCGGCGTGAAACAACTCCGGCTTGAGTTTGGCAAGGTCATACCGGCGCTGCCGTCCCGCTGTGCGCTCCGGTATCAGCTTGCCTTCGGCCTCCCAGCGCCGCAGCGTCGTAATCGACACACCCAGTGCTTCGGAGGCTTC
>JAKCCY010000173.1 GCA_021838765.1 Nitrospirota bacterium
TTCCATCGGTTCTGGACAGTCTTTTCAATGTCGTCAAAGGGGTAAAGAGGATCGCTCACCGGGACTCCTTGGATTGAGAGGCAGTTGTCGCACGGGAGATTTTATCACAGGAGAGGCGAGGTTGGGACAGGGAAAACAGGCGGTTCATCGGCAGCGGATAGGCGAAGAGGGGTTCCCCTCTCGACAACGTTGAAAAAAATCTGCTAGAATCTTGTCCGTTGTCCATCCTCGTCCCACCACTGGGGGATCGTCTAATGGCAGGACGACAGTCTCTGGATCTGTCTATCTAGGTTCGACCCCTAGTCCCCCAGCCAATATTTAAGCCACTCTTTTAAAATTCCTTGCCATATTAAAGAGTTTTTGCCATAATTATGCCATAGTGAGGTCATTCGGAAACCTTTCTTCCGGAGGAAATTATGGCAACGATCCGCGAACGTGGTCCCTACCAATGGCAAGCCCAAATCCTCCGCAAAGGCCAATCCCCCCAATATAAGACGTTCAACAATAAGGCTGACGCTGAAAAATGGGCGCGTCAGGTCGAGGCGGAAATGGATCGGGGGATTTTTTTGCCCCGGAAGGAGTCGGAGAACACGACCCTTTCCGAAGCCCTGGACAGATACGAGCGGGAAGTCTCATCGAATAAAAAGAGCCACGAAAAAGAAAAAGTTTATATCCGACAATGGAACAGAACCCCTCTGGCAAAACGCTTTCTCGCTACCATCCAGGGGAAGGACATTGCCGCCTACCGGGATGCACGGCTCAATGAAGTCGGCACGAACGCCGTCCGGCACGAGCTAGCCCTTCTTTCCCATCTCTTCACGATCGCCGTCAAGGAATGGGGGATGGGAGGACTCATCAATCCCGTCCAACAAGTTAGGAAGCCACCCTCTCCACCTGGCAGGGAACGAAGACTCAATCCGGAAGAGGAATGTGCACTTCTCGCCGCCTGCGAGAAATACAATGCAGAACTGTCGTCCATCGTGAGATTCGCCCTTGAAACGGCCATGAGACGGGAAGAAATCGCCAAGATGAAATGGAATGTCGTGGACCTCAAAAAACGGACAGTCATCGTTCTTGACGAAAAAAATCCTACGGGAAAGAGCAACAGGGTCGTTCCGCTTTCCTCAGGGGCTCTTCGTATCCTGTCTGGTCTTCCTCGCATGATTGACGGGAAGATATGGAACTCCGGCAAGAATTACATGACGCTCGCTTTCATACGGGTTGTCTCCCGCGCGCGGGCGGCTTACGAGAAGGAATGCGAAGAGAAGGGGATCAAGCCGGATCCCGCCTTCCTGGTGGATCTCACCTTTCACGACCTCCGGCATGAGGCCACCAGCCGATTCTTCGAGAAGGGCTTAAACCCAATGCAAGTGGCGGCCATCACCGGGCACAAGACTTTGCAGATGCTAAAAAGGTACACTCATTTGAAGGCTGAGGATTTGGCTGAGTTGTTGAAGTAATTCTCGATAACAGATAAGGGGTTTCATGACATTTCGGGAATTGGTGAGGCTTTTGGAAACGAACGGCTTTCGTCTCGTCAGGGAAAAGGGATCCGTTCGCTATTACGGTAAAACGGGTATGGCACGGCTTATCCGGCTCGATTATCATGGATCGAAGGAAATTCCGACAGGAACCTGTCACGCCATTATGAAAGCCGCAGGGCTTTCGGAAAAGAAAAGAGGCGACAATGATTGATCTTAAATATTCTTTGGTGATCGAAGCGACCGAGGATCCAAATTTTTTCGGATTCTACTCGCCGGATCTTGAGGGATTCACGGGAGTCGGTCATTCTGTCGAAGATTGCCTTTACCAGGCCCGATGGGGGATGGAAGAGCATCTTGCTCTTTGCCGGGAAGAAAAGATTCCCGTTCCCTTTTCCAATCCGAACCCGGTGGTGACGATTCGGAATTCTTACAAAGATTCCGTTTCTCCAGCCTTGCATGAAGTCTGAGGATCGCTGGAACGAAAAGGGGACGTTTTATTGCGCTTCGACAAAGAGTGCTTGGGATAAATGTGAGTACAACCATATCTTGGCCTCAAATACAAGCATAAAGTGTCCGAAGGAGCTTCTGCGTATCGTATGTGTTTTGATTTTATGGAGCCAAGGATATACTTGGCCCGGGTAAGAAATCAGTCCACAGTTCATGGCCGGAAAAACACATAGGAAAAAAGGGGGGGTTCCTTGAATCGAACCGACATCGTCGAGTATACCCGGAGCCACGGAGGAGGGACCGATCTTCCCCGGAAGATTGTTCGCGAGGCTCTTGATTTCGTGATAGAGGAGATCGCTCAGACCGTTCTGGAGGACAAGTCGGTCAAGCTGACGGGGTTCGGGACATTCGAACTTCGGAAGAGAGCGGATCGTCTGGGGTGCAACCCCAAGACCGGCGAGCCGCTTCTCATCAAGAGCCATCGCGTGGTGGTCTTTCGTCCGACCCGGCATTTCTGGGAAGAGGGGATGGACCGGAACAAACCAGTCTGAAAGTGTCAGGTTGGAGTCTGAGACCCTTGAGGGAGAGTGTCAAACAATGCGAAAAAGGACCCTATTGTGACGCGATTCCGGCCCTTTGGTTGACGTCAACTTAGGGTATACTTCGTGAGACGGGCTATAAGGCATGTCGGAAATTGTTCAACGTTAATGGTAAACAGGAGGAGTCAGCCATGTCCAAGACCATCGCCTCCATGCTCCTTGGCATGGCGACACGACGCCTTCCGAACGACTGGCAGGAGCGCTACCACTACGCCCCCGTCCTCCTTGAGACCTTCGTCGAAATTGACCGCTTCCGCGGAACCTGCTATAAGGCTGCCAACTGGATCTCCGTCGGAATCACCCAGGGGCGGGGAAAGAAAGACACCTTCAAGCAATATCTCCTTCCTCCTAAGGAAATCTTCCTCGCCCCTCTCCGAAAAGACTTGAAGGCGGCACGCATCATGCGTGCCGAGCGACGTGGCAAGTAGGTGTTCTACACAGTCAACGATGAGCATGTGCGTCGGGTACTTAGGAGTCTAGCAAAAATAACTTGAACACTTATTCCAGGTTGACCTGGGGATTGATGCGATAATTCCATTCCCCATGGAAGGAATCTGGGACGATCGAAAGAGACGCCATTTCTTGGTCTGTCACTTTGATTCCGGCTTCATATCTGTTCTCATCAAGGCCTGCCTTGATCTTGAGGCCTTGATGCGTGGTGGTCGCCCCAATCAGATTGACCACGACCTCCCGGCTGAGCAGGGGGCGTCCCCGCCAGTTGGCCGTGATATGACAGAACATGCGGTGCTCAATCTTGTTCCACTTGCTCGCTCCCGGCGGGAAATGGCAGACCTCGATTGGAAAGCCCAGTTCGTTTGAGAAGGACTGAAGCTCCCGGCGCCACAGGCGAGCCCTGTACCCGTTGCTCCCTCCCCCATCGGCCGTGATCAGAAGTCGCTGGGCGGTGGGGGAGAGGGGGAGGCCCATCTCTCGCCACCAGCGGCGGATACTTTCCACCGCGAACTCGGCGGTATCGTGGTCGATCCCGACATTGACCCAGCCGGTATTGCTTGTCAGATCATAGACGCCATAGGGGGCGACTTTTCCCAATGTCGGATCGATAAAGTCGTGGATCCGAACGTCCTCGGGCTGACCTTTCGGTTGCCATTCCTGGCCGGCGTTTTTGAAGTCTCCGACGAGTTCTTTCTTTTTGGTGTCGACGGAGATAACAGGGTCTCCGGTCCGCTGATAATCCGAGACCCTGCGGGCAATGTGTTCGAACTGGGCATTGCGGTCTTCGTGCTTGCCCCCTTCGCGGGTCTTCCGGACCGACTGAAGGCTGTACCCCATCTGTTCGAGAAGGTCGCAGACCGTTCTCTGGCTGACGGCATGTCCTTTTTCCTTCAGCTCGTCCGCCAGGCGCGTGGTGCTCTTGCTAGTCCAGCGGAGCGGCGACATCGGGTCTCCCCGCGTCACGGGATCGACGAGGGCATCCAGATCCTGGAGGAGTAACGCGTCTTTGTCGACAAGCTTTTTTCGCCCGCCTCCCGGGGCTCTCACGCGAGGGGGATGTCCGGCGACTTCCTCGGAGGATAAAGGATGCTTCTCGGACTCGAGCTCGGACAAGCCGGCGTAGATCGTTGTTCGAGAAAGGCCTACGGCCCGAGACACGGTACTGACACCTCCGTGCCCCAAACTTCGGGCCTCCACTGCGGCCCAAAGACGCAGGGATGTTTCGTTCAGAACCCCCGAAAGGGCACGGTATTTTTCGGCAATCACTGTGGCGACATCGTCCATGGCTCCACAGTATAGCATTTTCAGAATGTGTTCAAGTTATTTTTGCTAGGATACTTAGCGATATGACGATCCACGTCGCTGAAGACACTGGGGGCGAACGTTAACAATAGAGATCGACGCAGCTCATGCCCAGGTGCGGTGCCCAAGCACGCGGCCTCGCTCTGGCTCTGGGCGTGCTACTCGGAGAGGTGCCGAACGTGACACATACCCATTCCCATGAACACGATGCGAACGGACATGACTCTAACCGCTATAACCATGGGCATGCGCACGACCACCACGACCATGCCCATTCGATCAGTCCGGATGCGGACAAGCGCTATCTGACGATCGCGCTGGCGTTGCTACTGGCCTTTATGGCAGTCGAAGTCGTCGCAGGCCTGAAGGCCTCCTCGCTGGCACTGATATCGGATGCAGGGCACATGCTCACCGATGCGGGTGCAATTGCGATGTCGCTGGCTGTGATGCATCTGGCGCAGCGGCCCGCAGGAGGGCGGTTTACCTTCGGCTTCAAGCGTTCTGAAATCTTCAGTGCCCTGATCAACGGTCTGACATTGGTGGTATTGGCCGGCTGGTTTCTGATTGAGGCGGTGCGCCGCCTGATCTGGCCGCCTGCGGTCGATGGACTGCTCGTGACCTGGGTCGCCCTGGCGGGTATTGTCGTGAACCTGTTGGCGACGTGGTCGATGAGCAAGGCCAATCGGGAGAGCCTCAACGTCGAAGGCAGCTTTCAGCACATTCTCACCGATCTGTACGCCTTCATCGTCACCGCAATCGCCGGCGCTTTGATCCACTGGACGCATTTCTACCGCTTCGATGCGCTCGCCGCCCTGGTGGT
>JAKCCY010000025.1 GCA_021838765.1 Nitrospirota bacterium
CTGCCGCCTGGGAGATGCTCCCGCCGTACTGGGATTCACCCGGATTGGCCAGAAAGTCCATTTCCAGAAGAGCCCGGAGCTTATACCCGTTATAGACCGGGGAAGAGAGGGCAAAACCGATACGGGAGTTGTTCACATCAAAGCCCATGGCATTGTGATCGACCGTTGCGCCGAGCGAGGAGAGTTGCCCGCTTGAGGTTCTGCCGCCCTGGATGGTGCTGGCATTTGCCGCGCCGGCGTTGAATGGCCAGTTGTTGAAGGAGTTCGATGAATCATACACCGAATCGAATTCCACAAACCCGTACATCATGGTCTGCCATTTTCCCACCATGGCGGTATAGCCCGGCGGCGGAGCATCCGGAATCAGATTCTGAAAAGAATTATGGATTTCGGAGTTCAATCGGTCCGGATCAACCGGGGGCGCCTGGGTTGCTGGCTGTGGCTTCGAATAGGGAGAGTCCGGAGTCAGGTTGTCCGCCACTTGGGTCGGGGCATCGAGACTTGCCGCCCAGACAGGCTTTTGTGTTGCAAGGGCCAGAACCCCAGCTGCCAGGACAGAAAGCCCGATGGCGACTTGGCGAGTCTTGCGCATGAAAGAACCTCCTTTAATACGGAACGAATGGATGAAAGATCGACACAAGCCATGAACAGATCAACAATGTTTTTCGTCCGGCCACCCTGTTAAGGGAGATTCTGATGCCCGGAACGGGAACCATCCTAAGGATCCCAGACAAATGGAAGATCAAGACAATGTGACAGATCTGTTAACTCTCGCGACGATGTTTTGGTTTTTTTACCGGGGGCAAAAATTGACAGGATAATTGACAGGAAGAGGATCCTCACCGGAACATAGAGACAGCCTTTTCGGAAAACTCTCACGAGATTCACACAACAACCATCCATTCAGACAGGAGTTCTCCATGTCCGTACTGCTCGAATTCAGCATGTCCCCGCTGGACAAAGGCGCAAGTGTCGGCGCCTATGTATCCCGATCCCTTGACATCATTGACAAAAGTGGAGTCCCCTACCAGCTGAACCCCATGGGCACCGTCCTCGAAGGCGAGTGGGACGAGGTCATGGCCGTTGTCAGGGACTGTTACCTGAGAATGAGTCAGGATTGCGAACGGATCTCCGTTGCGATCAAGGTGGATGCCCGCGCCGGTCAAACGGGCCGGATCGCAGGCAAGATCAACTCCGTCGAGAAACATCTGGGCAGAAGCGTCAAGCATATCTGAGGGAAGCAGGGCGCTCCCCTTTTAGACTGCCCCGCTCGAATGCTATGATGGAACAAGTTTTTCAGAAAATCGACAAAAGGGGGAGTTTTGCGTTTTTCCGGGTATGATCCCGGGAAACCAGTCGCTGGGCCGGAAAACTCCCCCCGGAACATCAGTTCTGCACCGGTCTGAAGGCCAAATTAAAAAGAAAGCGGTAGAGCCCATTCATGGCAAACATCATTATTCTGGGCACCCAGTGGGGTGACGAAGGCAAGGGAAAAATCGTTGACCTGTTGACCGAAAGGGCCGACTGCATCATCCGCTACCAGGGGGGCCACAACGCCGGACACACCATCGTTGTCGGCAAGGAAAAATTTGTGTTGCACCTGATCCCGTCCGGCATCCTTCATGAAGGAAAAAAGTGCGTGATCGGAAATGGCATCGCCCTCGATCCGCATGCCCTGATCGAAGAGATCGAGGAGCTTGCCTCCAGGGGAATCAAGGTCGGAACGAACCTCAAGATCAGCGATGCGTGCCACCTGATCATGCCCTACCACCGCGCAATCGACAAGCAGTCCGAAGAGATGAAGGGAACCCGGAGAATCGGGACGACAGGCCGCGGAATCGGACCGGCCTATGTCGACAAGATGGCCCGCATCGGAATCCGGACCGGTGACCTCGCCCACCCTGCGCTTTTCAGGGAAAAGCTGGAACAGAACCTGTCCGAAATGAATTACCTGATGGAAAAACTGTTCAAGACGCACGGATTCGACCTTGAAACACTCTATGCCGATGCCATGGCCGTAGGCGAAAGACTTTCCCCCTACATCACGGACACCTCCCTCTATCTCTGGAATGAGCGTCAGAAGGGATCGCAGCTTCTCTTTGAAGGGGCACAGGGAACACACCTCGACATTGACCACGGGACCTACCCGTTTGTTACCAGCTCCAACGCCTCCGCGGGCGGAGCCCTGACCGGGACAGGTGTGGGTCCGACCGCCATCGACGGGGTGATCGGAATCACCAAGGCCTACACCACCAGGGTTGGATCAGGACCTTTTCCCACAGAGCTTTTCGATGCCTCAGGAGACTATCTGAGAAAGCAGGGGAGCGAATTCGGGGCCACAACGGGCCGCGCCCGACGGTGCGGATGGTTTGACGCCCTTGTCGTGCGGTACGCGGCAAGAGTCAATGGACTCACCGGCATCGTCCTGACAAAGATCGATGTTTTAGACGAACTCGACACGATCAGGATCTGCACCGGGTACACCCTCCACGGCAAGCCCATATCGGAGTTTCCAAGACATCTCTCCGACATCGAGGCTGCCGTTCCCGTCTACGAGGAAATGCCGGGATGGAAAACATCCCTCAGGGGGGCGAGGGAGATGAGCGAACTCCCCGTCGCCGCCAAAAACTATATCCGCAGGATTGAAGAGCTCACCGGAGTTCCCGTTGTCATGGTCTCAACCGGTTCCGAGCGCTCCGAAACCATCGTGATTCAGGACCCTTTCGACATCAGGTAAAGGGGCTCAAACCCCCGGATTCTTTCAATGAGATCGGAAAGAGTCATCCCGAAGTCGGCGGGGAATCCTATGTCGAGGCTTGCTGTCTTGTTCTCGGCAAGCCTTTTTCCCAAAAGAACGGGATCGGTCGAAAGGACCCCGGCAATCTTCCCGGGGTGGTTGTGGACGGGACCGTAGTCCAGAACATCTCCCGCCGACTCCTTCCACTTCAGGAAATCCTCCCCATGGCCCATGAGCCATTTCCCCAGATGCCGTCTTTCCGCCTCGGCCTCATCTTTCAGGACAAAACGGACAGACAGCCCGGAGGCTCCGATAAAGACTCCTGAATGGGCATACGCCTTGTATCCCCGTTTTTCCGGACCAAGGGCAAGCCAGGTCTCGGGAGGTGGATTAACCCTTCGTCGCATGTGGCTTGCCACATGGGGCCAGTAATCCCTGGGCCCCATTCCCGAAAGATTTGCGGAAAGCTCCGCCGACAGGGCGAGAAGTCCAGGGCGGACCGTTCCACGAATGAGTGTCATTCTGTCGGAAAAACCCGGAATTTCAAAAACATGGACCCATTCCGGATCGAGATAGTCAGAAATTTTTTTCTCTTTTTTCATTGCGACTCCAGCATCATTGTCCTTTGATCCACCGGGAGGTGGCTTTCTCCACCTAAAGCCAGCCCATTTTCTCATTGGAAAGGATCGCAGGTCCAGTTTTAAGACAGCCGGGGGGGGGTACAACACCACCGTGGAAAAACAGGCCCGCGCAAAGAGAGACACCTGCAAGCATCAATTCATGATATAATCCTTCAAAAGCTTTACCGGATCCGAAAGCCCCGAGTTCTTTTCATTCATAATGACAATCCATGTATTGGACAAGGCAGGGCTTCGGGCAAGGAGCCGCCGGCCTTACAGGAATGGACGAACAAGACCAAACAAGATGGAGATGAACGTTGACACCCTTTTATGAGTCCTGTGCCGAATACTATCACAGCGACACCAAATATGACCGAAAGACCATACACCGGACGAAGGGACTGGACTTTTCAAGGAAACCCGCACCGTTCAAGGACTACCAGGCGGACCATCCTGTCTCCCTGACCCCTTTTCTTCCTTTCAATTTCATTCCCTTTACCAGAACGCCCCTTCCGGAAGCCCCCATCCAGCCTCCCTACCCATGGGGCCTCTCGGAGATCTCCCAGCTTCTCTTTTTTTCCTACGGGGTTACCGCCATTCTCGACTCCCCGCGATCCGAGCAGACACTTCTCCGGGCAGCCCCATCCGCCGGAGGACTTTATCCCGCCGAGATCTACCTTGCCTTCAGGGACCTTCCCTTCATCCCCAACGGAATCTATCACTACAACGGAAAAGAGCACTCCCTTCTGCCCTTGTACGAAGGGGATTTCATGGATCGCCTCTCATCCTATCTCTACCACCACCCGACATTGTCGAAAACAAAAGCTCTCGTCTTTATCTCAGGATTTTTCGAACGGTCGGCCTGGCGCTACGGAGAACGAGGCTACCGTCGAATCCTTCTCGATACGGGGCATCTGATCGGGAACCTCTCCCTTATGGCCAGGGAAACAGGATTTGTTCCCTTTCCTCTTTCCGGCTTCAACGACCATGCGTTCAACTCGTTTCTGTTCCTTGAAGACCAGAAGGAGGTCGTCCTGGCGGCCATGCCTCTCCTGAGACCAGAGGATGTCACAGAGTCCTGCCTGTCGTTGCCGTTCTACCCGTCACCATTGCTTCCTCCCTATTCTCCGCCCCAGGACCCGGAAACAGGCGTCCTCTTCCGGGATCTGCACCGCCTCTCCTCCCTCGGGGCAGATCCTCCGGGAGTCATTCTGAACAGGCGTCCGGAACAGACCCATCTTCCCGCTCCCGAGAGCACACATCTCCCGATCGGGGAGCCCATCGTCCTTCCCGGGGAGGCTCATGATTTCAAGGGGCAGATTCCCAAAACCCTTCTCATGCGCCGCTCCGCAAGGCAATACTCTGCAGCTCCCGTCAGCCTCGCCAAAATGTCCGAGGTCCTGAAATACGGCTATCAGGACATCGACCCCGTGGAGGAGGGTTCAGCTCCCAGCGTTCCCCATTTTTTTCAGCCGAACCTGTTCTCCTCCTATATCGTCGTCAATTCCGTCTCCGAGCTTATTCCGGGACTCTACCGCTTCGATCCCCCCGCCGGAACACTGACACTTCTCAACCGGGGGTATTTTGCGGAAACGGTCTGCGAATTCGTTCTCGGACAGGACCTGGGCCGTGACGCGGCATTCGTCCTGATCCAGGTGGCGGACCTTGAGCATCTGGTCATCCAGTACGGACAAAGGGCCTACAGAACTCTCCACATGGATGTCGGACAGATCGGGGAAAGAATCAACCTCGCCGCAGCTCACGCGGGAATCGGCGCCAGCGGCATCGGAGGATTCTACGATGATGAAGTCACCGACTTTCTGGGACTTCCCAACACCATGGCCGTTCTGTACATCACCACCGTCGGTGCCATTCCGGGCTAGCCCCCGGAGCGTCCCCGCATGATGGTTCCCGGCACAAGAACAATATCCGACATTGCCCGGCTGAGGTTCATCGCAAGGGTTTTCCTGAAATACGGATTCGACGATGTTGTGGGATTTTTCCGGCTTGGCCCGGTTCTCTCTGCCGGCAGGCGGGTGACCAGACGTCCGGAAACCAAAACGCTTTCAAGGCCTGTCCGCCTCAGAATGGCCCTTGAGGAGCTGGGGCCGACCTTTTCAAAGTTCGGACAGCTTATGGCCTCAAGGGCTGACCTTTTCCCCCCGGACTACATCAACGAGTTTCAAAAGCTCGAGGACCGGCTTCCGCCGGTTCCCGATGCCCAGATAGAAGAAGCTCTCAAAAATGCCCTCGGCGGCCCCCCGGAAGAAAAATTCCTGAGTTTTGACCGCACACCGATCGCCATGGCCACGATCGCCCAGGTCCATGCAGCCGTCCTCCATTCGGGAGAGCGAGTTGCCGTCAAGATCCGCAGACCCGGCATTGCCGAAACGATCGAGGCGGACCTCGGAATCCTGAAGACACTGGCCGAGCTTGCCGAAAAACACCTTCCCGAACTCAGGGCCTTCCGTCCGAGGGAACTTTGCCGGCACTTCACCAAAAACCTCAGGTGGGAACTCGACTTCTCCCATGAAGCCAGGAATATGGACCTGGCCAGGGGACAGTTCGCCGAAGACCCGACAGTGGTCATCCCGCGCTCATTTCCGGAGCTTTCATCGGAATCAGTCCTGGTCATGGAGTTTCTTGACGGGATCAAGATCACCAGAACCGGTGAGTTCGCCGCCCTTGGCATCCGACCGGAGGTGATCGCCCAAAGAGGAGCCCGGATGGTTTTCCGCCAGGTTTTTGTCAACGGATTCTTTCAGGGGGATCCCCACCCCGGAAATCTTCTTGTGCTCCCGGGAGGGGCCATCGGACTTCTGGACTTCGGCATGTTCGGAAGGCTCTCGCAAGAGCGGAGAGCCCTTCTTGGCGATCTCCTCTTCTCCATCGTCGAACGGGATATTCATTTCATGATCTCGACTCTGGACCGGCTTGGGATTCTTGGGTCCGACCCCGACCGCAAGGACAACAAAAGTGCCCTCGGAGAAGATCTGACAGGTCTCCTCGATGAGTTCATCGACAGGCCACTGGGCGAAATCCGGGTAGAAGCCCTGTTTTCAGAGCTTTTCGAGGTCATTCGCACCAATCAGCTCGTCCTTCCCCCCGACCTCACCCTCCTGATGAGAGCGATTGTCATCATGGACGGCATCGGGAGGACCCTCGACCCGGGGTTCAACATGCTCACCGAAGGACGTCCATTTGTCGAGAACCTGATCAGAAGCCAGATCACGCCCTCTTCCCTGAAAAAATCGTTCCGGAGAGGAGGACTCAGCCTGATGAGAGCCTTCTCGAGACTTCCGGAAGAGGTCGAACGCGTCCTTTTCAAAGTTCGCTCCGGGAGGATCAGGGTTGATTTCAACCTGCGCCATCTCGAAGAGCTGATCGGCGAAATGGACAAGGCCGGGAACCGCCTTTCCGTTTCCATTCTTGTCGGAGCCCTGGTCATCGGCTCGGCAATGATCTTCTCCTCACCCAAGGGGCCGAAGTTTCTGGGAGTCTCATCGGTCGGGCTCGTAGGCTTTCTCGTTGCGGGTCTGCTCGGAATAGGACTCATCATCTCCATCCTTCGCTCTGGAAGGCTCTGAACGAAGGAGAGCTTTCATTTTTGCCTGAAAGCTCCCCTGTCTCTCAGGCTGACATAGGCGTGATCCCCGAGAACAATATGGTCAACCACGCGAATCCCCAGAAGATCGCCGCATTCGATCAGACGCACCGTCAGGTTGTAGTCGTCGACCGACGGTTCCGGATCCCCTGAGGGGTGGTTGTGAACAAAGATCACCGCCGCCGCGGACTCCCGGACTGCGGGGAGGAACGCTTCGCGGGGATGGACAAGCGTCATTGTCAGGGACCCTTCCGAAATTTTCTCGCTTTTTAAAAGCCTGTGCTTCTGATTCAGCAAAAGGGCCCAGAAGCTTTCTCTTCTGGTATCCCGGAGCTTTGCCCCAAGGATATCGTAGACATCTTTTCCGGAGCTGACCTGAAGATCACGCCCGTCCTTCGGAGCGGCGGCCCGCCTGCCCAGTTCAAAAGCCGCCAGGAGCTGGGCACCCTTGGCCATTCCAACGCCCGAGAGCGATGCGATCTCCGGTATCCTCGCAGCAGAAAGCCCTGAAACCCCTCCGAAATGAGCCAGAAGACGCTGTGCCAGGGCAACAACGGTCTCGCCCCGGGATCCGACCCTGAGAACAATGGCCAGAAGCTCCGCATCCGACAGGCTCCATGCTCCCCGTGATGCCAGCTTCTCCCTTGGACGGTCCTCAACAGGCCATTCGGCCACACGATAATGTCTGTCTTCCAGATCAAACCTCCACAAAAAAATCCTCAGCCATAAAAACAGTCTCCGGCAAACCATGCTGACAGTATCACCACAATTTTCCCTCAAAAACAGTCCGGAAAGTCGGCACCCCTTCCGATTCCTGCCCAGAAATAATTTGATGGATCAAGCCCCGCCCCCCTCCAAAAGAAACGGCAAGCATTATCAAGTACAGGAACTTCTGCTATAATCAAACCCCAAAACTTCAAAAAAACATGGTTGACGGTGCAGGATATTTGCCCCAACAAAAGGCAGCTTCCCGTGAAAAAAGACGACGATGACAGCCAACAATGATTCCCTTGATCAGAAAAAATCGGTCAGAATGACCTTTGATGACTGGGACCTTTTTGAACCGTCCCCCGATGGCATCTTCCTCCTTGATCCAGAACAGCTCAGAATCGTCAAGACAAATTCAACATTCCTGAAGATGCTCGGGATGGAGCCCGAAGATCTGCCCCCCGGAAGCCCGCTTTCACGATTCGCAACCACCCCCGCCTCCATCACCGAAACAAACATCAAAAGACTTTTCGGGATTCCGGAAAGGTCCGGCAACTTCTCCACCCGCTACCGGAAAAAAGATGGATCGATCTTCCATGCGAGGCTGCGCGCCACATTGGCGGGAGACCACGGGAACGCCATCCTCTTTGTCAGGGTCATCGATGTCACCGGGGAGGCCGAAGCCGAGAAGATCAACCATGTCTGCAGCATGATCGATCAGCAGATCCTGTTGAAGAACCCCCTTCAGGAGGTCCTTCGGTCGGCCATTCATGAGTTGGCCACCTTTTTTTCTTTCCCGGCCGTTACCTGCGTCTTTCCCACCGCGGAGAAAACAGTCGGGGAGATCGAAGTTGCAGGGATCGACAAAAAACTGATCTCCGCCATCCTCGAACCGGCATCCCCCATCCATACGGGCTTTCCGATCGCCAAACCGGCCATGCTGGACAGAACCTTCCAGCCACTCACCGATCTTTTCCTGAACAGGGAAAATCTCTCCCGTGACGGATCGGCCACATGGTGTATCGATCACGGCGTGGAAGAGGTGCTGTCGATCCCCATATCCGGAGTCGATGGAGAAGCTCCTTATGCGATTCTCTCTTTTTTCTCCAAAATACCGGGATATCTCTCCGAAGTCCGGAAAAATCAGCTGCAGGTTTTTGCGGGAAGAATCCAGATTTCCTTTTCCGGAGCCCAGAAACAGATCGAAAACGAGATCCAGAAAACGGTCCTCTTCTCCGAAGCCCCGCTTGGCATCCTTCTTTACGATCTCAAAACATTTGCCATTGTGGATGCCAACAAGGCATTTCTTTCCATGATCGGCGCTTCGGAAATCGGGGAGATCTCAACAACAAGCTTCAAAGACCTTATGACCTGCTGCGGCAACGACCAGCAGAAACCCGGAAAAAGCGGGACGGAATCCGAAAAAACCGTCCGGAGGGAAATGTGCCGGAAAGACGGATCCCGGTTCCAGGCCGAGCTGACCTTTTCCCAGGTGGATCTCCGGGGAAAACAGATGGCACTCGTCCATATCCGGGACATCAGCCAGCAGGTCATCACCGAAGAAACGACGCTTCTCTCGGCCGAACTCGACCGGATGATCGTCAGGGGCTCCTCTCTCGAGGAGCTGATCAGGTTTACCCTCCGAAAGATTCAGAAGATCTTCCCTTTTTTTGCCTCATATTTTTTTCTGACAGCCCCGGACAGGAGGATCCAGTACCTCGCCATCGAATCCGCCGACCCCCGGTATGAGGAAGAGCTTCTCAAACGCACCCGGGACTATCGCTGGGACACATTCCCCGGAAACAGGACACTTCTTGGACAGGCGGTCAATCAGAACCGGCCCCTCTACGCATCTCTCGATAACAACTTTATGGAGACACCTCTTTCAGAATGGAGCAGACAGTTTGGCCTCTCCGCCCTGTACCTGATCCCCGCCAACTTTGAGCAGTCCGTTATTCCCTGGGGCGTTCTCTCGACGGCGGTCCTTTCCGAGAGGGATCTCGGGAAAGAAACCCGGGATCATCTGGACCTCATCATGGAAAAGCTCGAGAATGCCTATAAAAATCAGAAAGAATTCGAGAAACTCCAGTCGGAGAGGAACAGCATCTTTGAAGAAGCTCCGGACGGCATCTATCTTCTCGATGCGCAGTCTCTTTCCATCCTGGAAACCAATCAGGTTTTCTGCCGGATGCTCGGAGCAAAAAGCAAGAACGATATCGTCGGGAAAACCATTTCCGATATTACCGACAATACCGGAGACGGCATCAGCGAGATTTTTGAAAAGGCAGAAGCCACCCAGAACCACTCAAGTGCCCTCCGCCACCGGTTTTCCCGTCTGAACGGAAGCCATATCAATGTTCTTCTGAGCTTTAAGCAGGTGACATTCAGAAACCGGAAAGCCTTTCTGACCCATGTCAGGGATATCACCGAAGAAGTTCAGTCGGAAGAGGCCAACCGGATCGCCCGGGAGGTTGACCGGCTGATCCTTTCCGGAAGTTCCATCGACGACCTCCTTGAAGCAGTCGCCCGGGAGATTTTTGAGGCCTTCTCCTTCGCCGGCGTCACATTCGCCGTTCCGGGTGTGGATGGATCCATCTCCTTCCAGAAACATATCAACTCGCTTGACCTTCCGGAAGACTTCATCTCCCTGATCAAAAACGGGGTCAACCGGAACAGCTCCCTCTACCAGACAACCTCGTTTTCCCGCGCCATCTCCTCGAAGGAACCGGAGTTTGTCTGCGGAGACGCGCTTGACAGGAACCCGCTTTCAAAACAGTTGCGGCAGGCAGGAGTCGAAGCGATCTTTGCCATTCCTGTCCTTTACGGAGCGGACACCCTGCCAAGAACGATCCTGGTCCTCTGGGCCCGACACCCGGAAGACATGAACACCCACCTTCGGAAAACCCTGGTGGAGTTTACGGACAAGATCCGGCTGGCGTTTTTCCGGATGGAGGAGCAGAACAGGATCCGCCTTGGACAGTCCGCCATGGAATCAAGCCAAAGCCCCATGGTGATCACAAGGCCCGATGGGTCGGTCGAGTGGGCCAATCCGACCTTCTACCGGATGATCGGAGCAGCGGACCTGCGGCCGGAAGACATTCACCTCCCCGTGCTTTTCCCATGCCCTCCCGAAAAGGTCAAGAAAAAACATCTCGAGGAAGTCCTTTGCACCGGAGAAGTCTTCGACGGCATTGAAACGGGGTGGACGATCGACAAGAGGAGGATCTCCGTCCGGGCCATTGTCTCCCCGCTCAGGAACCATGCCGGGGCGTGGACACATTCCCTCATTCACTTCAACGACATTACCCAGGAACTGGAGCTGTCCGAGATCGACCACCTTATCGCCGAACTCGACCTGAAAGTCTTGAAGGGAGACTCCCTCAGGGATCTTCTGGCCCACCTTTCAAGGCGGGTTCGAAAGATCCACGAATCGATCTGGGTCCATGTCATGATCGGAGACCAGGCCGGCAATCTCTGGACACAGGCCTTTTCAGCGGAAAAAGCCAGCATCGCCGACGAGATCAGAAAGATCCCGGAGCCTGTCCACTCACCCGGCGATACTGACTCCATCTCGAATAAGGCCATCAGGAGCGGACGGCACGAATCCCTGCACATCACCGAAATGGGCGACGACTATCCTTTTGCAAAGCTCCTGAAATCCTTTGGGGTGGCAGAGGTTCATGCATTCCCGTTCCGGGCGACTGAAGGCCGGCCGGGCATCATCACCATCATGCAGAAAACGGTCGGAAGCATCGCTTCAGTTTCACAGGACAGGATCGAGCAACTGCTGAAACGCCTTTCCAATGTCATTGAGCGGTATTCCGAGCAGGAGCGGTTGCGGCTTCAGGAAGCCGCCATGGAAAATGTTGCAAACGGCATCATGATCACCGACACCACCGGAAAGATCGAATCTGTCAACGAAGCGCTTGTCCATATGTCTGGCTACGAACGTGAAGAGCTTATCGGTGGCAACCCCAGAATTCTTAAATCCGGACGACATGACCCGTCCCTTTACGAATCGCTCTGGCAAAACCTTCTGAGCGGAAAATCCGCCGACAATATCCTGATCAACCGAAGAAAGGACGGAAGTTTCTTTACCGTCGAGTCCAGCATCACCCCAATGCGCTCTCCTTCAGGGAAAATCACCCATTTCATACAGATCCAGAAAGACGTCTCACAGAGAATCCAGAAAGACCGGGAAATCTGGAACCTTGCCAATATCGATCCACTGACAGGCCTTTTCAACCGGGCTGCATTCCTCACCCGGCTGAAATCCGAGATACGAAGATCGGCAAGGGACGCCTACTCCCTGATCCTTCTCTTTCTCGATCTCGACGGGTTCAAGGAAATCAACGACACAATGGGCCATGCCGCCGGTGACCGTTACCTGAAGGTGATCGCCGAACGACTTCTGAACAGTGTTCGAACCAATGACCTTGTCGCAAGGCTCGGAGGAGACGAATTTGTCATCCTTCTGACAGAAGTTTCGGATATCATGACAACGACAAGCTTCGTGACAAAGATTCTCGAACGACTCTCCATGCCCGTCATGATCGACGAGAGAGAGATCCATACCAGCTCGTCGATTGGGCTTTCCACCTATCCCAAAGATGCTGTCGACGGCGAAGATCTGCTCAGGAAAGCCGATATCGCCATGTACCAGGTCAAAAGCCATGAAAAGAACGGATGGCTGTTTTATGACCCCGAGATGGAAGAAAAGATCCGGAAACGCTACAACCAGGAAAGCGCACTGCGGACCGCCATCGCCAATCGGGAGTTCACCCTGTTTTATCAGCCACAGGTTGACATTCCCAAAAACAAGATTGTCGGCGTCGAGGCGCTCGTCCGCTGGAAAAAACCGTCCGGGGAAATCATCTCCCCGATCGAGTTCATTCCTCTTGCCGAAGAGACCGGGCTCATCATCCCGCTGGGGGAGTGGATCCTCGAAGAAGTCATCCGGACCGCCGCCAGATGGCATACGGGTGGACGACCAAGGATTCGTCTTGCGATGAATGTCTCGATACGGCAGTTCTGGAACCAGCAGTTCTGGGATCTCTTCGACAGAAAGATTGAGGAACATCCCGATCTTTCAAAATGGCTCACCATAGAACTGACAGAGAGCCTTTTGATGAAAGATCCGATCAGGGCCAGGGAGCGACTGATGGACATCCGGAACCAGGGGGTCAAGATCGCCATCGACGACTTCGGGACAGGATATTCTTCCCTGTCCTACCTGACCAGACTTCCGGTGGATGTTCTCAAGGTTCCCCAGGAATTTGTCCTCCAGATGAAAAACAGCTCCCTTGACCTCTCGATGGTCCGGACGATCATCCAGATGGCCAAGAGCCTGTCGCTCCAGCTTGTGGGAGAGGGTGCCGAGACCAGATCGGAGGTGGACATCCTGACGGAGCTTGAATGCATGGTCCTCCAGGGATATGCCATCTCCCGGCCGCTTCCGCTTGATCAGATGGAGTCCTTCATGGACAGGGAGATCGAACCGTTCCTGTGATCGAATCCGGATCCTGTCTCTTCACAGCAAGGCAGGATCGATCTTTCGATTTTCCCCGGGAGAAGGAATCACTCGCGGGAGACCGATCGCGACAGGAAATGGGCCCCGCCAACAAACAAGAGGGAGCCGATGACATCGGAACTCCAGTGCCATCCGATAGCATTGACCCCCACAGCGACAATCGCCGCCCACCCCCCCAGAAAAAGGATTTTTTGCCTCTCTTCCTTTTGCCCGTGAAGCCAGAGAGAAACCAGCGACAGCAGCATGAATGCCCGAAGGGTATGTCCCGAGGGGTAGGAATAGGGCGTCTTGATGCTGATGACGGGATGGAGATAAAGGTCAAGGGGATCCCTCGAAAGAAAAGGGAGTGGCTGAAAAAGAAGGCGTTTCATGACATGCTCCAGAACACCACCCGCCAGAAAAAACCCGGTCAGGAACAATGCTGGCAGTGTCTTGTCGCTTCCCTCCGTCTTCCTCCGGAAAACGAGATAAAGGACTCCAATCCAGATCGGCAGAGAAAACTCCACATTCCCTGTCCGGCAGACCAGTCCAAAAAACCAGGCCAGAAACTCCGGCATCCGGTCATGAAAAGCTCTGGCCACCATCAGGTCCACCGGCCTTAGAAGCCCCTGATCCACCAGTGCCGACCAGAACGAAAAAAGAGCAAGGAAGAGTATTCCCGAAAACAGGGATCGTCGGTCAATCCTATATCTCAATGAGGCTCCAGCCACCAGGGAATGGGACTCACCGATCCGTTTTTCATGTGCCGGACCGAAATGTCAGAAACAACAAAATAGGCCTTTTCAAAAACCTTCGTCCTGAACTTGACCGGTGGACCGGCCCCGGGACTGCAATCTTCAGGATCGGTCAAAACCCAGCACACCCGGCACAGAAGAGGACGATCCTCGTAGATGGAACAAAGGTTCCCCTCTCCCAGGAACGGGCAAGGGAGATTCTCCTTCTCCCAGTCTTCACAAGTCGCCAAAAGCCCCTCGAAAGTTGAAAGGTCCGCAGGAGGATCGGTCCTTCCCGACAGCTCCGAAAGTCTGGCATTTCGGCTCCGGACAAGCTCCATCCACTTCTCTCTTCTGTCCGGTGGCTCAGATGAAAGACGATCGCCAATCAGCGCGGCCTCGACACTCGAGGTCGAGACCATCACCCTGCAGCAGGCCGCGCATCCAGCCTCGCAGGACATCCCCGGGGCAATCGCCTCTCCCAGCTGATCCACCATTTCATAGATCGACCTGAGAGCCTTCCTGGCCCATTCGGGATTTTCCGGCAGGGACTTCCCCTCGGCCTCGATCGACTCAAGACGGGAAATCATCTCTTCCATCATCTCAAACGGAGGGTGAACCTCCTCCCTCCTGTAGTTCATGAAAACCGGATGGCCGATCTCAAGCGTCGGACCTTCCTCAAAAAATCTGGGATCGATCCCTCTTCTGTCCGGAGCCTCACTCATCAGGCATCCCCCGGACCACATCGCCCGATGTCTTCCGTGGCTCCAGAAAAGGAGTCCGGGATAAAAGGTCGGCCTTCTCTCCGAGCGAAGACATGTCCATTGCCCTCACATCCCCGCTCCTGTCGGAAAGAAAGATCATCGAACCGATCACAGGAAGAGAGCGGGGCGGGAGAGGTGCCTTCCCCGCCCATACATGAAGGATCTCTCCATTCATCCGATCAAGCGCGGCAATATGGCCAGAGGGCAGTGGCAGAAAAAGGAGGCGACCGACGGCGGTCCCCCCCGTGTGGGGATGGTCCCCGACATGGGTTTTCCAGAGCAGCTCACCCCTTTCGGAAACAGCGAAGAGATCCCCCTTCTCCGGAACCGGGACATACAAAATGCCGTCGGAGGAAACCATGCTGACCATCTCTTCCGGAGTTTCTGGCGATGTCTCCGAAAGAGAACGGGTCCAGAGGATTTTGCCGGTAACACCGTCGATCGAGACCAGGATCATCCTCCCTGTTCCCCTCTCCCGAAAAACACCGGCAATACCCGCAGAGGTCGACACCGGTCCGCCGATAAAAAATCGGTCATAGGTCCTGGTATTGGACAAGGCAAGCCGCCAATCGGTTTTCAGGGGAGATTTTCCCACTCTGTCGATCATCGGAGGATTCTCCTGTGCCAGATAGATCGCATCCGGTCGATCGAGGGGGGAGGCCCATCCGAATGAACCTTCCGAGACAGGAAGATCCACAACCATGTGGCCATCCTGACGGGACAGGAAAACAAGATGACCGGACCCTGTCGCAAGGGCAATGGTATGGGGCTCCAGGAGAGGGCTTCCCAGAACCGCTCCCGGAAGCCCCTTCGACCAGATCACCCGGCCCGACCGCTGGGAAAGGGCCCAGATCCGCTCAGAACCATCTCCTCGAAGAAGATGCCTGGTCCTGGTATAAAAAAGCAGATGGCCAAGAGTGATGGAGGGGGTCGAAGAGACAACATAGAGGGTCTTTTTGGAAAGAATCATCGGAGTATTCACAGGCGCTTCCAGGCGGACGTGCCAGAGCGATTTTCCCGAAGAAGCCGCGAGGGCCTCTAAGTGCCCCGATCGGGATGCCACAAAAATCCTGCCGGATGCGGTGACAACTCCGGAGAAAAAGTCCTCGGGAACGCCATCCCGGGCAAATTGCCGGGACCACTCCGATAGCGGAACCGTGGAAACAAAAACAGGATTGTGGGAAGGGAGGGCAGACTCTCCCGGCCAGATCTCCGGAGGAAGGGGAACAACCGACCCGCCATCCCCTTCCGAAGCCGCCTCGTTCATTGACGGTGAAGGGTTGTTTCCGGGGAAACCAAGCGGGGAAGAAGCCCGGGCAAGATCCATCAATCCAAAAGGAAGTGTTCCCAGAGCCAAGAGACCAGCCATCAGGAATACCCGGGAAAACGGTCTCATTCCAAAAACCTGATCAAGTCGTTCATGTGATGTGTGTCCTTTCCCCGATCCACTGCCGGGAGTATTCTGAAAGGTGGGGGACTTTCCGGAGGAAAGGTTTTGGAAACAGCCCCTAGAACGCTTCGGACCTGTCAACAGAGCTTGACCGAACCTGTCTTATGACTCCTTTTTCATCGAAGGAGATCGCTATGTTATTCCCGGTGGTACGGCGGTAGAATAGACCCTTGATGACCCGATGGCGGTAGATCCACACCTGCTCGCCAAACCGTTTTTCCACCCGGTCCGGCGGGCCGAGCGCGCTCCTGACGTCAGCCATGGTACTGATACCTGTCTTGAGCTTGAGGAGCGAGGCGGAAGAAACTCTTGTCCCCTCTTCCGTCGTGCAACCGGATATCGAAAAAAGAAGAAGGATGACCACACAAAAAGCTGGAAACCCGAAGTGCTTTTTTCCAGGCAGGATTTCGGAAATTCGTTTCATCGACAGCCTCTTTTCAGGAAAACATCCTGGAGTCATGTTGATCATCCAATGGAGACACACCTGACGTGACACAAGAATCTCCGACAGGGCCGGACGGACAGGATAACAGTCTCCCTCTAGCAGAAGACGCCGGTCCGGGGAAAGCCAAAAAACCTTCATTGCCACCCATTCTATCAGGACCGGCCGGCACAAAAAAGACTCTCTGGCTGATCCTGTCCACACTTGCCCTCGTTATTCTGGCCGTGGTCTGGGGATTCTCCCGCCACCTGGACACAATGCTCTCTCACCGCCTGAAGATCCTTGCCTCTCCCGGAGTTACCGTTTACTCCTCTTCTTTTTCCGTCTACCGGGGAGAAGAGATCACGCCATCCCTGATTCGACAACTGGAACCGGATACCAAAACACTGAACGTCCGAACAATCATTGTGACGGAAAATCATGCACCCCATACTCAAGGAAGACAATTCAAGCTTGTTTTCTCCCGAAATCTCAGGTACCTGGTCGCCATCAGCCCCATTGAGGGGATCGCCTCCGGCCTCCCCCCCACAGAATCGGTCCTCCTCCCTCCGGGATTTCTCGGAACCATCATCGACAAGACTCTTGCCCTGTATCGACCGATCACACTGGATCATGTCTCTGACAAAATGAAGACCACACTCCTCGTCTCCGAAGACCGGAACTTTTACCAATCCCCCGCCCTTGACATCACAGGCATACTCCGGGCCTTCCTTCTGGATCTCCGCTCCCGGACATTCCGGGAGGGGGGCAGCACGCTGACCCAGCAGGTAGTCAAGAATATCCTTCTCGGGCAACAGAAAACCATCGAACGAAAGTTCCTGGAAGTCCTTCTCGCTATCAAGCTCTCAAGAACCCACACACCCGACCAGATCCTGACCCTCTACCTCAATCACACCGAATGGGGCACCAGCGGTTCAGAGAGAATCATTGGAATCGAAGCGGCCAGCGAGACCTTTTTCGGCCATTCGGCAAATCTCCTGAACTATCGTGAGTCAGCAACGCTTGCCGCCATTCTCAGGGCACCGAACCGGAACAACCCCGTCCGGCACCCGAAAAGGGTCATCGCCATCAGGAACAGGATCCTGGAGAGCCTCGGAGAGACCGGGCACCTGAAAGGCAGGCTTCTTCAAAGGGATCTGAAAAGCCCTCTCGGAATTTCGGCCAGAATCCCAAAGCCGCCGGGCCCCTACTTCACATCCTGGGCCATCAAAACAATCGGCCCTCTTCCGGCGGGAGCCAGTGTCACGCTGACGATGGATCCTGTCCTCTCGGAAAAAGTCGATCAGATCGTGGCAGGAGACCTTCAACAGATCGATCGCATTATTCAGAAGCACCATCCCCAAAAGCCACCCCTTGAAGCCTCCGCCATTGTCATGAATCCTCAGTCGGGGGCGATCCTTGCCCTGTCAGGAGGGGACTCCTTTCGACTGGCGCCGTTCAATCGCGCCATCATGGCCAAACGCCAACCGGCATCGCTATTCAAGATTGTTCCCTATATCGTTGCCCTCAATCCGCGAGGAGGCGGCCCCCCCCATGCCAATATCGAGACAGTCCTTTCAAACGATCCCATTGCCGTAACGGCCGGAGGCCATTTATGGCGCCCCAGGAATGCCGAAAAGATCGAAGACAGCAAAATCACCCTTGAAGAGGCCTTTACCCAGTCATTAAACCGTCCGATCCTCCATCTCGCGCGCATACTTTCGCCGGCGGAGATGGTCGCCACCGCCAGAAGCCTGGGGCTCGACACGCCGGATGCGGGAGACCTGCCTCTCTCCTGGCCACTTGGAGTGACGCCACAGACTCCCCTCCAGATAGCACGGGCTTATGCCGCTATTGCCAACGGGGGATACGCAGTCACTCCCCATACAATTACCAGTATCCGTTCGGAAACAGGAACGCCGATCAAAAGCTTTCACCCGCTTCCTCCTGTTGTCCGCCGGGTTATCCCGGCCCAGACAGCCTACCTTGTCGGGGACCTCCTGCGAAGGACCGTCTCTTCAGGAACCGGGAGACCCCTGGCCCGATTCACAAACCCGGATGGCTGGGGAGGAAAGACAGGAACGGCCAACAAGGGCCGGGACACCTGGTTCGTTGCGACAAGTCCATCACGGATCGTCGTTGTCTGGGCCGGGTACGACGACAACTCGCCGACATGGCGATTCGGTGCCACCCTTGCCCTTCCGATCGCCGGGAAAATCATCCGGCTCATGAATCTCACCCCGTCAATTCCGCCTCCGCCACCCGGGATACTGATGAACCTTGTGAAAACCGACTGCAATGCCCCTCCCCGGATGATCCCGTCGATCGAGGGGAACCCGATCAATTCATCCGATTGCCAGGACACGGGGAAATCTCCCGGGCTCATGGACCAAATGGGGCTGTTTTTCAAAAAGATCTTCTAGCCAGCCGGACAGGGTACAGAAAAGAAGGGAGTTTTGGTCTAAAGAAATCCGGAATTTCTCCCTACGCTCTCTTTGCCGTTTTTCTGAAAATCAATTTCTGTTTTTTCGGATGAGTCCTGGCCTTGATTTTCATCGGTGTTTCGGTCAGAATGGGGAAAAATTGCATTGGGGGATCGTCTAACGGCAGGACGACAGTCTCTGAATCTGTCTATCGGGGTTCGAGTCCCTGTCCCCCAGCCACCTCTTGAGCCACTTCTCTCATTTTTCTTCCTGGATCGCAATCTCCACTGCAAATACAGCTGGAAGAATCATTTGACTCCAGAATCATACCGGCGGGAGACTGAGCCCTTCTTCGCCATCCCCCTCCTGATAAATCGTTGGAGGCGGCACCCGTTTTTCGATACGGATGGCCCTGTTTCCCCTGTGGGTTCCCGGACGGGCCAGGAATTTCCTGATTCCTTCCACATGAATATCGATCGGGTCGCTGATATGGCGCTCCAGAGCAATCACGTCGCCCACTTTCCAGTCCAGAACCTCCCGAACTGTTCTGCTCGTTTTCCCCAGAATGGCCTGGATCCTGATCGGACTCGCCTCGATACGGTCCTTAAGCCTGGTCGTCCACAGGCTGTCGACTTCGAACTGGTCGCTCTGGAAACCGGTATAGAGCTTTTCCTTGATCGGTTCGATTGTGGAATAAGGAATACAGATATAGACAATGCGCCCCTGACCTTCAATCTCAAGCTTGTAAGCCAGGGTAATGACCATTTCCGTCGGAGCCACGATCGCCGCGAACTGGGGATTGATCTCCGAGCGGATGTAGGTCAGCGGCATGCTGTAGACCGGTGCCCAGGCCTTTTCGAAGTCGTCGATGGCAAGATCCAGGATATTCCGGGTGATTCTGGCCTCGATCGGAGTAAAGTCTCTCCCTTCAACCTTCACATGTCCCCTGCCATTTCCACCAAAGATGTGATCCACGATGAGATAGACCAATCGTGCATCGATCACCAGGAGGATGTTTCTCCGAAGGGATTCAAGCCGCAGTATGTTGATATTCGATGGCATCGGAAGTTTCCGGAGAAACTCCCCGAACTTAAGCATGTCGATTCCCTGCGGGGCAAATTCAATGTTCTTGCGGAGAGTTGCCGAAAGAGTCACCTGAAAAAATCGGGCAAAACGTTCGTTGATCACCTCGAGGGTCGGCATCCTTCCCCGGATGACCCTCTCCTGGCTGGCCAGATTGTAAAGATGGGTATCGCCATCTTCGGGCTTTTCCTTCCCGGACCCCTCGGTATCGATATCTCCATCCGAAAGCCCCCTCAAAAGGGCATTGACCTCATCCTGGGAAAGGATACTTTCAGCCATGGTCGACTTTCCTCCTGGGTAACAGCAGATTAAACACAGAAACATCCGACTAAAGCTATAATCTCTTATCGGCAGGGCGGTGGCAATCATGCATATCCGGAAACAGCCGATAAGAGACTATAGGGAGCCGGAACAATCTTCTCCGATCGAATCACCTGTAGCTTCCGCCATCAAATGCGCTCAGGCGGTTCGGGTGTTTTCTTTTTTGAAAAATCAGGATAAAATCCTGTCCGATCCAAATAATTGATTCTTGATCAAAAAAACGGAACATCATTCAGAAAGGGCTTCCCATGTTCTTCAACCGATCCTCGAAATCCCCCTCTGAAGCAGCCCCTGAAAAGAACGTTTCACCCTCATACAGACCCCCGGCAAGGGAAGTCTTTCCTGAACGGACCATCGCGAATGAAGACAACAACAAGGTCACCGATCTCGAATCCCTGATCAGACTCTCCCCCGACTCGATCGCCAATATCCTGCACGCCACACAGACTGACGGGATTGCGATCGCGACTCCGGATATGGGAACGGGAAAAGACGGCAACAGGATCATTTACATGAACAACCGGATGAAAGAGATCGTCGAGCTGATGAAGTCCGACCTCAAGTCTCACTTTGGCATTACTCCTGCGGATGTGATGGGCGGATCCATTCACCGCTTCCATGAACATCCGGACAGGATCAGGGGAATTCTCGAGACCCTGAAGCCAGGAGAGATCCGCTTCAACCAGATCATTCCCGTCGGCAACATGCGCATTTCCTCCGTCTCGACAGTTCTGACCGATCCCCAGGGAAAAAAAATTGCTTACGCAACCATTTTCACCGACGTATCGGCAAAAGAGCATATCGGCGATCTTTCAAAGACAACACGGGAGATATCCGCCAAGGTCGAAGAGGTCGTCCACAAGCTTGAGAACCTGAGCCAACGGGCCGACAGCGGAAAGGAAGTCATCCTCTCCATGTCCCGTGGAGTGCTCGAAAACGAAGGCGCCATGCAACAGCTCGGCGATGTCGTCGGACTTCTGGGGAAGCGCTCGGGAGAAATTGGTTCCATCCTCGAAACCATCAGCCAGATAGCCTCACAGACCAACCTTCTGGCATTGAACGCCGCCATCGAAGCGGCAAGAGCCGGTGAGCAGGGACGCGGGTTTGCCGTTGTTGCCGACGAAGTCAGGAAACTTGCAGAACGGACGGCCAAGGCCACCAAGGAAATCGAGGGGACCATCCGGATGGTCCAGGAAGAAACCAGAAAAACGGTCCATCTCCTCGATGAAAGCCGGCAAAGGGCCAGCAAGAACAAGGAACTCGCCAATCAGACCGACAATGTCCTTGCAGAGATCCAGACAGGCCACAAGATCCTTCTTGAGGCCATGCACCAGATTACGGAAGCAACCATGACCCAGGAAAAGTCGATCGACCGCTACATCACGTAAAAAAATCGGGGAATCGATTCAAAGGACTCCCGCGCGCCGGAAAAGACAGAACGGCGGCGCTACTCCCCAAAGAGGCCGCCGTGGCTTCTCCGGCTCTCTCCCATATGATCCCTCATGATCACCAGGTCTCCCGGATGGAGACCGCCGCCGGTGACAACCGAGCGAATCCCGTCCGTTTCTCCGACAGACACCGGGACCGCCTCGACATGGTTGTCCTTCAACCGGAAAACAATCGACTGATGCTTGAACCTGGAAAGGTCGATCCCCTTGAGGTAGGCGGGGTCCGGACGATAGACAAGCGCCGCGTTTGAGATCAGAGGCTTTCCGGAGACAACGCCGACATGGATCGTCACGAGGGCGGTCATGCCTGGTTTAAGGGCCAGGTCAGGATTTGAAACGCGACTGATGACATCGTAGGTCACAACATGATTGACCGTTCTCGGATGGACCCGCACCATCGTCACTATTCCGGAAAAGGTTCGACCAGGCCAGGCTGGAACTGAAAATGTCACCGACTCCCCGTCTCTTATCGCCCCGATATCCGATTCCGAAACTCTTGTATCAAGGCGCATCAGGGAAAGATCCTCCGCAATCGTGAAAAGGCGGGGCGTTTTAAAGGCCGAGGTGACCGTCTGGCCGATCTGGACCCTTCTTTCGATCACAATGCCATCGATCGGCGAAAGGATGGTTGTATAGCGGAGATTGGCCTTTGCAAGGTTCAGGCGGGCAATACTCTGGCTTCTTGTGGCCTGGTCCATCGAAAGCTTGGCCTTGTCCTGATCATAAATGTTTTCGGCAATAATGTGTCTTTTGAAAAGATCGGCATCCCTTGCAAGAGAAAGACGGTCAAGAGCGATCTGGGTCTCGATTTTCGAAAGATTGGACTGCGCTTCCGCCACCTGGGCCCGATAGATGGAAGGATCGATCTGGGCCAGGACTTCTCCTTTGTGAACATGCTGATTATGGCGTCCTTCGACCTCGGTGATGATCCCGCTGACCTGGGTCCCGACATGAACCGTTTTCATCGCCTTAAGCCGTCCGGTCGCCGTCACCTTGATCTCAAGCGTACCGGTTTCAAGAGGCTCAAGGACAAACTTCCCCGAGAGATCCTTGTCTCCGGAGCCTTTGAAAAAGAAAACGGCAAAAGAAGCGCCAAGAACAAGCAGGACAATCGCAAGCCAGAACCTTTTTTTTCCGGACATACCCCAATCCTTGTCTTTTAACGTGTTACTCGTAACGAAGAGCCGACATCGGATCAAGTCTCGCTGCCAAAACCGCGGGATACAGCCCGAACAATATTCCAAGAAGAGCCGAAAAGATCACCGAACCGAAGGTCAGGAAAAGAGGAACAGGCGCGGGCCAGCCCGTCAAATAGCGTACCAGCCCGATTCCCGAGATGGCCAGCACTGCGCCGAATATCCCGCCGAGAAAGGACAGGACGGCGCTTTCCGTCAGAAACTGCAGAAGGATATCTCCTGGCGTGGCGCCAATGGCCATTCTGATACCGATCTCCTTCGTCCGCTCCCGAACCGATACCAGCATGATATTCATGATGCCCACACCCCCGACAACCAGGGAGATTGAGGCAATGGCCACCAGAAGGATAGTCAGGATCATGGCCAGTCGGTTGGCCATCTGGGCCATGTCACTCATGGGGTGAACCGAAAAATCCACCTTCCCGTTGTCGGGAATATGATGGCGTATACGAAGAAGGGCAACAATCTCCCTCTTGGCTTCGTCCATCCGCGCAACAGAAACCGCCGAGGCCAGAATGACCCCAAGGTAGTCCACGCCCATAATCTGGCTCTGGAGCGTGGTAATGGGAACAATCACCATATCATCCTGGTTCATTCCCATGGGGGATTGTCCCTTCGGGGAAAGAACCCCGATGACCTTGAACGGGGAATGGTTGATGCGGATCCATTGCCCAACCGGATTTTGTGCTCCGAAAAGCTTTCTCGCGACAAGTCCCCCGAGAACGGCAAGACGGTTCATCGACATGACATCCCTGTGAGAAAAGAAACCGCCGGAGGACAGCTCCCAGTTCCGGATCGCCAGATATCCGGACTGAGTCCCCATCACCACCGTCGACCAGTTCGCGCTTGACGAAACAATCTGGGCCGCGGTCCGCAAGGCTCCGGAGTCGCCCAGGATGGCCGGACAACCCGCGGCGATCGCCCTCGCGTCATCAAGCGTCAGCGTCGTATCGGTCCCTCCCCCCACCTGCGCCCCTGAATCAGTCACCGATCCGGGGATCACGATCAGGAGATTGGGGCCGAGGCTCGAAATGGAGCGGAGAATCAGATGTCGGGCACCCATCCCCATGCTGACAAGAAGAATCACCGACGCCACCCCGATCAAGATCCCGCTCATCGTCAGGAAAGAGCGGACGGGATTTCTGAGAAGCGCCCTCAGTCCATTTTCGACAAGCCTCATCCTCTACCCCCCGATCCGGAGAGCACTCCGTCTTTGACCCGGACCCAGCGGCCAGCCCGGGATGAAACCCCCGGATCGTGCGTCACAAGGACCAGAGTGAAACCGACAGAAGCCCGAAGTTCTGAAAGAAGGTCGAGAATGGCCCCCGCCGACTGGCTGTCCAGGTTGCCGGTAGGCTCGTCGGCCAGAACAAGTCCGGGGCTGGTCACAAGAGCCCGGGCGATGGCAACACGCTGCTGCTGCCCTCCCGATAGCTGGGAAGGATAGTGCAGCTCCCTTCCGGAAAGCCCGACACGATGAAGAAGACTCCTGGCCATCTCCCTTGACTCCCGCTTGGAGACAACGTTCGGAGATTTCCGGTAGAGAAATGGCATCTCCACATTTTCAAGGGCGGTCGTGCGTGAAATCAACTGGAAATTCTGGAATACGAATCCGATATGGCGGTTTCTGAAAAAGGCGCGTTCCTTCATCGACAATTGCGATGTCGGCCGGTTGTCGAGATAGACCTCTCCGGTGGTGGGACGATCGAGAAGACCCAGGAGGTGAAGGAGTGTGGACTTTCCGGAACCGGAAGAACCCTCAAGCGCCAAAAACTCGCCCGGAGCGACGGACAGATCTATCCCGGACAGCGCTCCGACCCATTCCTCCCCGACCTGGAATCTTTTGGTGACATTGACAAGCCGGGCTTCAACCCCGCTTGGGGGCCTGTTCCCTGATTGCGACACTGATTTTCTTTCAGGCCTTGGGATTGAGCTTCTTGATGTTGGCCTGATAAAGCTCCGATGCCTGGGTTAAAACCTTGGCCGCAATCGGGCTGCCATGGATTTCCTTGACCTCGACCTTCTTGTTTTCGAGAATCTTGTAATCCTCCAGAAAACGGGTCAGCCTGCGGACAAGATGCACGGGAAGATCTTCGATATGGCGATAGTCCTTGTAAAGGGGGTCCTTCGAAAGAATTGCAACAATCTTGTCATCAGACTCGCCCCCGTCGATCATCTCAATGACTCCGATCGACCTGACCGTCGCAATGGTGTTGGGAAGAAGAGGCTCCTCGCAGAAGATGAAGATATCGAGGGGATCTCCGTCTTCGCAATAAGTCCTCGGAACAAACCCGTAATTGACCGGATAGTAGTTGGCGCTGTGGAGGATGCGATCCACCCGGATGAGGCCGGTTGACTTGTCGAGTTCGTATTTGACCCTGGACCCTTGGGGGATCTCGATAAGACAGTCAAACTCGTAGGGGAACTCCTTGCCTAGAACAAGATCATGCCATGGATTGAACACAGACGGCTCCTTTATGAAAAAAAGTTCATGGGACCGCAAAGCGGATTGTCCATGAAGATAACCCATGCGGCCTCGGGAGGCAAGAAGAACTCCACAATTTACAAGGAACTCGATGAGATGGAAAGTTCGTGCGCCTGAATCTCCCCATTAATAAATCGAGAACATCACACGACATGGTCTTTACAGGAAAACACCAGATTGTTGTTCGATCAGCTTTTAAGTTTCCCTTTCCAAGGAAGATGGAACGGACAATAGTGTCGTCTCGTGATACCCTGTTCTCAATAGAGGAAAGAACTCTCTGCAATTTCCAACTCCGACCTAACCAACGGTTCCTTCCCTCATCTGATTTTCTTTGTAATTCAAATAAATAGATATTTTTTCAACCTCGAGCCCGATCGAAATGGAGCCCTGTATGGTACCCCTTCCGGAACAATCCCCAGAAGAACAGAGAAGGCAACGGATGCTAATAGGGTCGACTGCACCCGATTTCATGGATGTTTCTCACGAATGGCGTCGGCTTTTTTCAGAAGCCTGGGGGACTTTCCTGCTTGTCGTAGTGGCGGCAGGTGCCGGGGTCGTCTCTGCCAAAAGTGCTGGGGCAGTGAGCTTGCCGATGATGGTCGTCGCGCCGGGACTCATGGTCATGACAATCATCTATTTTATGGGCGAGGTCAGCGGAGCACACCTGAATCCGGCTGTTACACTGGCCTTTGCAATGCGGCGAAACTTCCCGTGGGCCAGGGTTCCGGGATATATCGGAGCGCAATTTCTCGGCGGCATCACGGGAGCGCTATTTCTCCGGGTTCTGTTCGGAACAGCCGGCAAACTAGGAGCGACCGTTCCAGGGCCTGGAATAGGCAATGGAACCGCGCTGGCCATGGAGACACTTCTGACTACCGGTCTTGTAAGCACGATCCTGGGAACAGCCTCAGGAGCCCGAAATACAGGCAAAAACGGAGCCATCGCGGTAGGGGGATACATCGCCCTTGCCGGCCTCTGGTCCGCACCCATCAGCGGGGCTTCAATGAATCCTGTCCGCTCCCTTGCTCCAGACCTGGTTCAGGGCCGCTACGACTCCGCATGGATCTATTTGATTGGACCCATTCTTGGATCCTTGCTCGGAGTTGCCTTCGAATGGATACTGAAAGGGGGTCCTTCGGCATCCGGCAATACTGCCGCTCAAGGAGTGCTTGGAAGCCAGTCTTCCGGGCCTCAGGAACCATAACAACGGGGAGACTCGATGAAAAAGATTGATGCACTGAAACAGATCATAGAATTCAATCAGGAATTGGATCCGCTGCACGTAAAAATCAAATATAAAGCCATGCGGCAAAGCAAGTTTGCTTTTTTGAGAGCGACATGCCACCTGTTCTATCAAAATCTCCCCGCCGGATCCATCCTTGATCAAGCGCCTCTTGCATGGATCAGCGGGGACCTGCATC
>JAKCCY010000026.1 GCA_021838765.1 Nitrospirota bacterium
TATGGGGGTTTCTGCTCTCGGGACAGATCCCGTGGAGATTGAGGTGACGAGAAAAAGTCTGTCGCTCATGGCGGGGACGAGTGTTGAGAGTGCTATCCGGCTGACAAGATCATGGGAAAAAGCAGGATATCTGGATCTTTCCAAAAGAGGACATGTCATTGTTCTCTCTCTTGACCATTTTATGAACATGACATATGAAAACTGGTCATCCGCAAAAGAGTGACCTTTCCTTGTTTGTTTGCTGAGATAGCAGCATCGGACATTATCATACCAATCGGGGGCGGACCATGCAGTTAACCCAATATACAGATTATTCCCTTCGCGTTCTTTTGTATTTGTCTTCCAATCCCGGTCGGCGCTCTAATATCTCCGAGATCGCAAAAAGCTATGGGATTTCAAAAAATCATTTGATGAAAGTGGTCCAGAACCTTGCGGCAAAAGGTCTTGTCCATTCCATCAGAGGGAGACATGGTGGTCTTTACCATAATGCGGCAACGGACAAGATTACCTTGGGGGATGTTGTCAGGATGTGCGAGCCGGACTTTTATATCGTCGAGTGTCTCGATGGCATAAAAGGGAAGTGTCCCATTGATTCGGTATGCTATTTAAAAGGTGTGTTGTCCAATGCGATGAATAAATTCATGGAGGAGCTTGATCGATATACTCTGGGGGAAATGGCCCGAAACCCCCTCCAGCTCCAGCCGCTTCTCAATATCAGGCCTGAATCTTCCAAACGTTCTCCCGCCCTGAAACCTGTTTCCTCTGACGGAGTGAGCGCCTGAGGGCGCTCACTGAACGGTAACGGTTATTTTCTTTTCAATGGCCTTTCCTGTGCCCATTTTTCCCGAGCCTTTGTTTGTGTTATCCATCCCGGACATGTCACCCATATCCATTCCAGCCATATCATCGCCCATCTCTTTATGGGTCACAGGATTGGCCTGGACAAAGGAAATCACGTCTTTTCCCTTTGGGAGATGGTGAAGGGTGAGCACTTTTTTGGCGGAACTGATCGAGACCATCGTGGCCATTTTCCCATTGACATAGACATGGAGGTGAATGGGATGGTGCCGATCGGGAGAGGGGGTGATCCTGAGGACAAGGCGTATGGATCTCCCGTGGATCTTCTCTTGATTATGGTGGTTCAGAATGCTCAGGACTGGCGCCTCTGAAGTTTTCGCCTGGGCATAAGGTGCTCCGGCCAGTAAGAGTAAGGTTGCTGCGAGAAGCGAAAGTCTTTTTTTCATGATTTCTTTTGCCCCTTCCCCCTGGTTTCGGGGAGGGCTCTCCTTTCCATTTGTATCTGTCCGGAATCGCTTTCCAGGCTCAGAATGGGTTGATGGAGGGATCCTCTTTCATCAGAAGCTCTTTTGCTTTTTGAAGCAGGGACTCGATCGTGTTTCGAATCTCGTCTCTTCTCTGGTCGGTCGGTCCTTCAAATCTGAGCACCAGCGCCGGCTGGGTATTGCTGGCTCTGACCAGTCCCCAGCCATCAGGGTATTCAACCCTGACACCATCGATATCGATCATGGACGCTCCAGAACCCTGAAGAAGTTTCTTCAGCGTTTCAACCAGTCTGAACTTCAGTGAATCGGGACAATCCATCCTGAGTTCTGGAGTGTTTGATGTTTTGGGAATCCTGTCGAGAAGTTCGCTTAGGGGCTTTTGCTGTTCGACCATGAACTGGAGAATGCGAACCCCGGCATACAAGGCATCGTCAAACCCAAAGTATCCATCCTTGAAAAAGATGTGTCCACTCATTTCGCCCGCAAGTGGAGCTCCTTCTTCTTTCATTTTGGCCTTGATCACCGAATGTCCGGCTTTCCACATGAGCGGTACTCCGCCCATGCGGGCTATTTCATCGTAGAGAACTTTAGAGGCCTTGACCTCGGAAATAATCATTGCTCCGGGGTTCCGCTTGAGGACCTGTTCCGAAAACAGGACCATCAACTGGTCTCCATAAAGAATCTCGCCTTTTTCGGTGATGACTCCGATGCGGTCCGAGTCACCGTCAAAAGCAATTCCGATGTCAGCTTTTTGTCTGACCACCTCGGCCATGAGCATTGCGAGGTTCTCCGGAACGCTCGGATCCGGGTGATGGTTGGGAAATTTTCCGTCGGGCCTTTCAAACAGAAAGGAGGTCCTGGCACCAATCGCATTGTAGAGGTCTCTTGCCACAAGTCCTCCTGTTCCGTTCCCGCAGTCTATCACGGCATGGATGGGGCGCCCCATGAACTTGGGCAACAGGGAAATCCTGTCGCGAATCTCCCTGATATAGCTGCTTCGGACCGGAGCCGGACGGATCATTCCTTTTTGCCCAATTGAAGGAGGCGTGGATTGTTGCTCCATCCTCTGCCTGATTTCCATGATGCGGGGTCCATGGATGGTCTCCCGGCCTATGGCCAGTTTCAGGCCGTTGTCCTGGGGCGGGTTGTGGCTGGCCGTAATCATGACACCGCCATCAACAGGAAGGTTGAAAAGGGAGAAATAAAGAAGCGGGGTCGGAACGACACCAATATCGAGAATATTGATCCCCAGACGCATGATGGCTTCTGAGAAGCTTTTGAGAATCCTCTCCGAGCTTACCCTGACATCCCGGCCGATGGAGATTGTCTTCCCGCCGGCATCAAGGATCATCTGTCCATAGGCGGACCCGATCGCATCAATGATTTCGTCCGTCAACTCCGCCTCTGCCACACCCCTGATGTCGTACTCACGAAAGATCCGGGCGGGAATGTTTTTCAGCATGATTCTCCCTTGGGGTTGGCTGATTTGATTCGGTTATAGTCATCCTGAAAACGGATAATATCGTCCTCTTCCAGATATTCTCCGTTCTGGACCTCAATGATGACCAGCGGCACCTTTCCGGGGTTGTAGATTCTGTGCCTTGCCGTTTTTGGAATGTCTATGCTCTGGTTCACATGAAGGTAAACCTCCTGGTCATCGAGCGTTACCCTGGCTGTTCCCGAGGTAACGACCCAGTGTTCGGAGCGGTGAAGATGCATCTGGAGGGAAAGTCTGGCATCCGGGTTGACTGTGACGCGCTTGATCTTGTAGTGAGGTCCCTGATCGATAATGGTGTAGTGGCCCCATGGGCGATGAGTGGTCCTGTGCTCAAGTGCCTCAATGCGCTTTTTTCCCTTGAGTTCGGATACGACCTCTCGTACCTTCTGGAGATCGTCTTTTGTCGAGATGAGTGTGGCATCGTCGGTGTCGATAATGACGAGGTTTTTGATGCCAATCGTGGCAATGACCCTTTTGTCTCCGAAAATGATGGAGTTTTCGCTGTCAATCGATATGACATTGCCCCGAAGGACATTTCCTTGGGAATCATGTTCGGAGATCTCGTCCAGGGCATTAAAGCTTCCAACATCCTTCCAGTCGATTTCGCTGGCCATGGTCCAGACGGCGTTTGAATGCTCCATGATGCCATAGTCGACGGAGATATTGGGTGCCTGGGCATAAAAATCCCTGATAGCCTGCTCTTCGGAAGGAGTCCCGATGGCCGCGGACAGTTCTTCGACCAGAGCATAAAGACTGGGCTGGTATTTTTGGACTTCATTGAGAAAGACCGATGCGCGGAAGACGAACATGCCGCTGTTCCAGAGGTGTGTTTTATCCTTGAGAAACTCCTCGGCAACCGGTCGGGATGGCTTTTCGACAAACTTGTTGACGTTGAAGCATGGAGCCTGTCCGAACTTTCTGGTGTCGACAGGGGATCCTTTCTCAATATATCCGAATCCGGTCTCCGGACGCTTGGGAGGAATTCCGAATGTCAGGAGAACGTCATTTTGTTCAACGGTCAGACATGCCTGTTTAACAAGCGCGAGGAACTTCTCTTCGGGAGAGATCAGGTGATCGCTGGCCATGACGCATAACACCCCTTCGGGATCCGTCTTTTTGATAAAGGCAGAGGCGAGTGCGAGCGGAGGCAGTGTATTTTTTGATTGTGGCTCAACAAATATCCGGGGCGCGGTCTGGCCGGGAGATCCTTTGGGAAGAGTTGAGAGAGTTCTCTTTGTCTCTGATTCATGTTTTGTTCCGACCATGATCCAGATCTGGTCTTGAGGAAAAAGGGGAAGAAGCCGGTTCACCGTACCGTGAAGAAGGCTTTTTTCTCCGACCAGGGAGAGGAACTGTTTGGGGTAGAGTTCCCTGCTCAAGGGCCAGAATCGTGTTCCCGAACCGCCTGCCATAATGATGCCATGCCACATATTCCGATTCTCCTTGCTGGATTGTCGTGTTAAGTTACTTCCGAATTTTTATCATTCCGGCGCTTGAAGGGCAAGTATTTTTATTGGACATCAATATTTTTCTGGTTCGTCCGGAAATCAGGACGGGGAGATACAATCTCCGGTGGCCCGATGCATTATGCATTCGCAAGAACTCCTGATGCATGATAGAATGCCAGGGATACGTATGGTTTGTCCCCTCTGGACGGTCCACAGGAGAGACAAGCCATGATCAACTGTTGATGGAGGTCAGTGTGAGAGAAATCGATATTGATGATCTTGGTTCGGGCGAGAGCGCTCCCGAGCCCTATAAATGTGGTCTGGTTGCAATGGTTGGCTTGCCGAATGCCGGGAAGTCGACACTTGTCAACGCACTTGTCGGGGAGAAGGTGTCTGCGATCTCTCCTATTCCCCAGACAACCCGTACCCTTATTCGGGGGATCCTTACGGAGCCACGAGGGCAGATTGTTTTTCTCGATACCCCCGGTATTCATCGGCTTTCCCATGCGTTTAACCACCTCATGGTGGACATGTCCAGGGAGGCTCTTCTCGGGGCACATGTCATTGTGTGGGTGATCAGCCTCGATCCGATGCCCTCGCGTGACGATGTTGACCGGATGAGGAATCTTCTGCTTCCGATCCTTGACGGACGACCACTCTTGATTGCGGCAACAAAGATGGACAAGACCGGTGGGCAAGGGATGATTCCGCGGCTTCTTGAGATTGAGTCATGGGGGCTCCCGGGCGAGATTATCCCGGTGTCCGGTGCCAAGAACAAGAATCTTGACCGCTTCCTTGATGTTGTCTTTCGTCATCTTCCTGAAGGGGAGAACCTTTTTGATCCTGAGCTCTACACGAACCAGACTGTCCGGCAGCTTGTACGGGAGCTGATCCAGGAAAAGATTTTCTGGAGTCTCAGGGAGGAGGTTCCTCATCAAAGCGCCGTGATGATCGAGGAATATCTTGAACCGGAGGGGCCGAAAGGAATCACGACCATTCGTGGCGTTATTATCGTGGAGCGGGACTCGCAGAAAGCCATTATGATCGGCAGTGGTGGTGAGCGAATAAGGGATGTCAGTGAAAAAGCCCGCCTTGAGATTGAACGGCTTGTCGGAGGAAAGGTTTTCCTGAGGATGCTCGTCAAGGTCGAGCCGGCATGGCGAGATAACCCCAGAATTTTACGAGAGCTTGGATATATCGGGGAATAGTGCTGTTGCTTTTCTGCGTTTCGGGGAGGATGGAGGGGCGATTTGGCATTTGAACGATTTGCTCTGATCCTCCGCTCTGTCCGCTATGGTGACGATGACAGGGTTGTGACCTTTTTCTCTCTGGAAGAAGGCCTCCTCACAGGGTTTGCGCGAGGGGCGAATGCTGCCGGCAACCGGTTTGGAGCCGCATTGTCTCCTCTTACCTTTTCTTCCTTGCTAGGGCGCCATCATACTCCCGACAGCCTCTTTCGCCTTCATAAAGCTCATGTGATTGATCCGTTTCCCGGGATCAGAAACGACTATGACAAGCTTGTCTGGGCGGGGCTTCCGGTAAGGGCGGTTCTTGCTCTTCTCCCACATCATGTTCAGGAGCCAGCACTTTTTGAGCTCTTTCTGCGCTACCTGTGTCTTCTGGAGACCGAGCGCTCAAGCTACGCACTCCTCTGGATTCGATTTTCAGCAAGAATGCTCAGGATTATGGGGTTTGGTCCATTGGCGCCTGTCTGCCAGGGGTGCGGTCTGGATATTCTGATCGGGAAAGTACGCTTTGATCCGGAAAATGGAAGAGTAAGATGTCGCGACTGCAGCCGGATGGACGGGGAGAAGAGTCGTGAACCTGTTTGTCAGGCAGATTCATTAAGAATACTGGAACAGTTTTCCGGTGAGGATCTCCGTAAGTCGGAGCGGGTTATTCTTTCCGGACATCAGGAAGGCCAGATCCTGGACCTGATCGACCAAATTATTTCCTGGCATGTGCATCACTGGACCTTTTCCGGAGCCCTCCCGTTTTTGGAAAAAACAGCTTTTCCTGTTAAAACTGAAAAAAGTGGACACCTATCGATGTCGTAAAAAGGAGCAGTGGTCCTGAGGGTGTGTTCGGGACTGGTCCAAAAGCATTCAGCATGGATTCCGCCCGTTCTTCGATGAAATACTCTTTTGTCCCAAAGCCTATCCCACCATCCACAAAAGGTTCGGGAGCCGAGTGGCCAACTCCAAAATTGTATTCCAGTGCGCCTCCACCATCGAGCACGCCGTAAAAGTCGTACTTTTTCCTGTCAAACCGTGCAAAAACATGTTGGACTCCAACTGTGACGGGAATGATTGAGACCATTCCCCCGGTTGTTGGCTGGTAGGTCATGGGATTGACTCCCCCCGGAGTTGATGTCGGAAAAAAGTATGCGCTTCCGGTCAACGTTATGTTCCAGTCGGGTGCATATTCCCACGCAAGCCGTACTGTTCCACCTCCGGCAATGGCCGTCTGGTTGTCGAGAGGGCTTTTGACCGCGGCGGTCATGTCACCCATGAGCTGAAGATCAAATGCCGAGGATTGTTTGGGAAAGACTAGAAAGAGTGCAATGGCAGCAAGCGCAGGTATGGCTGAAATCAGGCGGAGAGGGGTTCTCATGGATTCCTTTTTCGATTTGACGTTTCAAATAATGAGTCTGTTTATTTTCACAATACTATTGGACAATACCCGAGATTGCGTTCAAGTGGAAGAGGGAGTCTTGATCTGATGGCCGGGGTGCCTGAGGGGGGGACCTATATTTTGTTAAAAGCAACAATGCCTTGTACAATGCCATTTTTCATTTTTCCGGTCGTTCCGGTCAATCTTTAATCTGAGGAGCATTATCATTATGGTAGCGATGGTTGAAAAGAGTCGGGAAGAGACTGAAGGACGACTGATCCTCAAAAAGGGCGAAGAAAGAAGACTTCTGTCCGGACATTTGTGGGTCTTCTCAAATGAGGTCGCCACTCTGGAGAAACACTCTCCTGACGCTCCCCTCTTTGTATCGGTTGAGTCACATCAGGGAAGGTTTCTGGGGCGTGCTCTCTATAACCCCCAGACATTGATTGCGGCTCGCCTTCTTGATCCTTTCTACCAGCCTTGGAAAGGGTTTTCGTCCTATCTTGAAGAGATTCTTGACCGGGCTATTGCTCTCCGGAAGCAGGTTTGCCCGGGAACGCTTTATCGGGTGGTTCATTCGGAGGGAGATTTTCTTCCGGGGCTGGTTGTGGATCGGTACGATGATTTTCTTGTCGTTCAGGCGACCACTCTTGCCATGGAGGCTTACCTTCCGGAGATTCTCCTCTTGCTTCGGACCCGATTTTCTCCCCGTGGTATCAGGATTGACCGGTCTGTGCATGCGAGGTCCATCGAGGGACTTCCCGTCGGAGATGACCTGATCGAGGGCGATGTCCCCAGGACACTGTCTGTACAAATGAGCGGGTCAGTTGTCCATTTTCCCTTCCGGGACGGACAGAAAACAGGTCTTTTCCTTGATCAGCGAAGAAATATCGAATCCCTGTCGCATTTTTTTGCGAACAATGATGTTCTCGATGCTTTTTGTCATGTGGGCTCCTGGTCGATGGCCGCCGCAAGAAACGGGGCACGGGGGGTGACCGGAGTTGATACGTCTTCTTCGGCACTTGAGTGTTATCAGGAAAATCTCTCTGTTTTTCCTGGTGTGATGAGTGCAGCGATCAAGCGGGATTTTTTTGAGTGGGCGGAAGAGGAGAACCGGGCAGGCAAAAAATTCGATGCCGTTGTCATGGATCCTCCTGCTTTTATCAAAAGCCGGAAGAAAAAGGAGGAAGGGGTCAGGGGCTATTATGCTGCGAATCAGCTTGCCATTGACCTTGTTCGTCCGGGGGGACTTCTTGTGACATGTTCCTGTTCGGCGCTTTTGGAGAGCGATGAACTTTTGGGGATTCTCCGAAGTCTCCTGAAGAAAAAAAGACGCTCGGGCAAGCTTGTGAACAAGGGAGGATCCGGTCCGGACCATCCGATTGTTCCGGCCATGGGTGAGCTCGAATATTTGAAGTGCCTGGCCTTTGTTCTTTCATAGAAAATCAAGAATCAATCTTTTTCATTAAAAAATATTGTTTTGTAAATAGTTGATTGAAAAGACGTTGACTTCGATCTTCTTTTCCGTCTACAATGAAGCGATTTGAAATAATAAAACCGGCTTAAAAAATTGCGAGGATCTTCTCCATTATGGAAACCCCATCATCTGTTCCGTCATCGGTACCGTCTGCATCTCCAGAAAATCTTCTTCATTCAAGGAATATCGCGATTATTGCCCATGTTGATCATGGAAAGACAACGCTTGTGGACAAGCTTCTCCAGCAAGGCCACGTTTTTCGCGAGAATGAAGTTGTCGAAGAACGCGTCATGGATTCCAATGCTCTTGAAAAGGAGCGGGGAATCACTATTCTTGCGAAAAACACTTCGGTCCACTACGGTGATTACAAGATTAACATTGTCGATACTCCCGGCCATGCGGACTTTTCCGGAGAAGTCGAACGGACCATGACGATGGTTGATGGCGTTCTTCTTGTCGTTGACGCCTATGATGGCCCAATGCCACAGACAAGGTTCGTTCTGAACAAGGCTCTTTCAATGGGGTTGAAGCCAATCGTTGTTCTGAACAAGATCGATCGTCCGGATGCGAGGCCTGTGGAGGCATTGAACGATGTCTTCAGCCTTTTTGTCGAGCTTGGTGCAACAGATGAGCAGATGGACTTTCCGGTTGTGTATGCGTCTGCAAAAAAAGGGTATGCAACAATGGATCTTTCGGTTCCATCCGATAACCTGATCCCCCTCTTTGAAACAATTATCAACTTTACTCCCCCTCCGGCGGTTGATGTCAACGGACCATTTCTGATGCAGGTGACCAGCCTTGAGTACGATTCTTATATTGGCCAGTGTGCCCTCGGTCGAGTCATTCGCGGAAAAGTCTCGAATGCCGAAACGATCGGTCGCGTTGTGAACGGGGAAATCATCGAGCGCGGCAAGGTCAAGAAAATCATGTCCTTTGAAGGCTTGAAAAAAGTTGAGGTTCCCTCCGCAAGAGCAGGGGATATTATTCTGGTTGCAGCCTTCCCGGATCTCAGGATCGGAGATATCCTCTCCGATCTGACGACAGTCGGTGAACTGCCCCCTATTGAAATTGGTGAGCCCACTATCTCTATGGAATTTCTGGTTAACAACTCTCCTCTTGCAGGCCAGGAAGGGAAGTTTGTGACGTCAAGAAATCTCAGGGACCGTCTCTTCAAGGAGATCCGTTCCAACGTGGCACTCCGGGTGGAAGAGACCGACAGCCCTGACTCATTCAAGGTTTCCGGTCGTGGTGAGCTTCACCTCGGGATCCTGATCGAGACAATGAGACGCGAAGGGTATGAGTTTCAGGTCTCCAGGCCGAAGGTCCTTTTCAAGGGTGAGGGCTCATCAAAACAGGAGCCTTACGAGTATCTGGTCATCGATGTCGCTGAAGAGTATGTTGGAACCGTTATGGAAAAACTTGGGCCCCGGAAAGGGGAGATGCTCAATATGGCTCCCCAGAGAGGTGGTCATGTCCGTCTCGAATTCCTGATTCCTGCCAGAGGTCTTCTTGGATACAGGAGCGAATTTCTCTCCGATACGAGGGGAACCGGACTTTTGACGCATACATTCCACGGCTACGGGGACTTTAAGGGTGACATTCCCGGCCGGGTTAACGGAGCTCTGATTTCCATGGAACAAGGTGAAACTGTTGCCTATGCCATGGTTAACGTGCAGGAAAGGGGAGTTCTCTTCGTCAACCCTGGCGTCAAGGTTTACGAAGGAATGGTTATCGGTGCCCATTCCCGTCCTACGGATCTTGCTGTGAACCCATGCAAGAAGAAACATCTCAACAATATTCGCTCTTCAAATGCGGAGGAAGCAATCGTTTTGACCCCCCCGCGCCTTATGAGTCTTGAGCAGACACTCGAGTTTCTGGAAGAGGATGAGATCCTGGAGGTTACACCTGAAAATCTTCGGATCCGCAAGAAGCTTCTTTCTGAAAACGACCGGAAAAGGGCAGGAAAAAAATGAATGGACTCAATCTGATTAAATGGAAATCCCTATCCGGGAAAGGCTTCAGCTCCTGGTTGGTTGTTTTCTTAACGGGTGTGTTATTAACGACTGGAGCAGGAATGGAAAATGCACAGGCATCAGGGCAATCATTGGCTCCTGGTGAATATGCCGAATTTGATACTTCAATGGGAAAGATAACATGTCTGCTGCTCAAGCAGTCGGCTCCCCATGCTGTTGAAAACTTTGTTGGGCTGGCAACCGGAAAGAAAGAGTTCCTTGATCCCCAGACAAGGGAGATGGTCAAGCGGAAGTTTTATGATGGGTTGATCTTCCACCGCGTTATTAAAAACTTCATGATCCAGGGTGGTGATCCCCTTGGTAATGGAATGGGCGGTCCCGGATACCAGTTTAATGACGAGATTGATCCCACAAGGGACTTCACTAAAAAAGGCGTACTTGCAATGGCCAACGCCGGCCCGAACACAAACGGAAGCCAGTTTTTTATCACGGTAGCCCCTGCTCCCTGGCTTGCAGGAAACTACACCATTTTCGGAGAGGTTGTTTCCGGCCAGGATGTGGCAGATGCAATTTCTCTTGTTCCAACCGATCGAAGGGATCGCCCGGTAACACCTGTGGTTATTAACCATGTCCGCATCTTTACCGTCCTTCCCTGACCATCCTTCCTCCTTTCTTTCTTCCGCAGATGAGCTGAGTGATCAGCTCTCTCCCGGGAGAAAGAGTCTCGATGTCCTTTTTTTGGGAACGGGAGCCTCATCAGGGGTTCCCGTAATTGGTTGTTCCTGCCCGGTTTGCATTTCCACCGACAAGAAAAATCGTCGTACCCGCTCATCTGTCCTGGTTCGTTGTGCCGGTAAAAATCTGTTGATTGATACGTCGCCGGATCTGCGATACCAGTCCTTAAAAAATGGTGTTGTCACCATAGACGGAGTGATCTTTACCCATCCCCATGCGGATCATGTTTTGGGCCTTGATGAGCTTCGGATCTTTAACTATATCCAGAAAAGGGAAATTCCGGTTTATGCGGATTCTTATACATTGTCCCGAGTCCAGATGATGTTTCCCTATGCTTTTTCCGAGGCAAACCGGGGAGGTCTTTCCCGGCCCAAACTGATTCCCCATGAAATAACCGGCCCTGCGGATATCCTTGGAATGAGCGTTATTTCATTTCCTGTGTATCATGGACCGGTGATGAACCATGCCGTGAGAATCAACGATCTGGTCTACCTGACCGATTGCAAGGGGATTCCGGATGAGTCATGGGAGGCACTTTATGGTGTTGAGACATTGATTGTAGGTGCGGTGAAATATGAGCCTCATGAGTCCCATTTCGGGATCCATGAGGCTCTTGCGCTGATTGAACGGTTAAATCCGAAAAGAGCGTTTATTACCCATCTTTCCCATTCCCTTGAGCATGAAGAGCTATCAAGAATGTTGCCCCCGTCTGTTTTCGTGGCCTACGATGGCCTCAGAATCACGACAGGGGGTTCTTAGGCAACCGGGACGTCCAGACCTGAGAATGCGCTGATCAGTTTCTCAGCCAATGGAACGACATCTCCAACATCTTTTCCGTAGCCATCCGCATGAATTTCTGTCGAAAACTTTGGCGTGACAACCGCCCCTCCAACCATGACCTTGTAGGGAAGATTCTTTTCCCTAATTGTCTCAATTGCAATTTTCATCTGCATCATGGTCGTAGTCATCAATGCACTCAGTGCAATGATCTGTGCCTGATGTTTTTCTGCCGCAGCAAGAATGTCATCAAGCGGAACATTTCGTCCAAGGTCAATGACGGAAAAACCAAAGTTCCTGAGCATCAGGATACATATATTTTTTCCGATATCGTGGATATCTCCCTTAACCGTTGCGAAGACAACGCACCCCTTGGGTTCGACGGGACCGTCCGCTTCGAGGTGGGGCTGAAGAACTTCCACGCCTTTTTTCATCGCATCTGCCCCGGCGATCAGGTGAGGAATGAACTTGACCCGTTGTCCAAAAAGATCGCCAAGATGACGGATCGCCGGAGTCATGATGTCCAGAAATATGGTAAAGGCCGAAAGTCCTTCATCAAGACCCTTCTGGCAAAGGGCTGCGATGCCGTCACGTTCTCCTTCGAGAATCGCCTGTCTTATGGCTTCAGAGGTTGTTCTGGGAGCAGCCTCTTTTTGAGAGGGCTGTGTTCCTGATGCTGGAGTCCATGCCGCTGCCTTGTTCAGGTAGATCCGGCAGTCGGGATCACGCCTTGCAAAGAGGGATGATGCGGCAACTGTTTGATGAAGAACCTGGTCGTAAGGGTCGCATATTGCAGCGTCAAGCCCTGCACCGATTGCCATGGAGAGGAAGTTGTTGTGAACGATTTTCCTGGCGGGAAGTCCAAATGAGACATTCGAGAGCCCCAGAATAGTGGGTAATCGAAGCTCTTTTTTAATGAGGGAGATCGTGTCAAGAGTTTGCTTTGCTGCTTCCTGAACGGCACTTACCGTCAGTGCCAGCGTGTCGAAGATCAGATCGCGCGGGCGGATTCCCAGCTCTTCAGCGCGTCTCAGGATCTTCTCGGCATTTTTCATGCGTTCGGCTGCTGTTTCAGGTATGTTGTCTCCGGATACGAGCGCAATGACGGCCGCACCGTATTTTCGAATGAGCGGCAATACCTCCTCAAGGCGTTCATCTTCCGCGTTGACAGAGTTGACGAGTGCCCGTCCCGGATAAAGCTTCAGGCCGGCCTCGAGTGCCGATGCGTAGGATGAGTCAATAACCAGTGGCAGTGAAACTACATTCTGAATAGCGGTAATCGCTTTCGCCATCATCTCCGCTTCGTTGACAAGCGGCACGCCAACATTGACGTCGAGGGCACCGGCTCCTGCCTCGGCCTCTTTTCTGGCTTCCGCCACGATCAGGTCGACTTGTCCGTTTGCGATCGCTTCAGAAAAGATCTTTTTGCCTGTTGGATTGATTTTTTCTCCGACGATGAGAAAGGGAACGCCATCTCCAATCAAGGTCATGCTGGTTCTGGAAGAGATCTTCAGAAGAGACGGGGTTGGTCTTGAGATGGGAGATGCACCCTTGACGGTCTTCGAGAGGATCCTTATATATTCCGGGGTCGTTCCGCAGCAACCGCCAATAATGTTTGCGCCTGCTTCAACAAAGGAAGGCGCAAATCTGGCAACCTCCTCCGCTCCGGTGAGGTAGAGTGTTTCTCCATTTCGATGGACGGGAAGCCCGGCATTCGGTTCGACCGCAATGAACGTATCTGTTGTCTGGCCAAGCCTTGAGACGACAGGAACCATGGCCTCCGGTCCAACGGAGCAGTTCAGTCCCATGATGTCAACAGAAAAGCCTTCAAGCACACTTGCTGCCGTTTCAGGATCGGAGCCGGAGTCGGTAATGCCGTCCATGTTGAATGTCATGAGGGCCATTACAGGAATGCGTCCGTTGACCGCCTCCCGCACGCCGATGAGGGCTGCTCGCATCTCCTGAATGTCGAACATGGTTTCTATCGCGATGAGGTCGGCGCCGGCCTCAAGCAGAAGTTTTGCCTGTTCGTAGAAAATGGCGATTGCGTCATCAAACGGGAGGTCTCCAAACGGAGCGATGGTTGTTCCGGATGGTCCGATATCGCCAGCCACGTAGGCTTTTCCTCGAGCAGCCCTTTGTGCCAGTTCAACCGCATGGAAATTGATTTCCCGGATGCGGTCCTGGGCGTTGTACTCTGAGAGCCTGAGTCTTGAGGCTCCGAAGGTATTTGTCAGAATGATATCTGAGCCGGCATTGACATATTCGGTGTGGACCGCCTGAATTTCCTGGGGTTTTTCAATGTTCCAGAGGTCCGGTGCATAACCTGCAGGAAGTCCACGGGACTGGAGGAGGGCTCCCATGGAGCCGTCCAGAAGAAGAACTTCATATTTCAGGCGTTCAAGCAGGGGCTTCACTGTTCTTCGTTCTCGCTTTCCGGCTCATTGGCCAGTTTTTGTCCCTCAATGATCCGTTCCCATCCGATGACAGCTGAAACGGAAAGCCTTGGAGACATGATGAATGATTCGTTCAGGGAGATTCCAATTTTGTCTGCCTGGGTCAATTCCATGACCTCGGTCTGGGTGGATAGAGGCCAATCTCCGTAGCCTACTCCGAATCGAAATGTCTTTTTGTATCCGAACCGGATGATTTCTTTTTCGATTGCATGGTCAATAACGATTCCCATGTAGTCGGCCATCCATGCTCCCACCCGTTCCAGGAAATAGGAATAGGCAGGTTCGCTTCCGGCAAGCTCGTCGACCCGGTCTTCAACTTGTGGTCCGATTGTTGCGACAAGGAGTGTCGCATAGTCGCAATTTTTAAGCAGTTTAACCATCTTTTCCCCGACAAACAATGTGTTTGTTTCCCGGGTAAGCACTTTCTTGTCTTCGACCCCCGTAATGGAAAGGGTCCGGAACACTCCGCGACCATGGATCAGCCGGTATCCTTCATCAATCGCTTTTTTGATCTGGGATGCGAGCCCCGGTTCATCGAGATCCTTGAGGAAAGACTTTTTGGGAATGCGCATCTCGCGGAGGATCTGGCGCTCTTCGATCTGAAAAGGGATATTGTTGAAGAACACCGGAGCTCCAAGCCTCATGCTTGGCATCTTATATCCTCCAAAAAAATGAAAACCGGCTCCTTCTGCTGAAAAATAAACAGCAAGGAGCCGGTCAAGACCAAAGCGGGACTGTCTTTACTTCAGAGACCCAATCGACCTTTGTGTTCGTGTCGATTATCTCTCGGCGTTTGCCACTTCCAGGCTGATATTTGGAGAAGGAGAGGTTCTTGGGTCGAGCAGTATCGGTGCCCCGGCCTCTTTTCTCAGCTCTTCGTTGATATGCATCGAGCAAAACTTGGGTCCGCACATTGAGCAAAACTCGGCGGTCTTGAAGACCTCGTGGGGAAGAGTCTCATCATGCATGCTTTTGGCCCTGTCAGGATCCAGGGAAAGTTCGAACTGGGTGTTCCAGTCGAAGGCGTAACGGGCTTTCGAAAGGAGATCGTCCCTGTCTCTTGCTCCAGGCCTGTGCCGTGCAATATCTGACGCATGGGCCGCAATCTTGTAGGCAATAATTCCGTTTCTGACATCTTCCAGATTCGGAAGTCCCAGATGCTCCTTGGGTGTCACATAACACAGGAGGGCCGCCCCGGCGCTGCCTGCCGCCGTTGCGCCAATGGATGAAGTGATATGGTCATACCCAGGGGCAATATCTGTTACAAGGGGGCCAAGGACATAAAATGGTGCTTCGTAACAGAGCTCCTGTTGTTTTTCGACATTCATGGCGATCTGGTCAAAGGGAACATGCCCCGGCCCTTCGATCATGACCTGGACATCAGCTTCCCAGGCACGCTTGGTCAACTCGCCCAGAACCTTGAGTTCTGCAAACTGGGCTTCGTCGGAAGCATCAGCCAGACAGCCAGGCCTGAGTCCATCACCAAGAGAGAGTGTCACGTCATACTGCCGGCAAATCTCGAGGAGCTCATCAAAATGTGTGTAGAGCGGGTTTTCCAGCTTGTGATGGTTCATCCACTGGGCCATGAGCGCACCGCCGCGGCTGACGATTCCTGTGATCCTTCTTGTGGTCAGGGGGATGAACTCCCTGAGGATTCCGCAATGAACGGTCATGTAGTCAACGCCCTGTTCTGCCTGGGAGCGAATGACATTCAGAAGGTCTTCCGGAGAAAGGTCAAGGGGATCGCCCACATTCTGGATGGCTTCATAGATCGGAACCGTTCCGATCGGAATGGGGGACCTGCGAATGATTTCTTCCCGGATTTCAGGAATTTTGGGTCCGGTGGAGAGGTCCATTGCCGTGTCTGCACCATACTTTATGCAGACTTTCAGCTTGTCCAGCTCGTTTTGTATGTCAGGAACCACTGCAGAGTTTCCGATGTTTGCGTTGATCTTGCATGTGGCAGCGATACCGATGGCCATTGGAACCAGTTCCGGGTGCTTTATATTTGCGGGGATAATCATTCTTCCCCGGGCAATTTCAGATCGTATAAGTTCTGGGTCGAGTTTCTCCACTTCGGCAACGTAAGCCATCTCCTCAGTGATAACCCCTTTGCGTGCAAAGTGCATCTGGGTTACTACACCCGAGCGCTTTTTTATCCATTCCTGTCTCATACTATCTGCCTCCCGTTTCCGACTATTTATAGGTTACGTATTGGAACAGCTTGTGAACAAGATCTCTTGGCTGTCTTTTGCGCAGGTAATTCTTTTGAGGGACAGTTCAAATTTAAACATGCGACCGTTCCGGTGTCAATGAAATAGGGGGCCCTTTGAAAGTGGAGTTTGATTATCAAGGCTGCGCAGACTATCAGACTGTGCTTGCCGGCTCTGGAGTTGGCTGGGCATATGAGTGGGCGATGATATCAACTTTATTTCCGCTCCAGAACAGGACGATCTCCTGTGGAGGGGATCCCGGGACAATTTTATCGTCAATCTTGTGCAGGACAGGCAGCATGAGGTTTTGGGTCATGGTTCGTGCTTTGGAGAAATCGGGATGTTTCTGTTCTATCTGGTTGTAAATTCCATCCACAAGACCAAGATCGGTGGATATTGTCATGTTTGCCTTTTTCCCTTCAAGAAAGGATCTCAAAATCCGATTGACCTCGAAGTCAATGACATCCCGGAGTTCTTGCTCGCGATAAGGGACAAACGGAAGAATCCTGTCGAGAAGTGAGAGAAAGGGTGTCTGGAACACAGGAAGATAGGCGAGCCTCCTGTCATTTTTCTGGACGATTCTTGCTACTTCCCCCGCTCTGTCCTCAACATCGAGCGCTTCAATGTCCTGGGGGGAGAAGAGCGTTGATGCCATGACAATGGTCAGGTTTTCAAGTGGCAGCTCCTGTTTTTGCCAGTGCAGGGCTCCTGTCCGGAGAAGCTCTTCTATCGGAGCCCAGATCGAAGGATGTGCTCTTTCAATATTGTCGAGGTAGAGAAGCTGATTCGGATTTTCCTTCAGAAGATCCCACAGTCCTTCGGGAACATTGACCGCTGAACGCTCAAGTACGGGTTTCCTGATCAACTGTTCTGAATAATAAAGTTCTTCATAGAGGCTCATGTCCCGATAGATGAAGCTTTTGGGGTCTTTATACAGGAGATCTGCCATGGACTGTGCCATTGTTTTCTTCCCCGTCTGTTTCGGTCCGATAAAAAGGAAACTGCCCAGCAGCTTGGATCCTCCCGCCCTGATCTTCATTCTTGAGCTGTCGAGAACGGAGATGATTTCTTCTTGAATTTCGTCTCTCCCCATATAGCCGGGAATCAACGTTGTCGGAAGCTGAGGAAGATTGATCTGGATGTTGTCCGGTCCGGAGGTGGGCTGATCGGGCTCCGGGATCTCCTTTGGAGGGGGTTCCCCGGTGAGAACCGGCTCTTTGAAAAACTGGCTGAGATCGACATTTTCAAGTGGGACCCCGTCAAGTATCTGGGCCAGGGCATGTTCTTCGATCTGGGAGATGAGCTCCCGTTGCAGTTCGTTGATGTCGATAACCTTTGTCAGCTTCCTGAGTATCATCGGATCGACGCTTGAAAGTTGTGGTGTGCTTCCGACAAACCAGTACTGCTTGTCCTGCAGAACCTGTGTGAGCTCGATGACTTTCTGATTGTAGATTTCCCCGTGGTATCCGAAATTTGATAGTTGCACCCTGGGAAAAAGGAGTTCGATCGGATCAACATAGAGAATGGCGGGGCGCTTTTTTCTGGACTGAATAATAAAATTTCGCATTGCGGCAAGGCTGTTTCTTGAAAGCTCTTTATGGAGAAGGGCATTGAAACTGAAAAGCTCCTTTTCTGCCAGAAGCTGGATAATCTGCATCCTGAGAATCGGGTCCGGTCCGACAATGATGATCGGTTCCCTCGATCGCCTCTTGTTCTGGATCGCCAGCTCAACCGCCTTTTCAATCAGGGGGAGACGGATCTTTTCGGGAGTGAGAATGGCTCGGATCGCTTCCATCGGGCCAATTGTCGGATCCTGGATGCCCTGTTTCTTTTTACGAATCGCTACGTCGAGATCCAGTTGACGGAGTGATCTCTTGAGTTCCCTGGCGGTATTGAGCGCATTATGAACGACCTCCTCAATGACTTCGATGCTGAAGCCATCCATCATTTCTCCGAGCTTTTTAAGGTCGTACCCTTTGATCATTTCTTCCGACATCAATGCTATATCTCCTGATAGTGCCTCTTTTTTCTTGGCCTCGGTCAGTAGACTCCTTTTTAAAATACTTGATCGGCTTAAAGGATCGGGCAGGGGAACTTCAAGAACCCAGCGCATGATTGGTGGCGTTCTGAAATCTTCAGGGATATTTGAAAGAGAGGAGACCGTCGCGATGACCAACGTGTTTTTCATATGAAGGATCTTTTCAAGAAACTCCCTGATGGATTCCAGGGGGGGGGCAGGGCTCCTTCGGAGGTTCCCAGAACCTCTTCATAATCGGTGATATGAAGGAGTGCCGGCTGGAGCGTTTTGATTTTTCTGAAAAATCTCTGGAGCTGCTCTTTCAGAATATGCTTTTCCAGGAGGTTGAAACTTGAGAGTTTGATTTCGAGCAGCGATCTCCCGGACTCTCCTGCAAAGGATCTGACAACGATGTTTCTGCCAGCGCTGGTTCCTCCCCAGAGAAGAATCCCGTTGTATTCGGCCTTAAAGAGTCCAAGATGGTTGATGAACTCAGAATAGGCTTTCATGATGGAGAATTTAAAGTCCTGGTTTCCCTGAAATGTACTGAAATTTTCTTCCGGAACAAGCTTGCTGTTGTTGCCGCTCTGAACGACCGTGATCCCTCCGAGAAGGATCCCCGTCAGAATGGCAAAGGTCAAGGCTGAAATGCACCATCCTGTTCCGACACCAAAGGACGTGATTGCAGCAACTGTCGCGTAAGGCTTTAGGAATGCTCCTATCACGAGGAAAAATCCGCCGGTAAAAATTGCTGTTGTCCAGAAGGCAAAAGCACCGGGGGGAAGATGGAGAATGTTTTGCCGTGTTCCGACCTCTCCTCCGGGAAGTTGTTGAGGAACGGTTGAGGGAATCATCAGGAAGAACAGGATAGAGATAAAAATGGTTCCGCCGGTAATCCACAGCCCCCATGCCAGGGTTGCCTGGCTGGCTGAAAAATGAATGCCCATCAAGATCAGGATTGATGCAATGATTCCCCATTCCAGAAAAAAGGAGATTGGCGGCGGCGGTGTATCTCCGGGTCTTTTCTTTTTTGAGCGGGGAGGAAGAGGTTTTGCATAGTTTGTGCTGATGACCATGATGGCGGCGGTAAAGGTGAGGATGACAACGCCAAGCGCAAGCGTTGCAAGGAGAGGGTAATCGTCAAAGAGGGGGTCGATATACTTCCTCAGAATGGTTCCGAGACTGACAATGAGCAGTCCTGATCCAACAAGAAGGATCTTGATGAACATGGTCAGCCTTTTCCCAGTTCAAGAATCGCTTGTGCGACATTCCTTGAAACGCCGGCGACACGCATGATCTCCTCCACTGGAGCGGCCATGATGGCGTTTATTGAATGAAATTCCCTCAGCAACTTTTTTTCCCGTTCGGCTCCAATCCCGGGGATCTTGAGGAGTCTTGATTCCCTCAGGATGTTTTCCCTGAGGGATCGATGATATGTGATGGCAAATCGATGTGCTTCATCTCTCATATGGACAAGGATATGCGTTGCCTTGCTATGAGGGGGAAGTATAACCGGGTTTTCCTGGCCGGGGATGAAAATGCGTTCCAGTTTTCCTGTTCTGAAGCGCTCTTTTGCTATTGAGACGACCCGTCGTGAGGCCGGCAGCTTTGACATCTCAGCCAGCTTTTCGACACAGGCGCCAAGCTGTCCTGGCCCGCCATCTATGACGAGAAGGTCTGGAAGAGGATTTTCCCTGAACTGACGTTCCATCACATGTGCAAGCATTTTGAAGTCATCCTGTCCTTTTTCAAGCTGGATCCTGAATTTCCTGTATCCGGACTTTTCAGGCTTTCCATCACGGAACGTAACGTATGATGCGACGGGAAAGGCATCTCCAATATTGGAGATGTCCACGCAAGCCATCAGAGACGGAGGTGCTTCAAGCCCAAGGATTTCTGCAAGCTCCGAAAGCGCTTCCTTGAAGGCACCTTTTTGCTTTTTCAGTTCGATCAGGGCTTCCTGTCCATTTTTGACGGAAAGATCCAGAAGAGTTTTCCTGTCCCCTCTGAGCGGATGGTGAATCCTGACCTTCCCACATTTCTTTTCGGAGAGCCAGCCAAGACTCATGAGCTCATCTTCCGGGATGGGGCTCCCGACAAGGATCTCGTCTGGAATCGTGGAGAGGTCTTTTCCATAGTATTGATCGAAGAAAGCCCCCAGAAGTTCGGAGTCGGGAGCTTCCTCTCCATTTTTGATGTCAATTTCCCTTTTTCCGCTTACGCTTCCTCCACGAAGCTGAAGAAGTTCGACAAGCACAAAAGGTGGATCCCGCACAACCGCTACCACATCGACGGAGTGCTGGATATCAAAAGATATTCCCTGTTTTTCCTGGATCATTGAAACATTGAGGAAGCGGTCCCTGATTTTTGCCGCCTCTTCAAACTTCAGATCTTTTGCAAGAGATGCCATTTCCTGATGCAGAGCGCTCAGAAGGTCGTCGTTTTTTCCTTCGAGAAAGAGTCTGACCTCATTTGCAACTTTCCTGTAATCAGCAATGGAAACAAGTCCCGCGCATGGTCCAAGGCATCTTTGTATCTGATACTCGACACAAGGTCGCTCAAGTGATCCATCGAGAGGAATTTCGCAGGAGGCCAGGGGGAAAGTTCTTGCTACGAGTTTAAGGGTGTCCCTCAGAGCTCCGGGGGATACAAATGGGCCAAAATAAAGAGCGCCATCGTTCTGTGTCCTTCGGACGACAGAAAGCCTTGGAAAGGATTCCTGCCATGTGAACTTCAACAAGGGATAGGTTTTGTCGTCTCTCAGCAATACGTTATATTTTGGCCGGTGCTTTTTGATCAGGCTGTTTTCCAGAATGAGTGCATCGACCTCGGTCCGGGTTACGATGGTTTCTATATTCCTGATTTTCGTGACCATCATGGCGATCCGGTTGCCCCTTCCTGTGCGCGTTGTAAAATAGGATCTTATCCTGTCGCGAAGGTTCCGGGATTTCCCGACATAAAGAATATGGTCTTCTGCATCTTTCATGATATAGACACCCGGTTCTGAGGGGGCCATCCGGATTCTTTCTATGATTTCCGGCAAAAAGTGATGTTCGTTGTCCTGATTGTTCGAATCAGCCATTTGATCCTTCTTTAAGGCAGAATATCCCCTCCTGGGGGTTTCCTGCCAAGCGGGGATGAATGCCCCTTGTCTTTTTTGTGGACGCAGTCTGTGACTGCTTCCTATTGGATTGTTCCTGCCCTCCGCTAACACTATAATACAGAATCGGGAGTTTGTGCCGATTGGTTGATGGTGCCATTTGAAGCTGGAAAGAGGGAAAATCGATGGATGATCCAAAAGAGAAAGACTCCGGTGCTCCCATTGAGCCTGAAGGGCAAGATGACCTTGCTCCGGCACGAATGAGTCGTTCGGACTGGTTCCAGGTGATCCAGTACTTCTTTGGAGTATTATTTTTTATCGGAGTTTTTATTTACATGATCGCATCCGGACCAAAGGGGGCTCTCATCGGAGGGGTTTCACTTCTTGCAGGCGTTCTGCTTTGGGTGATTTTCCGTTATGTTTTAAAAGAAATCGCATGAGGGCCTTTTTCGCTATTATCGGCCATCCTGTGGCGCATTCCCTCTCTCCCTGTTTTCAGCAGGCAGCATTTGATGCTTGTGAGATTGATGCTGCCTATATTCCTCTCGACCTGGACCCAGCACGGGCGGAGGACACCCTTTTTTTCCTCAAAGACCTTGCTATCTCCGGATTTAATGTAACGCTCCCGTTTAAGGAGCTTGCCTATCGGAAGGTCGACCATGTGTATGGGATTGCATCGAAGATCCGTTCCGTCAACACGGTGGTCGCGAGAGAAGGTCTGTGGGAAGGGTATAATACTGATGTCCCCGGATTTAAAAAGGCTTACTCCCGTTTTCTGGAAAAAACGGGATACGGGAGTGGCAATTTCATTGTGCTCGGGGCCGGCGGATCAGCGAGGGCGGTCCTTGAAGCCCTTTCCTCCATGGATGTACCCCAAATCAAGGTGGTCAACCGGTCTTCGGATCGCGTAAGAGTCCTTTTGGAAGAGCTTTCCCGTGAGAGGCAGATATCGATGAACTCTCTTGAGGATCTGAAGTCGTCTCTCGACGGAAAAGACTGGCATGTGATCAACACTCTGTCGAGAAACGCCTTTCCTGTGCGCGGAGAATTTCCTCCGCTGGAACCCCTCGACGAAACAAAAGTTGCATCTGTTTTCGACCTTTCCTATGAACGGGAAGGGGACACAGAGTGTGTTTCCTGGGCAAGAAGAAAGGGGATTCCCTCCTCAGACGGGCTTTCAATGCTTCTGTTTCAGGGGGCCTTGTCTTTCGAGATCTGGACCGGGAAGTCTGCTCCCGTCAGAAAAATGGCCGAAGCGATGGCAAAGGCACTGCCCGAGAGAAAGGATCTTCCGGGTCAATTCTCTGACTGAAAAATTGATTTTGCAAAAAGATCTGGTTCGAACTCCAAAAGGTCTGCGCTTTGTTCTCCTACGCCGATGAATCGGACTGGGAGGTTGAATTCCCTTGAAAGCCCAACGGCTATCCCTCCCTTGGAGGTTCCGTCCATCTTCGAAAGAATCATTCCCGTTAGTGGAACCGCCTCTCCAAAATGCCTCACCTGTGAAATGGCATTCTGACCAATCGTTGCATCCAGGACAATCAGCGTTTCGATCGGGGCATTCCCCATTTCCCTGACAACAAGCCGATATATTTTTGAGAGTTCGCTCATAAGGTTGTTTTTCGTCTGAAGCCTTCCTGCCGTATCAATGATGGCAATATCGATCTTTCTCGAAATGGCTGCTTTTACGGTATCGAAGGCAACGGACGCGGGATCTGCCCCTTCTTTCTGGTGAACAACCGGCACGGAAAGCCTTTCTCCCCAAAGTTCAAGCTGTTTGATGGCTGCCGCCCTGAAGGTGTCTCCGGCGCCAAGGATGACCGACTTCCCTTCATTTTTGAATCGGGCGGCAAGCTTGGCGACTGTTGTTGTTTTTCCGGCACCATTGACGCCCACAACAAGAATGACCATCGGCAGATGGGGCGTGCCGCTTTCCCATATTGCAGGTTTTTCAGGAAAGGATCGTGCAATTTGATCAATGATAAAAGCCCTGGCATCGGAAAACGGTGATGATTGATCAGAGCGTTCCCATTCTTTAAGGTCTGAAATAAGCTTTGTGACCACTTTGGGGCCCATGTCGGAGGAGAGCAAAATGGTTTCAAGCTCTTGGTGGAAATGCGTTGATCGCTCTTTTTTGAAAAGTGAGTCAATTTTCTCTGCGAGACTATTGCGTGTTTTTTTCAGTCCATCTGTAAATTTTTGAAAAAGGCTCATATTGAGGGCATGCTATCTTCCTCTGTCCCATTATGGTGAGGGGATGGAAGTCAGATGCGCCGCTCCTTTCTCCTTGATGTTAAGAGCTTCTTCTAGCGGTTATCGGGGGTGTCAGGGATTTTCCCCTGAAAGAATGGTTGATCGCCACCGTAGGGTTGATTCAAATGATTTTCAGGTTGTGAGTCAATCCATTGAGTATAGGATTTTTGAATGAAGTTTGCTGTTTTTCTTTCTGCTTTTTTCATGAGGAGAGCTTCTCGATCTCCAAGTTCATGATCATACCCCTTTAGGTGGCACAGTCCATGTATGACCAGATTGACGATCTCACTGAATAAGGAAATTCCGGCAACAAGAGCCTGTTTATGCGCCTGTTGGAGGGAAATCACGATCTCTCCGTCGGGAGTGCCCAGTCCTCTTAATGATTTCTCATTCTTATAGGAAAATGACAGAACGTCAGTCGTTTTTGCCTTGCCCCTGAATGTTCTGTTCAGATTGCGCATCCGTTGATCGTTGATGAAGATCAGGGCGATAACATCCTGGGAGCGCTTTAAGGATTGCAGCCCCAGTTCGGTGATTCTGGCAAGCAACAGCGGATTGATCTCGAACTTTCTTTGAAGATTGATCACTTCAACCGGCATTCTGTGGTTTCCATGAAGGTGCTGTTACGGGTGGTTTTCCACCGGGATAGGCGATTCTCTTGTGTTGCGTCTGTAAGAGTGTCCGGACAAAAACTTCTTTTAAGGTGGCGATTTCTGAAATAGTCAGTGGACACTCATCAAGTTGTCCGTCCCGCTGGATTTCGAGGAGTGTTTCGTCAATGACCGATATGGCTCTGGCAGGGGAGGCGTCCTGGATTTTGACAGCCCTTCCTGTCGCCTCGATTGCGTCTGCCATCATGAGAATAGCGGTGATTTTGCTCTGTGGCTTCGGTCCTGAGTAGCGGAAATCCGACTCTGACGGAAAATCGGCAGGGCCGGTAGAGCCGTCGCGGGATTTCCTGAGAAAGTATTGCATGATCCGTGTCCCGTGATGCTCTGGAATGGCACTGATGATGGCTTCGGGGAGACCGTGCTTTTTGGCGATTTCAATGCCTTTCCTGACATGATCGATGAGAATGAGTGAGCTCATTCTCGGTGTCAGGAGTTCATGGCGATTGAACGTTGTTTGGTTTTCAATGAAGTACTGTGGCTTGTCCATCTTGCCGATATCATGAAAATAGGCTGAAACCCTTGCCAGTTTTGTGTTTTCACCGATAGACAGTGCTGCTGCCTCAGCAATTTGTGCGACTGCCAGACTGTGAAAGAATGATCCCGGTGCTTTTTGGGAAAACTCATGCAAAAGAGGGTGATTAAGATCGAGAAGTTCTGTCAGGGAGGCTTCCGACAAGAGTCCCAGGCTTTTTTCCAGCAGTGGCATTGCCACATTCTCCAGCATGGGAAACAAAAGCGTTGTTGCAATAACAGCAATGCTCTCCGTCTTGAGGGTAAAAAGGGATGGAGTTCCCACTGAGATCTCTATTCCCAAAAATAGCACTCCCGTGACAATTCCTGAGAGAAGTCCCGATTTGAGTGACCCCATTCTTCCAGGGAGAAGCAGTGCGAGGCTGCTTGAAATCGGTCCGGCAATCAGGGGAAGAATTACCATCTCGTAGCGGGATGTGGGAACTACCGCAATGATCATCCCTGATATCAGGAAAAAAAGCGTTGCTGTTTTTTTCCCAAGAAGGAGTGTGATGATGTTTCCGATCAGAATGATGGAAATCAGCTCGATATTTTCTGTAACCAGAAAATGATGGGAGGACAAGATGGGGGCAGTGATATCTTGTCCGAGCAATATGGACAGTGTGCTGAGGATGATCAGAAAGAGAAGAATGCCTCCCAGCAGGATCTGGAGGAAGTGCTTCTGATTGATTCGTTCGAATTCATTGGGGGGATCCATCAGGGTCCGGTAGAGGATCCTTGTCGAGAGAATGGCCAAAAAGGTCAGAATGGCTGTTCCCAGAAATACATGGATCGAGTCTGCCTGCGTTTCTGGAGACAAGGGAACGGGCTGGTTTTTGAGAAATGTGGAAGAAAATGGCGTAGAAAAAAGACCCAGATTGATTCTTACAATGGCCAGAACAAGGCTTATGCCCGTCAGGATCCAGATGTCCCAGCGCTTTCTGCTAATCTGCCCAGAGGCATGTGAGTTGTTATGTACTGGCAGAAGGTCTGCCAGTACTCTTTTCCGGGGCATGTTTTTCATAGGCCTTGATAATTTCCTGTACAAGACGGTGTCTGACGACATCCACCTCGCTAAAATGGAGAAATTTTATCCCTTCAATATTTTTCAGAATCTTGCTTGCTTCCACGAGTCCGCTGGAGCGGTCACTTGGAAGATCAACTTGTGTAATGTCTCCGGTAATGACTGCCTTTGAATTGAAGCCAATTCTTGTCAGAAACATTTTCATCTGTTCGCGAGTGGCATTCTGTGCCTCATCAAGGATAACAAACGCATCGTTTAAAGTTCGTCCCCTCATGAAAGCAAGTGGAGCGATCTCTATTTCCTGTTTTTCCATCATTTTTTGAACCTTGTCCGCATCGATCATATCAAACAGCGCATCGTACAGGGGACGCAAATACGGATTGATTTTTTCGGCAATGTCCCCGGGAAGGAATCCAAGCTTCTCGCCGGCCTCGACTGCGGGGCGTACAAGAATGATCTTTCTGCAGGAGTGTTTGAGGAGATGATAGGCTGCCATGGCCATTGCAAGGTATGTTTTCCCTGTGCCAGCCGGACCTATTCCAAAGACGATATCGTTTTTTTTGATTGCCTGAATGTATTCGAGCTGATGGGCCGATTTTGGAAAAATAACCCGTTTTCTGCTGTTGATCGGAATATATTCTGCAAGAAGGTCTTTTAACGTAATTCCCGGATCGTTTCGGGTCAGGCTTATTGCCTGGCGAATTTCTTCTTCCCTGATTGCGTATCCGCTGGCCATCAGGGATGCCAGGTCAAGAATGACTTTTTCCCCATGAAGAATATTGTCTTTTTCCCCGGTTGCGGTAATTTTGTGTCCGGAAGTTGCGAGGTGAATGGAAAAAGCTTCTTCAAACAAATGAAGATGA
>JAKCCY010000027.1 GCA_021838765.1 Nitrospirota bacterium
GGTCCCGCGATGAGGGGAACTCTTGCATGAAGGTCTGATCCTGGCTTGATTGATAAAATAGAGCGGTTCCCATCTGTGGCAATACCTCCGGCGAACTGGCAGATCAGGGCCATAGGGTAAGCTTCATAGAGAAGTCGGAGTTTTCCATGGCTCTTTCCCGGAGCCCCTTCCGCCGGGTAAAGGTAGATTCCGCCCTTGAGAAGATTCCGGTGAAGATCTCCCACGAGTGCACCAATATAACGGCTTGTCATGACAGGCTTCCTTCCGGACTTGACCCATGTAATGTAATCCTGGATACCCTTTTCCCAGAGAGGAAAATAGGACTCATTTGTGCTGTAGATTTTCCCGCCTGAGGGGAAATGCAGTGGTTCGCCTGTCCCGAGAAACTCTCCTCCAAACGATGGGTCCATCGTAAAAAGGTAGGTTTTTTGATCGACCGCGATCACAAAAGAGGTGGATGCGCTATAGAGAATGTATGCTCCTGCAATAAGCTTCCTTTTGTCTCCTCCAAAAATCTCTCCCCGATCTGAAGATGGGGGAGAACTGAATATCGCAAAGATTGACCCGATTGAAGCATTGACCGAGATATTCGAGGATCCATCGAGTGGATCCATGGCGATCAGGAGACCATCGGGGTCAGCTTGGGGGAAGAGGGTTGGCAGGGGTTCCTCTTCGGAGAGAAGTTCCCGGACTTTTTGGGTTTCTCCAAGTAACTGGCAGAAGGTATCCTGTCCGATCCGGTCAAGTGTCTGAACCTCTTCTCCCTGAATGTTTTCTTTTCCTGCTGAGCCGGTAATACCAAGCAAGGGTCCTCTTGCGATGAGGGACGCCATGATCCTTCCTCCGCTGGTGAGTGCGGAGATGATCGGGAGAAGCTTCTTTTTGAGTTCATCAGGAATTCCTGACGTTTCCAAAATGATTTCAGCGGGCGTTTTTGTTCGTCTGGCGGATTGGGGTTCCTGATCCATTCAAAAGCCTCTCTCTCGTTTCAAGATTGGGAGTGTTCTGTCGGAAGTCTTGCTGCAAGGGCTTGCTGAAGTTCAATGAGGAGAAGTCCAACCTCCCTGGGGGGGAGAAGAACATGGATCTTTCTGCCCCTTTTGACATGAGATTCAATTTTTTCAACATGGCTGATTGCCTGAAGCAAGGTTTTCTCATCGGATAATAGAGACGACCCATCGGCCAAAAGTTTTTCAAGCTCCTGATGGATATTCCTGACATCCCGCTGATAGCCTTTTTCAAGCGAACAGGGAGAGCAGAACCACTTTGGATGAAGATCTTCCGTATGGGACAAACGGTCATAAGTGCGATTGAAAAAATCTTTTCCCAAACTCACCTTGTAAAGGTCGACGCCCACTTTCCCGCAAGCATCGCAAATCCCTGACGGAACATGAGTGTGGGTGCCAGTCTGTTGGTGATCCGGATGGGATGGGTGATCCTGGTCGCTCAAGGTTGGAGCCTCTTGTCATTTGGGGGTGCTGATGAAAACGTTTCCGAAAGTCTTTTGTCAATATGGGCGATGGTTCTCTCCATCGATTCGATAAATCGTGAACGGCTGCCTTGGCCGGTGGGATCGCTGGCCAGGGCATAACCTACAAAATGATGATTACGCTCGTTGAAGAGAAGCTTTGCCCTGACAATGCGTAAAAGTTCCCTCATCTCTCCTCCGAGAAGAGGATTGGCCGAGGAGAGCAAGGGGAGGAGATCCTCTTCCATTCGATCCCAATGGGAAACGAGAGTGCGGATCCCGGCACTGTCCTCTTCCCTCGGGTTGAAGCACCATTCCCCGGGAGCGCCCGGAAGGTCTTTCCTGATCAGCGGAATATGGCTGGCGACGACTTTCCACCCTTGCATCGTTGTCTGAAGGATATGCGTAAAATCGTGAGGGGCTGATTGATTTGTTGTCGTCAACTGTTCAGTCCTTCCATGTAAGACCTGACGCTATTTGTCAGGGCCCTCAGATTATACCCTCCTTCAAGGATCGAGACAATAAAAGTGGACGGAAAAACGGAAGAAAGCTGTTTCCCTATATGCCGATAGGTTTTTTCCGTCAGAAGAAATCCCCCCAGTGGATCCTCCCGATGGCCGTCAAACCCGGCAGAAACGAGCAACACGTCAGGTGCAAACCTGGTGAGCCTAGGCAGGATGCAGGATTCGAAAGTCCGGTAATAGGCATCGTCAGTGGTTCCTTCAGGGAGGGGAATATCCAGCAACCCCTCTCCTGAAGGGCCAGTATGATTCTCCCGTCCGCTTCCGGTACCGGGATAGAAAGGGTACTGGTGCGTGCTGATGGTAAGGACTCCAGGTGTTTTTCCCAGAATTTCTTCTGTGCCGTTTCCGTGATGGACATCAAAGTCGAAGATGGCAATCCGGAGTGTCGGGTTCCAAGAGAGAAGAGAGAGCGCCTGAGTGGCGATGGTGTTGACAAGGCAAAACCCCATTCCGGCTGATCGCCGGGCGTGGTGGCCGGGTGGCCTTGCCAGAAGAAATGCTCTCTGGCTGGAACCGATTTGTTTGTTGATTGTGGTGATTGCTCCGGAAAGCCCTTTCATGGCGGCAAGAGAGCCTGGGGATAGGGATGTGTCTGGATCAATACTGATCGGAAGCGGTTTTGGGGGTCTCTCCAGAAAATCAATATAGGCAGGGTCATGAGCCATCCGAAAAAGAGAAAGGTCTTTTGCAGGTGAAATCTCATGTATTGTGGTCAGTCTCTCTTTCTCCATGGAGATAAAAAGTGTGTTCAGAGATCTCACTCTTTCAGACGATTCCGGATGATTCGATCCGGAATCATGGCTCAGCGAATCCGTGACATAATAGGTCGCGATCAATGAACTCTCCTGCTCCTAAACGTTTTGCGGCTTCCGGAGGTGTTTCCGGTCTCGCGAGCGGATGTCCTCTTTCGCCGAGGTTTCGCGAAGGCGTTTTGGCCTTCGCGTCTGATCGGAATCGAAGGAGGCTTTGACTTCGGACGGTTCCCGCCCTAGTTGTTTCCCTTTTCCGATCCCGCACCGCCAAATCTCTTTTTTCTGGATCTTCCATTCCAGAAGAAGCCGGACCCCCCTTCGGGCGATGACTCGTCTGGCGTTGTGATCGGCATTGTCTTTTAGTCCGCAGTGTTGGCAGATGAACTCGGCCCGGGAAGGCCGGTTGTCCGGGTGAATGTGCCCGCACCGGACGCATTCCTGCGAACTGTATTGCGGTGAGACCTTGATCACGAGCTTCCCGGATCGAAGAGACTTGTACGAAAGGAAGAGGACGAACAGCCCCCAGCAGGACGACAGGATCGCCCGGTTGAGTCCGGCCTTGGCCCGGGCTCCGTTCCGGACATGCCGTCCCGAATCGTCCTGTTTGGGTTCCGGCCTCTTCGTCATGTTCTTGACATTGAGATCCTCGACGACGAAGAGGCTCCGGTCCGGTTCGGAGACGAGGTCACGGGTGGCCTTGTGGATCACATCCTTCAGGACCTTTTTTGCGTATTCGAAGGTCCGGGCCAGACGCTTCCGGCTCTTTCTTCGGTTGTCCGAGCCTTTGACCTGTCGCGAGAGTTTTCGTTGCCAGCGTTTTTTGGCCCGCTCCTTCTTCTCCATCCGGATCTTCTGGATCGGGGAGAAATCGATTCTTCGACCGGAGCTTGCCATGACCGGAATCGTCACGCCCCGGTCGAAGCCGAGCGTTTGACTCCGGAGCTCCTCTTCCGAAAACATCAGGAGCCAGGAGTCCGTCGTCCGAGGAGAAGGAGGCGAACCTCTTCCCCGCCCTCGACCAAGACGTGAAGGGAGGAGGGACGGGAATATGGGGTATGGGCCTTGAAGACCAGATCCCCCAGGGGGAACTTCATTGTTCCGAGAACAAGCTCCTCGGTGTGGGTTTTGTCTTTATATCGAAAAGAGAAGAGCTCGGAAGTGATCCAGCCCGATTGCCGTCCGTCTTTTTTCTGGAAGACGGGTCTTCTGGCGATTCCGGAAAAGGATCGTCCCATCGCCTGTTTCCAGCGAACCGCCCCGTTTCTGAGGATCTGGGAGGGGACATCCCGGAGCCAGGGGGTGTCCGGGCCGATGAAACGTGCATACTCCTGATCGATGGGAACGGGTATTCCGGAAAGAGAGACCGCTTTTTTGGCGAAGGCCCGGTCATACCGGTCTTCCGATACCTTGGCATTATAGATGAACCGCTGGTCTCCGATCCATTGGAGCAGGATCTGTTCCTGGGCGGAGTGGGATAGGCGCGAAAGCGCTTGCCGGTCTGCATGGGAGCAGGATACCTTTACTCACATGGAAACTCAAGCAAACAAGTCCTGCTCCAATGTCGTCCATTATCTTAAGCTACATATTGTTTTTGCGACAAAGTACCGGAGAAAAACCCTCACTCCGCTATTTCTCGACTATCTGAAGGGCGCCTTTGGAGACATTCTGGAGGAATGGCGTTGCAGCTTGCTGGAGTTGGAGGCGAAGCGGATCATGTGCCTCTTTTGCCGGAGATTCATCCGGCCCTTAATATCTCCACCCCGATCAACAATTTGAAAACGGCGAGTTCCAGACGAGCGAGAAACCGTTTTTCGGAGCATCTCAAGCCGTTCTACCGGGAGCCGTATTTCTGGCATCGGGCCTACTATGTCGGTGCGTCGGCGAAGCGACGCTGACAACCGTCTTCCGGTATGTCGAAAGCCAAGGGAGCAAGGAAAAACTTCCCAAGCCCAAACCGCCCGCTTGATCCCCGCTTGACCTGCGGTCAAAGAAAGGGAATGCGCGGACAAGTGTTCAGGTCTCCCTAGTTTTTTCAAAAAGTTGATAGGATAGTGTGTCAGACCATTTCTCCTTAATATGGAGTAAAAAATGGAAATGGCATCCTTTGTCAACCGTTTTCCTGTTTTAGAGCATGCTGTGATGAAAGCGCTTGACATCAACTTGAGGGAATGGTTGAATGTTGTGGGATCCTGACGAAAATGTGTGCCATTAGCCATGTCCCTGAAGGAACGTTCCGCCCAAGCCCGGTTTTGAGGGTCGGCAGAGTGTTTTTTTTAGGGTGTGAGCCGTCGGCTCATGTTCAATCGGACCATTAGGGTGACATTCTATCACTATTTTCTTTTTTGGAGGGCTTAATTCATGAGGATTTGGACAATGGCTGTTATGGGTGCAGCTGTGATTGGCTTCGCTTCAGCTCAGGCATTCGCTGGTGAGCTCGACATCCTGAAACCACGCGTTCCAGCTGATCAGCTTGCCGCCGCCAAGGCAATGAATCCCCCTTTCCCCGTGACTGCTGATGCAATTGCGAAGGGCAAGGAAGTTTTTAATGGTGCCGGTACTTGCTATACATGTCATGGTGTTGCTGGTGACGGAAACGGCCCTGGCGCCGCCGGAATGGATCCTGCTCCCCGCAATTTCACCAACAAGCAGTTCGAACAGGTCAGAACATCTGGCGAAATGTTTTGGGTCATCGCCAATGGATCCCCTCTCCAGCCCGCCATGGTGGGTTTTGTGAGCGCAGGACAGATCACAGAAAAGCAGGCATGGGAAGCTGCCATTTATGAGAGAAGTCTCGGCTGCGGAAATGATATGGATTGTGTTGCCGGAAGTGCCAGCTGGGTTGGCAAGCAGCCAGTCAAGGAAGAGGCTGCCGGGAATCTGAAGCCAGAGCTCTTGAACCTGAGCGCCAAGTAATAACGCGTTCATTCTTTTGAACAGTGGAGGTGGTTGACATGTCATCTGCCTCCCTGCTCATGATCTCTTGACATGAAGTGCCCGTTGCTGTAGTTTTCTCCGAATGTGTTTTTTTAGTCCGTTTCTCCTGAAATAGTTGATAGCTGCTGTTTTAAGGTTTATAACCCAGTTTTCCCCCTGATCCCGGGTCCACTTTATATAGGAACATTCCCATATCCCTCAAAACATTCTGAGAAGTTGCCCAAGATGACCAATCAGACTTTCTGTTGAAAGATCAGATTTCAGGAAGTTTCTGTCGTATTTCGGTGGCCGCCCGTAGCCAGGGTCTCCTCAGGGTTTTTGGGACTTGTGTGCCGGTATCCCTGTTTGACAGTGGATTTTCCGGTTATAGATCGGCGATGCCCGTTTTTTGGCCATCGCTGGACAACCATCACCCGATCTGACGTCTGTTCAATAATAAGGAAGCTTAATTTGAGCTCTGACAGGCGAGAGGCATTCATGAATCTTGCGGAACTAAAAGAAAAAAGCATTGCCGATTTGACGGATCTCGCCAAGGAACTCCATATCGAAGGCGCGGTCAACCTGCGGAAACAGGATCTGATTTTCGCTCTTCTCCAGGCTCAAGCCGAAAAAAATGGAACGATTTATGGTGAAGGGGTCCTCGAGATCCTTCAGGACGGTTTTGGTTTTCTCCGTTCTCCACTTTATAATTATCTTCCCGGTCCGGATGATATTTATGTATCCCCTTCCCAGATCCGCCGTTTCAATCTTCGGACAGGAGACACTGTTTGGGGGCAGATCCGTCCACCAAAGGAAGGTGAACGGTATTTTGCGATGCTTAAGGTGGAAAAGGTCAACCTTGAGGATTCGGACACGGGTCGGGAGAAGATTCTTTTTGATAATTTGACTCCGCTTTATCCGATGGAGCGAATCCGTCTGGAAACAACACCGGATGACCTCTCGATGAGGGTGATGGATCTTGCCACTCCGATCGGAAAGGGCCAGCGGGGTTTGATCGTGGCACCTCCGCGCACAGGAAAAACCGTCCTGCTTCAAGGAATTGCCAAGGCAATCGCAAGAAACCATCCCGAGATTGTACTGATTGTCCTCCTGATCGATGAGCGTCCGGAAGAGGTGACCGATATGTTGCGCCAGGTCAAGGGAGAGGTGGTCAGCAGTACCTTTGATGAACCGCCGCAAAGACATATTCAGGTCGCTGAGATGGTTCTTGAAAAAGCCAAGCGACTGGCAGAGTCCCAAAAGGATGTGGTGATTCTTCTGGATAGTATTACCCGTCTTGCCAGAGCTTTTAATACCGTGGCTCCCCCTTCCGGAAAAGTTCTGTCAGGTGGTCTTGACTCCAATGCCCTTCAGCGTCCCAAACGTTTTTTTGGATCTGCCAGGAATATTGAGGAAGGTGGTAGTATCACCATTATTGCCACGGCACTTGTTGATACCGGAAGCAGGATGGATGATGTTATCTTTGAGGAATTCAAGGGAACAGGCAATATGGAACTTCACCTTGATCGCCATCTTGCTGACAGGAGAATCTTTCCGGCGATCGATCCCACACGATCCGGAACCCGTAAGGAAGAACTTCTTCTTGACAAGGATGAACTCAACAAGATGTGGATCTTGCGAAAGGCGCTGAATTCCAATAACCCTCAGGATGATATGGAATACTTGCTGGGGAACATGAAAGGCACCAAAGGAAACAAGGAGTTTCTTGAACGGATGATGAAGGGGTAATATCCCGTTTCATCATTCATTAAATCGTCACTTTTTAGGAGAAAATCATGAAACCAGGAATTCATCCCGAGTATGAAATTGCCACTGTCAGCTGTGCATGTGGAAATACCTTTGAGACAAGAAACACCACAGGCGACCTGAAGATTGAAATTTGTAACCTCTGTCATCCCTTCTTTACAGGAACGATGAAAATCATTGATGCTGAAGGCCGTGTCGATCGCTTCAACAAGAGATATCGTCAGGCTGGCAAGTAAGCTGAACAGAAGGGATCAGGTTTGCCACCCTCTGGCATGATCGAGAAGGTTCGTCCCCGTATCGAGGCAATGATTGAGCGATACAGGGAAATTACCGGTAAGATGGGGGATCCTTCGGTTTCGAAGGATCATACCCTCTATATGAAACTTGCCAAGGACCAGTCGGAGCTCTCTTCGATTGTAGAGGCTTACGAACGTTTCTGCCAGATGGAAAAAGAGCGCTCCGATCTTGACGAGATCCGGAGCGATCCCTCGATGTCCGATCTGATCGGAGCCGAAGAAGAGCGGATCTCCCGGGAGATTGCTTCTCTCGAGGGTAAGCTTCTGGACTCGATTTTTCCTCCGGATCCCTTTGACCAGAAAAATCTTTACCTAGAGATCCGGGCAGGTGCAGGAGGAGATGAGGCGGGTCTTTTTGCCCGTGAACTGGGTCGCCTTTATATGAGATTCATGGATCGGCATCGCCTGAAGGCCGAAATCATGGAAACGAGCGATACCGAAATCGGTGGCTCAAAAGAAATTGTCATTCACGTTCAGGGCCGTGGTGCCTACAGTCTGCTCAAGTTTGAGAGCGGTGTCCATCGGGTTCAGAGAGTGCCTGTTACCGAGGCGGGTGGGCGGATCCACACTTCGACCGTTACGGTTGCCGTTATGCCAGAGGCAGATGAAGTGGATGTGCAGATTGATGCCAAGGACCTCAGAATTGATACTTTTTGCGCCTCATCCGCTGGCGGACAAAGTGTCAATACGACTTATTCGGCTGTCCGCATTACCCATATACCCAGCAATATTGTGGTTTCCTGCCAGGATGAGCGTTCTCAGCTGAAAAATCGGGCGAAGGCAATGAAAGTTCTCAGGTCTCGACTTCTCGAAAGGGAGATGAGTCGTCAAAACGAGATTATCGCCTCTGATCGGAAAAGTCAGGTTGGAAGCGGAGATCGCTCCGAAAGGATTCGGACCTACAACTTTCCCCAAAATCGGGTCACGGATCACAGGGTCGGTTTGACGCTCTACCAGCTTGACCAGGTGATGGAGGGGGAGATAGATCCATTTATCGGAGCTCTCAGGGCACAGGAGAGGGCTCGGGAGATAGAGCAGTTTGGATGAAACCATTTCCTGTCTGATCGCGAATGTCTGATAAGTCCGTTTTCTTTCAAAAAAGGGGCGTTCATGGTAGATCATCCTACTGGCCATGAACGCCCCATGACGGTTGATGAGTGGCTATCATGGGGAACCCGGATGCTTTTGGAGCTTGAAGATGCTCCTGATCGGGAAGCAAGGGGTTTGATGGCATCGATTCTGGGAGGCGTCGGGTCTGTTGTGATCAATGGACCGAGACCATTGCCTCCGGAGTTGGCCGACCTTTACGTCGAACGGATTGCTCGCCGCAGGAATAGAGAGCCGTTCCATCTGATCACTGGAAACGTTCCGTTTTACGGAACGATTTTTTCGGTTTGCCCGGGTGTCCTGATCCCGAGGCCGGAGACAGAGCTCCTGATCGAGCAGATATTTCTCCGGAGACAAGGCTGTCCTCCCAAAAGCATTCTCGAGCTTGGAGGCGGATCAGGTGCCATCATCTGCTCTCTTCTTTCGCTATTTCCGGAGGCAAGGGGGGTCGCTGTGGATATAGAGCCGGCGCCGCTGGAATGTATGATGGAAAACAGAAAGCGGCTATCTCTCGAAAACCGTTTAAGCCTCTTGGCGGGAAATTGGGATGATGCGATTTTGCCAGGTCTCCCCTTTGACCTGATTGTCTCGAATCCCCCCTATATTGCTTCCGGAGAAATCATGAGCCTGATGGACGAGGTCCGAAATTATGAACCCCATCGGGCACTGGATGGTGGGGAGGATGGTCTCGACTGTTACCGGCAAATCCTGTATTCGGACATTCCTTACAGGGTGGCTTCAGGCGGTCTTATGGCGATGGAGATCGGTGCCGGTCAACGTTGGGCTTTTGAGAGCTCCGGACCGTTTGCTCTCATCGAAGGATTTGGTCCGGCTGAATTTGTATCCGATTGGGCAGGACATGATCGGGTTGTGATCTGGGAAAGGAAGGATTAGAGATTGGACCGTTTCCGCATTGAGGGGAGGCAACTGTTAAACGGGACGATTCCTGTTTCCGGTTCCAAAAACGCGGCTTTGCCCATTTTGTTCTCAACCTTGTTGGGGGGGGGACTCACAATTGGGAATATTCCCTGTCTGAGAGATATCACCACTGCCATAAAGTTGCTCTCCCAACTGGGAATTCAGGCAGGTCATGATTCTTCCCGGGCGGCATGGGCCAGCAATATTTCCTTTTCCGAGCGGGATCTGACTCCGACCGAAGCTCCATATGATCTCGTGCGTGTGATGCGAGCCTCCATCCTCTGTCTTGGTCCCCTTTTGGCCCGACGTAAAAAGGCTAGGGTGTCTCTTCCGGGCGGATGCCTGATAGGAGCGAGACCGGTTGACCTGCACCTTCATGCCCTTCAGAAAATGGGAGCCCGCATTTCCATCGATCACGGTTATATTGATGCGTCAACCGATGGGTTGGTTGGCTGTGATATCCATTTGTCCTATCCGACGGTGACAGGTACTGAAAATATTCTGATGGCGGCAGTTCTTGCCTCTGGAACATCCAGAATCTCAAACGCCGCACAAGAGCCGGAAATTGCTGACCTTGCCCATTGCCTGGTGGCAAGAGGCGCCAAAATAACGGGAATCGGATCCTCCGTTCTGGAAATAACGGGAGTCGATGAACTTGGGGATGCCAGATACGACGTGATGTTTGACAGGATCGAAGCAGGGACATTTCTTGTTGCCGGAGCATTGATGGGTGATCCCCTCTCCATTTCCGGAGTGCTTCCGGATCAGATGTCATCGATTATCGCAACTCTTGAAGAAATGGGAGCGGAAATTGAAATAACGGGAAACCGGATCACTCTTTCCCGAGTTCTTTTTCCACGGGGATCTACGGTGATGACAGATCCGTATCCAGGATTTCCCACAGATATGCAGGCACAGATTCTTCCCCTGATGGCAATTTCCACCGGACCGTCGACGCTGATAGAAACCGTTTTTGAAAGTCGATTCACCCATGTGATGGAGATGAATCGAATGGGTGCAAACATTGAAGTCAGGGGATCTCATGCATTTGTCAGGGGAGAATGTTCTCTTGAGGGTGCATGTGTGATGGCCTCGGATCTTCGTGCCTCAGCTGGTCTGGTTCTCGCCGGTCTCGTGGCTCATGGAGAAACGACCGTCCAGCGGGTCTACCATATTGATCGGGGATATGAGAGGATCGAGGAAAAGTTATCCGGTGTCGGTGGGAAAATCTGGCGAGAAAGTGAAGAGGTCTGACAGAGGTGGTATTTCTTTGAATCGTTCGGAACGAATTGAAAAAAGCTCGGGAAAGGGAACGGGTTCTTTATCGCTTGCCCTGGCAAAGGGCAAGCTCCTGACCGACACGATGGAGATACTGGAGAGTGCGGGATATCGCTTCCCGGACTTTTCCCCCGGGAGCAGAAAGCTGACATTCCTTTCAGAGGACGGTAGCCTTGAGATACTGATGGTCAGGGGATCCGATGTCCTGTCCTATGTGGAGTATGGCGGGGCCCATATGGGGGTTGTCGGTCTGGATCTGATTCTGGAGGAGGACAGGCCCGTTCTGGAACCGTTGGATCTGAAGATCGGTTTTTGCCGTCTGGTTGTGGCTGCACCTCTCGGTCAGGAAGGACCGCCTCCCCTTGGTCGTCCGATCCGTGTCGCAACAAAATACCCTCGACTGGCAGAAAAGTATTATGTGTCCAGAGGTGTCTCTGTTGAGATCCTGAAACTTCATGGATCCCTTGAGCTTGCACCAAAGGTGGGGTTGTCCGACCGTATCGTGGATCTTGTTGCCACAGGGAAAACCATTCGGGAGAATCATCTTGAAATTGTTGATGAAATCCTTGCCTCGACAGGAAGGATCGTTGTCAGTCGGGCGGCTTGGCCCCAAAGGAATCAGGCAATCAGATCTTTCCTTGAGAGGATTGTCCCGCATGTTCCGAAAGATCCCGTTATCTCTTCCTGACTTGACAGGATTTCCCATTCTTTGAGGAGTCTTTTGGCCAATGAGTGATCCATCCATTTTTTCCGCGAACAGCCGAATTTTCACGCCCGCTTCTCCCATTGAGGCGGAGAATCTCCTTCGCCCGATTTTTGATCGTTCGGAAGATGCTGATGCTCAGGAAGTCAGGGAAGCCGTTCGGGAAATTCTTTATGATGTCCGCACGAAGGGAGATGCCGGTGTCTTAAAGTGGGCAAGTTCTCTTGACGGTTTTTCAGGGGATGAGAAAGCGTTTGCAATTGATCCTGAGAGACTTCCTGTTGCTTGGAACAGTCTTCCTGGCAATGTTCGGGAAGCTTTTCAGGAAGCCAAAAAAAGAATTTGCGATTATCATGTCTCCGCATTGTCCTTATTGCACGACCACCTTCCTTCCCCGGGAAAGGCCGGATTCCGTCTGACCCCACTGGAGCGTGTTGGTATTTATGTTCCTGGTGGAACAGCAGCCTATCCTTCAACGGTTTTGATGACCGCTCTTGTCGCGAAGGTCGCCGGTGTTAAAAATATTGTCGGTGTGACTCCGGCCAGAAATGGAGAGGTTCCGCCCTCCATTCTTGCGGCTTTCCACCTGTCTGGCGTGACGGAGGTGATCGGTATCGGAGGAGTTCAGGCGATTGGCGCGCTGGCTTTTGGAACAGAGAGTGTCATGCGAGTGGACAAGATTGTTGGTCCGGGGAACCGCTTTGTTGCAGAAGCCAAGCGTCAGGTATTCGGACTTGTGGATATTGATATGATTGCCGGTCCAACAGAAGTTGTCATTATTGCGGACGAGACCGCCAACCCCCGCTGGGTTGCGGCCGACCTTTTGGCCCAGGCCGAGCACGATACCCGATCGTCGGCGATACTTCTCACCGATTCCCTTGTTTTGGCAAAGGAGACGGCCCGGGAAATGGATGAAATGCTCGGGAGCCTCCCGAGATCAGCCATTGCGACCGAGTCGATCTCCCGCTATGGATATCTCATGGTCGTTGGAGGAATGGATGAGGCCTTAAGGTTATCCGACAGGATCGCTCCGGAACATCTTGAGCTACATGTGGTTCAGCCGATGACCCTTGTTCCCCGATTGGCTCATGCGGGAGCCATTTTTATTGGAGAAAGCAGTGCGGAGGTTTTTGGTGACTACATGTACGGTCCGAGCCATGTTCTTCCCACTTCGGGATCTGCCCGTTTTTCATCTCCTGTGTCGGTTGAGACCTTCATGAAAAGGACCAGTCTGATCAGAGGATTCGGGAGCCCGGAAGAACAGGAGTCCATGGTTCGGATGACGGCCTTGCTCGCCAGGCTTGAGGGTCTTGAAGGACATGCGAGGTCCGCACTTCAGAGGGCATGTTTGAACGATAAAGAGACCATCTGATGAACTCCTGGATCCGGGAAGATGTCCGGACCATGAAAAGTCCCTTTCTCCAAGAACCTGCTTTTTCCATGTCCGGAGCTGATCCCTCGGAAATTTTCTTTCCTCTACCCTCCGAAGTAAGAGGCGCACTGTCCGACAGGTTGGCTTCTGTTTCTCTCAACCAGTATCCGGATCACAAAGCCAGTGAGCTGGTCAAAGCCCTTTCTGCCCTTTGGGGGGTTGCTTGCGGTAATATCCACCTGGGAAACGGATCTGACGAGATTATCCTGAATCTTTTCCTGGCAACCCGGGGGCCGGTGATCTGCCCTGTTCCGTCCTTTTCCATGTATGAGGTGATCGCCCATGTTGCGGGAAAGACCTTCATACCTGTGGATATGACAGAAGAATTTTCCATTGATCTTGAAGCCATGGAAAAGGTGATGTCCGTCCAGGATATTCCAGGCGTTCTTGTTGTGGCATCTCCCAATAATCCTACCGGACAGGCCTGCTCTCATGACGAGTTGTTTCGCCTCCTCGAACTTGCTCGAAACAGGGGATTTTCACTTCTGGTGGATGAAGCGTATTTCCCTTACCATAAAGAGAGTTTTGTGGGGGCACTGAGTCAATCAGACAATCTTCTTGTTCTTCGGACATTTTCCAAGATGGGCTTGGCCGCGATTCGCCTGGGGGTTCTTCTGGCAAGAGATACGGTGATCCGGGAGATTGATAAGATCCGTCTCCCTTATAATCTGAACTCCCTGACTCAGGAGGCGGCTCTTTTTTTGATCAGGGACCATTTTCATCTTCTCTCGGAATCGGTTGCAATGGTGGTCCAATTTCGGGAAAAGATGGAAAAAGAGCTTTTATCAGTCCCAGGGCTTTTGTTTTTTCCCTCCCGGACAAATTTTCTTCTCGTCCGGTTCTGGCCTGGAACAGGGTCTTTGGTGTTTGCGAAACTTCAGGAAAATGGAGTTCTGGTTCGGGACGTCTCTTCGCACCACCCTTTCCTGAAGGATTGTGTTCGTATCTCGGTTGGATCGCATGAGGACATTGAAAAGCTTATGAAAATCTTGAGACATTTTTCTGAAGGGACAAGGTCATGAATACAGAAACAGGAGTCTTTGCCAACAGAACGTTCTCCGTTGAAAGGAAAACCCGGGAGACGCAAATTGTCGCCTCGCTGAATCTCGATGGGACAGGTCGTTCCAGAGTGGATACAGGTATTCCCTTCCTCGATCATATGATCGACCAGATTGCTCGTCATGGACATATGGATATAGAGCTGTCCGTGAAGGGAGATCTGGAGGTGGACTTTCATCATACGGTCGAGGATGCGGGACTTGTTTTTGGAGAACTTGTCGACAGGTGTCTGGGGGATCGGGTGGGGATTGCCCGTTTTGGACACTTTTTTGCCCCTCTGGATGAATCTCTCGCACATGTGGTGATCGATCTCTCGGGGCGTCCTTACCTCGTATGGGATCTTCCTTTTGAGCGTGGAGAGCGTGTGGGAAATATGGATCCGGACCTGATCATGGATTTTTTTCAGGCGGTTGCGGTGGCTTCACGCTCGACGATCCATGGCCGAATCCTTTACGGCAGGAACCTTCACCACAAGATCGAGGCGATCTTCAAGGCCTTTGCCAGATGTTTGATGATGGCGGCAGAGATCGATCCCCGTCAAAAAAGCGTTCCTTCAACCAAGGGGATATTGTAGGTGAGCTCGGACAAGAAAGCACTGACAGCTGTTCTCGACTATGGTATGGGAAATCTGTTCTCTGTTTCCAAGGCTCTAGAGGTTTCCGGACATGCGGTGACCATGGTTTCATCCGGGGCTCCTCCGGAAGAGGCGACACATCTCGTTCTTCCGGGAGTGGGGGCGTTTGCCCAGGGAATGGAAAACCTCGTCGAGAGAGGCTTTGATCGGGTCATTCTGGACTGGATTTCTTCTGGGAGGCCTTTTTTGGGAATCTGTCTGGGAATGCAGCTTCTCTTTGACGAAAGTTTTGAGTTCGGCCATTACAGGGGGCTGGGTGTTTTTGAGGGATCAGTTGTCGGCTTTGATCCCATGAAGGGGAAGGTCCCTCACATGGGCTGGAACCAGATTGAGAAAAAAAGGGAAGTCGAGATTCTGAAAGGATTGCCGGACCAATTTGATGCGTATTTCGTGCACTCCTTTCATGTGGTTGCCAAAAAAGAACCCGATATTGCGGGCATAACGGATTATCAGGGAAAATTCACTTCGATCGTTGCAAGTGGTCCTGTTTTTGGCGTTCAGTTCCACCCTGAAAAAAGCCAGAGTGCAGGTCTTGCGATCCTGGAGTCTTTTGCCAAATGCCAAAAAGGTGAAAAATGAAGCTTTATCCAGCGATTGATATCCGGAACGGGCATGTCGTCCGATTGACACAGGGGGACTTCTCCAGGGAAACAGTCTATGCGGAAGATCCTGTCCAGATGGCTGCCCAATTCAAGGCAGCCGGCGCGACCCATCTTCATGTCGTGGATCTTGATGGTGCCAGGGAGGGAAGTCCTGTCAACATTGCGATCATCTCCTCCATTGTCCGAATTTTTGACGGATTTGTTCAGACCGGAGGGGGTATCCGTTCTCCGGAAATTGCTCAGAATTACCTTGATGCCGGAGTTTCCCGACTGATTCTGGGAACTTCCGCGCTGACAGATCCGTTTTTTTTAAAAAAAATGGTTGAGCTCCATCAGGATTGTTTCTATGTGGGTGTTGATGTCAAGGATGGTGCGATCGCCCTGAGAGGATGGTTGTCCGTTGATACCCGTGATCCCCTTGAGGTTATGGTCCGTCTGGCCGAGGAGGGAGTCCGCGGATTTGTCTATACGGATATTTCCAGGGACGGGCTCTTGTCCGGTCCGAATTTTGACCGGACGGAAGAGGTCAGGCACTCGGTTCGGGTGCCTGTCATCGCAAGCGGCGGTGTCACATCCCTGATGGATCTTCAGCAATTGCGGGAACGGGGAATTGATGGTGCGATCGTCGGCCGTGCTCTCTATACAGGGGACATGAATCTCTCTGAAGCACTTTCGCTTTTGCAGGGAAGGAGTTAGCAGTGCTTTTGAAGAGGATCATTCCATGTCTGGACATGAAAGCGGGAAGGGTGGTGAAGGGAGTCAAGTTTGCCGACCTGAGGGATGCGGGGGATCCTGTTGAGACCGCTTCCCTCTATGACAGGATGGGGGCGGACGAGATCTGTCTTCTGGACATTACGGCGACTCTGGAGGACAGGGAAGCCTTGTTGGATGTGGTCCACCGGACTGCGGCCAAAGTTTTCCTTCCCCTAACTGTCGGAGGGGGCGTTCGTCAAGTGGAGGATATGCGAAAACTTCTATTGGCCGGGGCAGACAAGGTTTCGGTCAATTCTGCGGCGATTTCCAATCCGGAACTTTTGTCGGATTGCGCACGTCGTTTCGGGAGTCAATGTGTCGTTTTGGCCGTGGATGCCAGGAAAGAAGGGACGGGTTACCGGGTCTATAGTCATGGGGGTACTCGCGATACGGGGATTGACGCACTCGATTGGATCTCTTCGGGTGTTTCAAAAGGAGCGGGGGAGATTCTTCTCACGGCGATTGACCGTGACGGTACCAAGTCCGGATATGATCTTGACCTGATCAGGACCGTTTCCCAACGGGTCAATGTTCCTGTCATAGCAAGTGGCGGAGCGGGTAAGATGGAGGACTTTTTACAGGCATTCGAAGCTGGCGCTGACGCGGCTCTTGCTGCAAGCCTCTTCCATTTCGGGGAGGTCTCCCTTCCGGACCTGAAGCGTTATCTGTCTGATCAGGGCGCTTTGGTTCGAGCCCACTCCGGGTCAGGGAGAGCGCTCCATTTGTCCGGTGATTCCCGATGATTCCCGAGATTCTTTTTCCTCCCGATGGGCTCCTTCCTGCCATCGTACAGGACGTTTCCACCGGTCGGGTTTTGATGTTGGGATACATGAATCAAGAGTCACTTCGTCAAACGCTTGAAAGGAGGCGGGTCGTTTTCTGGAGCAGAAGCCGGAATAAACTTTGGGAAAAAGGAGAAACATCCGGTAACGGGCTTGTTCTGGAAGACCTGAGGGTTGACTGCGATGGCGATGCGATTCTGCTTTTGACTTCTCCGCTGGGGCCGACTTGCCATACCGGTCTTGAAAGCTGCTTTGATACAGCAAGTTTTGAGGGAGTGAGACCAGGATTTGAGGTTTGGGCCAATCTTGGTAAAACCCTCAAAACACGGTGGGATGCGTCACCGGATGAATCTTATGTGGCTTCTCTCCTGAAGGCACCTGTCGAGAAATCGGCAAGAAAAGTGGTGGAGGAGTCCTGTGAGGTTTTGGTGGAGATGGTCAAGTCCAATGATGAAGAGGCCCTGCGGGGTGAATGGGCCGATCTTTTCTTTCATGTCAGGGTGGCCATGGAAAGAAGCCATGTCACATTTGATGAGGTCATGAAAGTTCTGGATGGACGGACAGGAAGAGGAGGTCTTGCAGAAAAGGCCTCGAGGAAGAAGAAGGGGGATATGGGTGGAAGCTGATTGTTTGTTTTGCAAGATGGTCTGTGGCGCGATTCCTGTGACGCTTGTTTGTCAAAACGATGCGGCTATTGTGATCCGGGATATTGCGCCAAAAGCTCCCGTGCACATGCTGGTCATTCCCAAACGTCATGCAAAAGATATGATTTCTTGGTCTGTTGAGGCTCAGTCTGACGAGTGGGGCAAGGTCATGGATCTTTCCAGCCAGGCGGCAAAAGACGAAAACATTGTTGAGAATGGTTTTCGGATTGTGATCAATACCGGCATTGACGGTGGGCAGACCGTTGGGCATCTGCACTTGCATCTTTTGGGGGGACGGGCATTTTCTTGGCCGCCTGGATAGATTTAGAGACTATGGGTTGTTTTTTTCGGAGAGTGTTCGTTGGTTTTAGCTTATGGAAAGAAAAACCATCGGACCCCGGCTGGGAGGCCCGATGGCATTATGAAGAACTTAGAATGATTACTTCTTTTTGGCGACTGCATCCTTGAAGGCTTTTCCAGCGGAAAAACGTGGAGATGTTGTTGCTGCGATCTTGATGGCTGCGCCCGTTGCGGGGTTTCTGCCCATCCTTGCCTTTCTCTTGACGGAATGGAATTTTCCAAAACCGACAACACTGACTTCATTTCCTTTGGCAACACTTTCCGTAACGGTCTTGAACAGATGATCTACCACTTCGCCAACAGCTTTCTTTGTCAATGTTGGGCTTTTGGCTGCGATAGCATCGATCAGGTCGGACTTGGTCATGGTGGATTTGGCCATGGAAGGCTCCTTTGTTCGAATGAGATCTCATCTTTATGGATGATGGCTCATGAAGGTGAACCCCGTTAGGGATGGGGCCTGTTTATGCCGTTCTGAAGCCCATGCTTCTTATGGTATTACCGGCATATCGGTGCGATGCTATCAGACAAAAAAAGATTTCGCAAATGTTTTGGACTCCTGAGGACAATAGTTCATTGGAAAAAATCGGGTATGGGTTCTTTTCACTCATTAAAACAATGGGGAGAAAAATCTGGCAAGGTCAAAATTCCCATAAGTGGCGTCCTTTTCCTGGAATCCGAAGCGAAGCCTCCGGGAAGACGGATAAATTTTTTGGACCGGTCCGGAAGGGGATCCAGATGTTGTCCGAAAGTTCTTTGACAGAAGTCCTTCCAAGCGTTAAACTAAACAAATGTCCATTTTTAGAAATTCAGACCAAAACAAAACTGAGGAGATTTCATGACTGGTGTTCGTATCAAGGAAAATGAGTCCTTTGAAAGTGCGTTGAAGCGGTTTAAAAAACAGTGTGAAAAAGCGGGCATTCTTTCGGAGATCAAGAAAAGGGAACACTATGAAAAGCCCAGCGTTCGACTGAAGAAAAAAGCCCTTTCGGCTCGAAAGAAAGCTTTGAAGCGTGCCCGTATGGCGGTCCGGTAGCAGATGTCACTGTCTCTTCTTGAAAGGATCCAGTCCGATATCAAGGACAGTCTTCGTTCCGGCCAGAAGGAGAGGCTGTCCATTCTCCGGATGGTGATGGCCCAGATCAAGAACAAGGCGATTGAAAAGGGACGGGATGCCCAGCTCACAGAGGATGAGATTGTTGATCTTCTTGCCGGGATGCTGAGGAAGATGGAGGAGTCTGTTGCCCAGTTTACGATGGGCGGACGTGAGGATCTTGCAGAAAAAGAGAGATCCGAGATGGTCGTGATCCGGGAGTTTATGCCCGAACCTCTTTCTGTCGAGCAGATTGATGGACTGATCGCTGAAGCCATAAAAGAGACTCATGCAACATCTGCAAAGGAAATGGGTTCAGTCATGAAGTGGCTGACTCCAAAAACAATGGGTCGTGCAGATAACAGGGTCGTCAGTCAAAAGGTGAAAGCATTACTGGGGGGGTAAGCTACGGTTCTGGGAGATTTTTCTGACCGGAAGGATTACCTTGAAAAAGTTCGGAAAGCATCGGATCTCCTTGAAATAGCGGGAGGGAGACTTTCCCTGAGGAAACGTGGCCGTGTATGGGTGGCCCTGTGTCCATTTCACGAGGAAAAAACCCCGTCTTTTCAAATTGATCCGGAGCGCCAGCTTTTTTATTGCTTCGGCTGTCAGTCAGGTGGGGACGTTTTCCGTTTTGTTGAGCGTCTGGAGCACAAGAGTTTTTCTGAAGCCCTCCAATTTCTCGGAGATAAAGCCGGAATACCACCGCCTGATCGTGCCGGATCCTCGGAAACTTCCGACCGCAGGAAGATTTGTCTCGGGCTTTACCGGGAGTTTGAGGCACAGTATCGTAAATCCCTTCTTTCTCCTGAGGGAGGACCTGCCAGGGAATATCTTTTCGAAAAACGTCAGATCTCCAAAAAAACTTCGGAGCGTTTCGGGCTGGGCTTTTCTCCTGCAGGTCCATTTCCGTTACTTCGTGAGGCCAGTTCTGATCGGTTGAAGGAGATGGAGTTCTTTGGACTCATTCGACCGATGAGAGGTGGTGGCGCGCGCGACTTCATGAATGGCAGACTGATCATTCCCATTCGGACCGAGAGCGGCTCGACGGTCGCTTTCGGGGGGAGAGTCATTGGTGCCAGCTCCGGTCCCAAATACATGAACTCTCCGGAGCATGCCTTTTATCGGAAAAAAGATGTTCTTTTTGGCCTGGACCAGGCGAGGGCTGCTTTGGAGAAGACCCGTCAGGCTGTGGTGGTAGAAGGTTACTTCGATGTGATTGTCCTGTCGGAGTTTGGTCTTTCCAATGTTGTCGCTCCATTGGGAACGGCGCTGACCCCATCTCACCTCCTCCAGCTCTCCAGAATGGTCGATGAAGTGGTACTGATGTTTGATGGGGATCGTGCCGGAAGGAGTGCGATGGCGCGTCTTCTTGAGAAGACAGTTTTTGATTCCCGAATGTCCGTACGCGCAGCGGGAATCCCAGACGGCCTTGATCCGGATGAATGGATCCGTAGGGACGGTCTTGATGCAGTCCGGGAGAGGATTGCTTCGGCCCCTCTTCTTTCGTCTTATGTCGTTGAACAGATGAAGCAGACTCTTGATCTTTCAGGTGAAGAAAAGGAGGAAATCCTTTCCGGTTTCGAGGTTCTGGTCAGAAGGGTGCCCGATCCTCTGGAACAGGATCAATTGCTTTCGATGGGTGCCGGTATTTTTGGTATCGATAAAAGTCTTCTCGCTTTGAGAGTTCTTCAGGGGGGGGATCGAAAGCCGCCGATAGCATCTCCTTCAGATGAAAGGAAGTCCGGAACGACCAACAGCGAGCTCAAGGAGCAGAACCTCCTTGTGGAATTGTTCAGACTTTGGGGGGACGGATGTCATCCCCACCCGTCTGAAGTCTTGTCCCTTGGGGATTTCTCTTTCCTGGAGAAAAAAGAGTTCCTGGAGATTCTTGGACGCCTTTGGGAAAACCCCCAGGCATCTCCGGTTGAAATACAGCAACTGATCTCCCCATCACCGTCACTGACTGTGTCGTGGATGTCCCTTCCCCCAGGGAATGAGGGAAGGGATGAGCGTTTCAGGGATCTTGTTCTGATGGTTCGGCGTCTCGGTCTTCATGCGCGAAAACGCGGAGGACAGAGTTTGCGTCTTGTCTGATGTTCCTTTTGTGTTCTGGAAATGGCTTTTGTTTTTGTCAGGATATGTTCAATGTTTTGTTGAGTCGCTTTCCTTTCGTGGCTGATTTGTGCAGTTCCTTAAGAGATCAATCCTGAAGATTGGATATTGAGAGGGGTGGAATGAGCAAAGGCGAAAAGTTAAATGAAATGAAAGATCTGATCAGTCTCGGCAAAGAGAGGGGTTACCTCACTTATGACGAATTGAACAATGTACTTCCTCCGGAGGCGATTGGGTCAGATCAGCTGGATCACTTGATGAGTTACTTCGGAGACATGAATATCGATATCGTTGAAGAAGATGGCGGTGCCGGTGTTTTTGGAGATGTTGATTCCGAGGATGAGGAAGGTTTTGAGGAGGTTGATCCCCACGCCATCGTGGAAAGTGATGAAGATCCCGATGAAGGGATGGACATGACTCCGGGGGCTCTCTCCAAGATTGATGACCCTGTTCGTCTTTATCTGAAGGAAATGGGCGCCGTTCCCCTTTTGACACGGGAGGGGGAGATTGCCATTGCCCAACGGATTGAAGAAGGCCAGAAGGAGGTCTCCGGCATACTTTTTGGAATGCCCTTCACCATCAAGACGATCCTCTTGTTAAGGGAGAGATTTGAAACGGGTGTCGTCGGGATCAGGGAGATCGTCGATGTTTTTGAAGAGGAAGAATCCGAGGATTCCGAAGAGGGCGAAACCTCTTCCGCTGTGAGGGAAGCCAGGGATCAGTTCATGCTCCAGTCTGAAAAACTCGCCGGCCATTTTGCAAAGATGAATGAATTGGCTGAAAATTGGCACTCTCTCCCAAAGACCTCTTCCAAGCGAAAAGCGGGACGTGACCAGATCAACAAGGTAAAGTCCGACATTGTCGAGTTGATCATGGAGATGAAGCTTCATCGCAAGCAGGTAGAGCTTATGATTCGGCAACTGCATGAAGTGGTTGCCCTGATAGAGCAGTCGACCCGCCAGATGGATCAGGTCAGGCGCAAGCTTGCCGTTCCAAAGGAAGAGATCCTCAAGGCAATCGAGTCGATGGGTTCGGATGGCATTGTTCCTGAAAAATTTTCTTCCTCTGACCGCCATGAGCTTCTTTTGCGATATCGGGACTCGCTCGACAAGGTGAGACGAGCCGAGGCAGATGCGCTTCTATCCGCAGATGAGATTGGGGAGAGAGCCAAACAGCTTGAAATTGGTGAAGAGAAGGTTCGTGAAGCAAAAGCCGAATTGATCAAGGCCAACCTGCGACTTGTTGTCTCCATCGCCAAGCGTTATACAAACAGGGGACTCCAGTTTTTGGACCTGATTCAGGAAGGCAATATCGGTTTGATGAAAGCCGTTGACAAGTTTGAGTATCGAAGAGGGTTCAAATTCTCCACATATGCGACATGGTGGATCAGGCAAGCGATTACTAGGGCCATTGCAGATCAGGCGAGAACGATCCGTATCCCGGTCCATATGATCGAGACGATCAATAAGCTGATTCGCACGACACGACAGCTTGTCCAGCAATATGGCCGGGAACCTCTTCCGGAGGAGCTTGCGAAAGAAATGCAAATGCCGGTTGAAAAGGTGAGGAGGGTCTTGAAAATTGCGAGGGAGCCGATATCCCTTGAAACTCCGATCGGCGAGGAGGAAGATAGTCACCTCGGAGATTTTATTGAAGATAAAAAGTCCATCTCCCCGATTGATTCTGCTGTCCGGTATGATCTGGTCAGGAAAATCGGAAAGGCGCTCGGAACCTTGACTGATCGCGAGGAAAGAGTTATACGTTTAAGGTTCGGAATTGGTGAGTCAACGGATCATACCCTCGAGGAAGTTGGGCAGGACTTCGATGTAACCCGGGAAAGAATCCGGCAAATTGAGGCAAAAGCGCTCAGAAAGCTTCGTCATCCCGCCAGAAGCAAACAACTTAAGAGTTTTGTTGACTGGTAGGGATAAGCGGGGGCCTATAGCTCAATGGGCAGAGCTACCGGCTCATAACCGGTTGGTTCCAGGTTCGAGTCCTGGTGGGCCCACCATATAATAATCATCGCCCGGAGGTTCGGGAAAGGGGGTCGGTTGTCAGGGGACCAGTCACTCCAAGAGACTTTGTCTCTGATTTATCATTTGCAATCCATGGACCTCGAAGGACAAAGGCTACGAGCCCAGACAGAAATGGCTACAGCCGCCATTCAAACGGAAAAGGCTCATCTGGAGTCTCTTGAAAGAAGTCTTGAAATCGCCAAGGAAGAGCTCCGTACACTTGAGATGAACCACCAAAAAATTGAGACGGATCTGAAAGATACGGAACTGCTTCTTCTGGAAGGAAAAAAAAGGCAAAAAGATCTGAAGCATGCGAGGGATATTCAAGCTTTTTTGTCGGAGGCGGAGTTTCGCCGGGATGAAAAAGACCGGATGGAAGAAGAGATTATCGCCAATCTGGAGGCGCAGTCCTCCCTGGCAAAAAGGATCGAGTCCCTGGAAGCGGATCTGGCGACAAAGAAAGAAGTCTACCGGCAAGAGACAGATCGATTTGCTACGGAAACGGAAGAGCGAAAGCAACGGATCGAAGAGATCGAAAAAGCCAGAAAAGATCTGGAAAAGGGATTTGACGAGGACCTTCTCGAAACCTATCAGCGCCTCCGGTCTTCCCAAAAGAATGGCCAGGTGATCACCCGCGTGATCGATGGAGCCTGTGAGTCATGCCGGATTACCCTTCCTCCAAGGACCGTTACCGAAGTCAAGAAAAGAAAACAAATCATGAGTTGTCAGTACTGTCAGCGCTGGCTCTATATCGAGGACGGGAAAGTGTCTTGATCCTTTATTGTGATGGCGCTTCCCGGGGAAACCCAGGGCCATCCTCTTATGGATGGACTCTTGTTGATGAGTCGGGAAAGTGCGTGAGGGAAGCTGGAAAGAGGCTACCGGAAGGGACCAACAATGTTGCGGAATATGAGGCAATGGTAGCGGGTCTCACTGCAGCTTGTGAGTTGGGTATTCGACAGGTGGTTGTTCGGGCCGATTCTGAACTTGTGATCCGGCAGGTTACAGGCCGCTATAAAGTCAAAAGTCCTGGTCTTTTCCCCCTTTATCAGAAAGTCATGGAGCTCTCCGGTCGATTCGACCGGATTTCTTTTGAGCATGTACCACGGGAGCAAAACAAACGAGCGGACGCACTGGCCAACATGGCCCTTGACCAGTCGATCTCTTCCCGGTAGTTCCCCGGATTTCTTCTCCGGGTCCAGTGAAAGATGTTCAGGTGGCCGCCCGGATTCGTCCGGGAGGAAAGTCCGAGCACCAAAGGGCAAGGCGCTGGGTAACTCCCAGTCCCGGTGACGGGAAGGAAAGTGCCACAGAAAAGATACCGCCCGGATTCGTCCGGGTAAGGGTGAAAAGGCGAGGTAAGAGCTCACCGCGGACCTGGTGACAGGGACGGCATGGTAAACCCCGCCTGGTGCAAGACCAAATAGGGGGGCGCTCCCGAAAGGGATAAGATTGGCCCGGTCAAGGCTCCCGGGTAAGGTCGCTTGAGTGCAAGGGTAACCTTGCATCTAGAGTAATGGTCACCCTGCCTTCCTTTTGGGGAAGGTATGACAGAACTCGGCTTACGAACATCTTTCACGGACCCGGGGAGGTTTATGTCCAAAAGAGAGAACCTCCACCCGAATTCCTCCCAGTTATCGGGTGTTTCCCTTTTTTCTGATCCGATACATGGGTATATCCCCTTTGTCTCCAAACCCGATCGGCCAGGTCGCTCTTCAGAACGGGACTTGGTCGACTCTGCCTGGATACAGCGTCTTCGCTCAATCCTTCAGCTCCAAAGCGCAAGACTGGTTTTTCCTTCGGCAGAGCATAGCCGGTTCGTCCATTCTCTAGGCGCAATGCATATCGCCGGGCGATTTGCGGATCATCTTTATCCAGGTTTTAATGAAAGTTTCCCCGGCGCACTTTCTCCTGCCCTGTTTGAGTCCCTTCTCCGAATATCTGCTCTCTTCCATGACAGCGGCCATGGTCCTTTTTGTCACTTCTATGATGATCATGTCCTCAAGACCCGATTCGGCATCTCTCATGAACGAATCAGTCAGGAGATCATTCGGGGTCCCATGAGGGCAACGATAGAAGATCTCGACCGGGCCCCTTGCGGACGGTTTATGGATCAAGAGAGATTGTCTGCGGACTGGGTTGCCTACCTTGTCGGAAAGGGAAGCCGCCAAGACCAGTCGATTCCTGAACCACCGGAGTTTATCAAAACCCTGAAGCCCCTGTTTTCAGGTCTTTTTACAGTGGACAACCTGGACTATATCCTCCGGGATTCATACATGTGCGGTGTTTCCATTGGTCCCGTAGATCTTGATCGAATCCTTTTCTATACCCGATTTCAGGAAAAAACACTTTCGTTTCATCGTTCCGGTTTAGGAGCCCTTGAAATTTTCCTGGTCATCAGATCGTTTATGTACCAGCAAATCTATTTTCATCGGACCACCAGACTTTTTGACATGGAGCTCTCGGGTTTGCTGGGGGATACGGTTGATCTTTTGTGTCCGGGAAATCCTCTGGATGACATGGAGGGTTATCTCTCCCTCACGGATCATTCTCTGATTGAGACGGTCCGACTGTGGAGAAAAGAGACAGACCCCGTAAAAAAGTCTCTGGGAGAAAAGTGGACATCCTTTCTGTTGCGGACAAAGCGGTGGGAGATGGTCTATGAGTCTGAATGGCGATCCGGAAGGGTTCATTCATCCTTTCCGGACGAGTCCTCGGTAAAAGTTAAGGAGATGGATCTTTGCCGCCTTCTGGGGTTGTCTGATGGAGCGTTAAAGATTGATATCGCATCGAGGGATACTCGACCGGAGAATCCGGCAGACTTTCAGAAAAGAGGGCTCCTGGTCTGGGATCCGCTCCTGGAAACCCTGTCGAGGGGGCCAATGACTGAACTGTTGCTGTCCTTGCCGGTCCGTCGGGTGATGATCAGGGTTTTTATCCAGCGTGATGGAAGCCCGTCTTTGCAGAACCAGAATCTCACTCTTGTCGTAAAGGAGGCGTTGGAGGGGCTTCCATGAGTGGTTTGCCCTTGCTTATGGCGAATTAACGCGCTAGATTGGACGGAGTGTGAACGGGATGGGATATCGCCCGATAAACAAGGGGGGAAAAGATGACAATGCTTCTGTTTTTAAGTCTTGCAACGTTGGTGATTGCCTTGGGGATCGTTTCCCTGGTCCTGGGGTTGGGCATTCGCCATCAGATACGGTCGGTTGTAGCTCTGACGCTCGGAGGATCGGTGATCCTTGCTGGACTGGTCCTTTTTTATGAGTCCATGGAGCACCGGAAAATGGAGTCAAGGGCTGATGCTTTTATTGTGAACGCAGGTGCGTATTTCAAGTATCGAAACACTCATCTAAAATCCCGTCCTGTGGCCTCCAAGCCGGTTATTCCCGGAAAGTCCAATGTCGGCCAGAAGCCAG
>JAKCCY010000028.1 GCA_021838765.1 Nitrospirota bacterium
TTCAGCGTGTGGAGTTTCTCCCGAACCCGATCCACCGCTTCTCCGGAGAACGACTCTCCATCCGAATCCGTGGAGAGATTCACAATGCCCATATCCACTCCCAGAAACTCCTCCGGAGCTCCGGGGTCGGCATTGGGAACATCGATCACGATATTCAGGAAGAACTTCCCCCTGGAGGTTGTGAGATCCGCCTGGCCGCACATCATGTTCCGGTCGATCGGCGCGTAATGGCCGAAGACCAGGGGAACGGCGATTCGTCCGTGGATCGTGGCGATGGAAGCGTGGGACAGGGATTTGAAGGAGAGGAGCCGCTTGTCGTATTCCATCGCGGAATATTTCCGGAAGGAATGAAGCGACTCCTTCTCCGGCTTGTAACTGTCGGAGACCTTGGCGATGGCGCGTATGACCATCTGGGAGGTCAGGGAAGGAAACCGCTCCCTGGCCTCGAAATACACCAAATGGTGCAGTTCCACCTGGCGAAAAACTTCCGCCTCGAAGGACTTTTGGGAGATCCAGTTGCAGGCTTCATTAAACTGCTCCATGGTCGAAAGAAGAGCCCTGGACTGTTCCTTCGTCGTTGTCAGTTTGACTTTAAGCATTTTATTCATATTTATACTGTATTTAATATTCATTTTGTTGTCAACCATCCAACAGAAAGGAATATCGCATTCCTCCCATCTCTTGGCTGATTAAACCCTAAGAGAGGGTATCCTGCGATAAACACTGATGAAACCAGGTCAAGTCCTAAAGTTGCTGTAAATTTTCTTCCCGAGACATGGGATTAATGAATCATTCGATGACCGAAAGGAGGGTAAGCGTTTTGGGAGGCTCCTGTTTCTTCCGCTCCAAATATTCGGCAAAATACTTCTTCCCCGTGCTCCATTGCTCGAGGAGCTCTGCCAGATGAGCTCCGATCAAACGAATGGCGGAGTCTTCGTTGGGGAAGATGCGGATCATGCGTTCCCGTCTTCGGACCTCCTCGTTCAGCCGCTCATGGGAGATCATGCTTCCGAGCCTTACGCGATACTTTCGAGGAAAGGAGAGAATCGTGAGCGATTCCTCGAACCCTCCCTCCAGACAATCCATCGACTTGGGAGCCATTAGTGCCCGAAAAAAGATAACAAGGAACAAAATGGCTACAGCACTATATTTTGGGGTATCTTTATTTGGTGCCCTCTTGGTGCTCTGAGAATTGAAAAATGGGATAAAAAGGGATGCAGAACGATTCTTTTTTTGGGCTGTGGACGGTAGTCCATGAGGAGAAAGATTGGAGCGGGATATGGGATTCGAACCCACGACCTTCAGCTTGGGAAGCTGACACTCTACCGCTGAGTTAATCCCGCTCAGGATGTCCTGAATTATTTATCACGAGTTGATGGTCAATGTAAACAGAAGGTTCTCCTTCGATCAAATTCATGCAGGAGCTGCCTCCTCCAACAAACCCAATAATCTCGATCCTGTCTCCTTCATTCACCTCGGTCTTATCCCAATCCTCTTTTTGCAGGATCGAGAGATTCAGCTCGACAACGACCTGACGGTCAGAAAGACCCAGCTCTTTTAACAGTCCGGAAATCTTGGTTCCGGGAGAAAAAGGGCAGGACTCGCCATTAACATAGACATGCGCACCATCGCTCATAAAAAGACGTCCTCCTGAAGTTAAAAGAAAGCCACTGGAATGATCCAAAGATTTTGTTGCCATAATCCGCTACAATGGATCCTAACGGAATTTGAGTTCCACGGTCAAAGGGCTAAAATTGAAGCAGCTATTCTTCTCACAACTCCCCAGAGCGCTCTTTGCGACAAAGCTTCTCTTTGTCACGGGGGCTTCGTACCTTCTGGCCGACGGAGTGGACCAGGCTGTCAAAAACAGCATCGTTCCACCAATGAGAATTCAGGATGAAAGCCGATCCGGCAGCATTGACTCTTTCCATGCCCCAACGGCTTCAGAGCTGGGAATTATTGCTTCCAGAAATCCATTCAGCCCCGATCTTCGAGGAAAAAGCTACGCAAACATCCTTTCTGATCTCTATCCGGACTCGGCATCGAAGTCAGATGCTGCCCCCAGAGATGCCGAGGTTGTGGCAGTAGGAAACTGGATGAACGGAAAAGTTCCGATTCTCACGCCAAAACTGATCAAACTAAGGCTTGTCGGTACAGTTTTGGCAGGAAAGGTAACATCAGGCGCAGTCATCGACTCCCTGGATCCGGAGAAGCAAAAGTTCTATCGGGTACACGATGTCATCATTCCAGGGAAAATAACGCTCGTTGCCGTTCGGAAAGAATATGTCGTCTTGCAAGTCGGAAAAGGGTTCGGAATTTTAAAAGCCCACTATGACCAGGAGGATGATGCCGGTCAGGCACTGCCGGAGAATGGGCCATTACCCGTTAGCGCGCATGGGATTCACAAGATTGACGCCACTCACTGGCTCGTTGAGGCCAGGGCAATCCAGTTTGCAACAAAAAATTTAAGTTCCCTGCTTTTGCAGGCCAGGGCGGTACCAGACTTCACAGGAGGCCACCCCGACGGCTTCCGTATGGTCAGCATACAACAGGGAAGCCTTTTCCAGGAACTGGGCCTCTCACAAGGAGATGTCATACGCTCAATCAACGGTCTTTCCATGAATGATCCTCAAAATTTCATGAAAGCACTGTCAACTCTTCAGAGCGCAACCAATGTCCAGATCAATCTGTTGAGGAATGGGGCACCCCAGACGTTTGACTACCAGATACAGGCGGAATGATCAATTCCTCAGCTGATAAGGGATTAAAAATGCACCTTTCCATACGACAGAAAAAATGGTCAAAGATTACGACATTCCTTTTTCTTATCGCTTTTCTTTCTGACGGAAGCCGTCTTCATGCCTCGACCACTCCCCCTCCCGGAAAAGGACTGACTCCCCAAGAGTCTCCCGGTCAGACAAAAGATCCACTGATCATCAAGCCATCAACCGAACCGCCTCTTGATCCGGAAAACTCCGTTTCCCTCAATTTCAGGAATGTCGACATATCTGTTCTTGTCCGGTTCATGAGCAACCTCATGAACAAAAACATCGTCATGGACGAGCGGGTCAAAGGAAAGATCTCGATTCTCTCACCGAACAGGATCAGCATTGACCGGGCATTCCAGATTTTCAAGCAGTCTCTCCGGATGAAAGGCTTCGAGGCTGTTACAAAAAAAGGCATGATTTTTATCGTTCCCGCAAACCAGGCCCCCCAGGACAGGGAGCTCTTTCTATTTACCCTGGAAAACACCAGTGCCAAGTCCATCGCAAAAACGATCAACAGCATACTGGCAAAAGGCTTTCAGCCACCTCCCGCCGGATCGGTCTCATCTGGCGGACTCATCGGAATGGTTCAGATCGTTCCGGACAGCCCCTCAAACAGCCTGATCATCTCAGCAACGCCCCATGACTACCATCTGATCAAGGACTTGCTGAGAAATCTCGACCATCCTCCTGGAGAAGTCTACGTCAAGGCCTCTCTCATCGAGATTTCCACGGATAAGCTCCAGAACATCCAGGTCAATCTTCTCGGAGCCGTTACAGGAGCAAATGGTTCCGGAGTGGTCGGCGGAACAAACTATGGAATGGTCGGAGGCACAGTCAACGGAGCGGTGGGAAACAGTCTGACGGGAACAACAGGGACAACCACTGCAAGCGGCGCCGCCGGAGCGGCATCCTATCTCTCGGGACTCACAGGACTTGTTGCCGGAGTCCTGACTGGTGGAACATTTACTTACGGAGGAGTCAGCTATCCCTCCATCGGATCACTCCTCAACGCACTTCAGACCGATACCGACGTCAGGACACTTTCCACCCCGGAGATTCTGGCGACCGACTCACAGAAGGCCAAAATTACGGTTGGTGAGGATGTTCCATTCATAACGGGACAGAGCCAGACCGTCGGCGGCAACGTCATGACAATGATCCAGCGCCAGAATGTCGGAATCACTCTTGAAATCACCCCCCATATCCTTGCCCACAACCGGGTCCGTCTCCAGCTGAAACAGACCATATCGGCCCTTACCAATGCTTCCCAGCTGATTGGAACGATCGCTGTCGGCCCAACAACCACAAAGAGGGCCACCACCACCACACTGACCATCGCATCGGGACAGACCATTGTGATTGGCGGTCTTATTTCATCTGTCGTGACCAAGAACAAATCGACCATCCCCTGGCTTGGAAACATCCCGGTTCTTGGATACCTGTTCTCAAATACGACCAATGAAAAACAGAGGGACGATCTCCTGATCTTCCTGACACCCTATGTCATCAAGTCAAACTACTCCTACGCCAAGATCGATCTCGGCGCACCCTCGATCCTGAAACGCTATTCACGACACCAGCACCTGATCGAGACATTGACTCCAAAGATAAAACCTGGAACCGTCTCCGACGATACCTTTCTGGAAACAGTGAACCTTCCAGGAGAAAAAGGAACTCCGGAGTGACTCAAGATGCCAGTGGATAACCTAAAAAAACACATTCTTTCTCTCATGTCACCACCGGATGAGGTTGACTCTTCAGGTGCCCAGCCCCCTTTGCCCGAACTGTTGGGGGCAAATGGGGAGAGCCCTGATGAATTGTGGAAAAAATGGGCCAACCTGCAGAACTATCCCTACCTGACCGATTTCAGCCTGGATTTCATAGAACCAGAACTTCTGGCCAGACTTCCCATCGGATTTCTCAAACATCATCTCCTGTTGCCAACACACCACAGTGACCAGAAGAAAGCGATCCAGCTGATCCTCGGATCCCCCAAAAGCTTTTTTGCGATGGAAACAGTGAGAACCATCCTGGGAGAAAGAGACCGGGATATCCGTTTTGACCTGGCCTTCATGCCACCGCCAAAACTACTGACACTGATCAACAATGCCTATGAGAGGTATACACAGAGCCAGACATCAGAAGTTTTATCGGGGGTCTCGACGGAAACGGAAGAAATGAAAGATCTGTCATCCATCCAGGAAACAATCGATCTTCTCGATGCCAGGGATGATGCCCCAATGATCCGGCTGGCAAACTCCATCCTGGCCCAGTCTATTCGACAGAAAGCCTCTGACATCCACATAGAGCCATTTGAGAAGGACCTCATGGTTCGCTACCGCGTCGACGGGGTCCTTTTCAACGTGCTGTCCATTCCCCAAAAGATTCAGGCAGGACTGATATCCCGATTCAAACTGATGGCCAATCTGAACATCGCAGAAAAAAGACTTCCCCAGGACGGCAGGATTCGAATCAAGACTGGTGGACGGGATATCGACATCCGGGTCTCGACACTCCCCGTCAGGCATGGAGAACGGGTCGTCCTTCGTATTCTGGAGCAGGGCACACTGCTTCTGCCCCTTTCGTCAATCGGCTTTGATGAGCACGACCTTTCGACACTGGCCGGGCTCATTCGACTGACACACGGGATCATTCTCGTAACAGGTCCGACGGGAGCAGGAAAAACAACCACACTCTATGCCATTCTCAATACGATCAACAGCCCCGACAAGAATATCATCACCATCGAAGATCCTGTTGAATATCAGCTTCAGGGTATTGGACAGATACAGGTCAACTCCAAGATCCAGCTCACCTTTGCCACCGGACTCAGGTCAATACTCCGGCAGGATCCTGATGTCATCCTGATCGGAGAAATCAGGGACGGAGAAACGGCTGAAATCGCAATCCAGGCATCTTTGACGGGACACCTCGTTTTTTCAACGCTTCATACCAATGACGCGCCCTCAGCCATTACCAGACTGATCGACATGGGCACAGAACCTTTCCTGATCTCAACGAGCGTGAAGGCGGTCATCGCCCAGCGCCTGGTCAGAAAGATCTGCCCCGATTGCAGGGAAAACTATCTTCCCGACGAAATAGAGCTTCAACGTATCGGGATCACCGCTTCTGAGCTGCCTCCGGAGGGACTCTTCCGAGGAAAGGGATGCGCCCGCTGCATGGATACCGGCTATCGGGGCAGGCAGGGCATCTACGAACTTCTGATCATCGACCCGGAAATCGCCCAGCTGATCAACATCAAAACCGACACGGCCACCATCAGAAACCGGGCCAAAGAAAAGGGAATGACCACGCTTCTCGAAGATGGAAGACGAAAAATCCTTTTGGGCATTACAACGACCGAAGAGGTCCTGCGAGTTGCAATGTCAGAGGTTTCGATCGAGTAGCCATGAAGACATCCATCAAACACCGATGACATACGATGCCCATTTTTGCCTATGAAGGGGTAACACCTTCAGGAAAACGATCCACAGGATTGATCGATGCGGACAGCTCTCGCCATGCCCGCCAGAAACTCCGTTCCCAGGGCATAACAGCTCTCAGGATCTCGCCCCAGGAAGCTGGAAAAACGTCCAAAGAAACCGGCAGAACCAATGTCAGGGCGAAAGAGCTGACCGCATTTACAAGGCAGCTTGCAACACTTATCGGGGCAGGAATTCCTATCGTGGATGCCCTTGCCGCAATTCTTGACCAGGGGATGGAAGGCAGGCTCCAGGAAATCATCGCTTCCGTGAGGGAAGATGTAAAAGGCGGAAGCTCCCTTAATGGCGCTCTTGAAAAGTATCAAAAGGTTTTCTCCCCTATTTTCGTCAACATGATCCGTGCAGGAGAGGAATCAGGGACACTTGAGATCATGCTTGACCGGATTGCTGATTTTCAGGAAAAAAGCCAGGAAACCAGACGAAAGGTTCTCGGGAGTCTTTTTTATCCGATTATTCTCATGTGTGTCGGGATCCTGATGGTCCTTTTTCTCCTCACCGTTGTCATGCCAAGGATTACCAGTATTTTTGAAGGACTGAAAGCAACCCTCCCCCTCCCGACCCGCATTCTGCTGGCCGTTTCTGGCACTCTCAGGGAGCATGCCCTTCTGTTCATTGCGGCAACAATGCTTTTGATACTGTCTGGAATCCGTCTTGCCAGGACGCAAAGAAGATATCTTGATGAAATCATTCTCAAAATACCCCGTGTTGGGCCATTGATTATTTCCGACCAGGTCGCCCGTTTTTCAAGAACGATGTCGGTCCTGCTCAAAGGAGGCGTTTCCCTTCAAAGGGCTCTTGAAATCGCTGAAACAGTCGTGACCAACCAGATCTTGAAGGAGGCTGTCTCCCGGGCAAGAGAGCTCGTCAGGAACGGAGAGTCCCTGGGAGGAAGCCTTCGCCAATCCCCTTACTTCCCGAGGCTTGCAGTCGCAATGATCCAGACCGGAGAACGCTCGGGGCAGCTCGAAGAGCTCCTGATGAAAACAGCCCAGGGATATGAGTCTGAGGTCGGACAGATTGTTGCAACCATTACTTCAATCGTCGAGCCACTCATGATACTATTAATCGGATCCATGGTCCTTTTCATGGTTCTTTCAGTTTTGCTCCCCATTTTTGAAATGAGTCAGGCTGTCCAGTAGCAAATAACGGTGCCTGCTAAAGATCGACAAGAGGAAAAGCGAATGTCTGGCCTTACCAAGAAGAGAAAAAGCCTTTTTTCGGACTCCGGATTCACATTGATCGAGATCATGGTGGTCATCTTCATCATTGCCTTGCTTGCGGCGCTTGTCGTGCCCAAAATCATCGGTCGGACCGAAGAAGCCAAAAGGGTTGCGGCCAAAGCCCAGATCAGGGAGATAGAAAATGCCTTGAGCCTTTACCATCTTGACAACGGAACCTATCCTTCGACAGAACAGACCCTTGATGCACTGATCAAAAAACCATCAACACCTCCCATCCCGACCAATTACAAAGCGGGAGGGTATATCTCAAAAATACCAAAGGATCCCTGGGGCCGGCCCTATATCTACCTTTCTCCCGGGAATCATGGGGACTTTGACCTTTACTCCTATGGAGCGGACGGTGCCAAGGGCGGCAAGGGAAACAATGCCGACATCGAATCCTGGGCGCTTGAAAACTGATGATCCAACAGCCCCGTTTTCCCAAGAAAAAAAATCCCATCAAAGTCGGGCTGGAGAGCATCTCTCCAACCATACGGAGCAATCTTGACCATCTTGCCCGGGCATTTGAAAGACAGGCACCCCAACAAAAAAGAGAAAGCTTTTTTATGCGCCCCATGACTCTTCTCCTCTGGGGATTCATCACTTTCCTTGCCTTTCTCGCAAAAGGGTTTCCGGCCAACGAAATGGCAAAGCACTTGCTGGCATCCCCCTCACCCGGGGTCACGATCAGTGCCGAATCTGCCATTTACCATCCCCCCCTCGGTGTCTCCTATCGGGACATGACCATTACCGCACCAACCAATGATGGGCCTGTATCGATCGATCTTTCCCAGGCCAGGGGAAACGTTGACCTTGTCACCCTCGTCTCCGGAAAACCCCGATACAATTTTGACCTCAAAATGTACGGTGGAGAGTTCAAGGGGAGGCTCAGACGATTTTACCGTGGAAAAGTCAGTCATCTGAAAGGCCTCACAACCCGCCCCATTGACCTGTCCACGACCAGAAAACTCACACACCAGAACTTGTCGGGACTCATGAACATTCAGACCGACTACACATGGAAAACAGGGATGGAAGACAAGGGCCACGGGGTACTCTCCCTCTCGATAGCAAAACTTGTCGTACGCTCCCTCAACATGAACGGATTTCCCCTTCCCCCCATATCCTTTACGCATGTTCACGGGACAGTCAGGATGAAAAATGGTCTTGGTCATATAGAAACACTCAATGCCGATGGTCCGATGGCTCATCTGACCGGAACAGGCGATGTTTCCCTGGCCAACCCGTACCCCCGATCCATCGTAAATCTCGATTTCGACATTTCCCTCCGGGGAGAACTCTCCAAGATCCCGCTTCCTTCCATTGCAGGAAAAAATGGTGCATCAATCCATCTTCATCTGTCTGGCCCGCTGGGATCTCCCCAGGTAACTCTTAACGGGATTGTTCTTCCTCGATAGGGAGAAGTCTCATGGCTGACACGTATCTGCTGACCCGATTTTCAGATGACGATCTTGAAGCATTCATTCTCCAGAGGGAGCGTGCGTCATGGGAAATCCAGAACCATTTCTGTTGGCCAATTTCAACAAAGGACTTTCTGGATCCGGAAAAACCGCTCAAGATACCTGAGCTTGACGATCTCCTTTCCGGAAAAAATGTCACATCCATCCTTTTGTGGCCTCCAGAGCTGTCAGTTTCGCAGTCTTTCCAGCTTCCATCCCTGCTCAAGCAGGAGATTCTTCCCGCCTGCGAAAATGAAATGGATGCCCTGATTCCATGGCCAATCGAACAATGCCAGACAGCAATCAGCATCAAAAGAGTCCAGAACTCCTATCAGGTTTTTGCTCTGACCACCCCCAGATTCCCGATTGAAACAGCCATCAGGAAACTCGCCGATCACCACCTTGAGCCCAAACATATATTTCCGGAGTCCATCCTTCTATCCAGGGAAAACACTGCTGTTCTTCAGGGAGACCAGAAGTCCCCCGGATCAACCCTCCAATACGAAGACCAGGCAACACGAACAGTTCTTCTCGTCCTTGATGAAAGCTTTCCGGTCAAAGAGCTGGTCATCAGGGATCCATCCCCGGAAGAACGGATGAGGCAACTGGAAAATATTTTTTTTGCTTTCTCCATGGAAGGGATGGCGCTCAAGAAGGGAAGGGGCTTTCAATACGAACACACTCCTGAAGGCAAAGTTGATGGAACGCCGCTTATCCTGGCCGGGGCCAAGTTTCTTTTCCCGGACGGAAGCCTCAGGAAAAACCTTCCGGACTTTCGAACGGGAGCGCTTGCCTCGGAGCATGAGAAGAAACTGCTCATCAAACAGCTCAGACCTTTTTTATTTCTGACGGTCCTCTTGATCATGGCAATCGCATTTGACGGATGGGTTCATTATAAAAGCATCAGGAGTCAGGTCACCGCTGAAAAGTCCATTATCAAGAAGATTGCATCGGAGGCACTCGGCACATCGCAGATTGTGGATCCGATTGCCCAGATGGAGCAACGGGAGAAAAAACTCAAGAAGCAAAGTCTGATGCTTTCAAGAGGAACGGACATTATCGAACTTTTGCGTGCCATTTCCATCGCTCCGCCAAACAATATGTCCTTTGAGCTGGTCTCTCTGTCCATCGGAGCAAAAAGCCTTAATCTTTCTGGAAAAACAGACAGTTTTGAACACGTCGAAATCATCAGGACAGAGCTTCTTAAGAATCCGCATATCAAGGAGCTCTCCGTTCAGAGCGCCCGGCTGGGGATCGACCGTAAAACGGTCACCTTCCGGATGGGAGGAACCCATGACTGAAAGGTCTCTGGCTCGTTTTTCTCCTCTTTTTGCCTCTCTCAAGAAATATTCCATTCCTCTGATGGAAAAATGGGAGAAGCTTACACCCAGAGAAAGAGTCCTTTCATCTATTCTGCTCCTTCTTGGTGCGATATATCTTGTATCATTGCTTATAACAACACTGTTTCTGGATCCTTATGAAGAGGCCGTCTCCGAAGATGCCTCTCTCAAGGAGGAAATCAAAAAAGCCACCCGGATGTCGACCCACCTTCGCCAGATACAGGCATCGATTAACAAGCGATCGCATCTTTTGAGCTCGGACAACTCGGGATTCTCTCTGATTTCGTACCTTGAACAGGAAGCAAGGCATTCACAGATATCGAAATCCGTTTCCCAGATGACCCCCCGGAACCTTCCCTCCGAAGGAGGATATCCATCGGTGATGGTAAGCCTCCATCTTGAAAAGGTTGACCTAGCTCATGTACTGATATTCATAGCAAGGATCCAGAGGGCACCTCACCTCCTCCGGATTACGCACATCTCCCTTGAGCGCAGGTTCGACCAGCACGATCTTCTGGATGTGCGACTTGATGTCCAAAGTATCCAACCCTCGTGACGGCTCTCACCGCCAAACCTGGGAAATGGTTGTAGCGGGAGCTTTTTGGGGGCCAATCCCCAAGACGAAAGCCCGAGTCTCAAAATCTTCAGGAAAGCGTTGTAGTCCCGATCCTTTTTCATACCACAGAACGGACAATGATAGGTCCGACCGGACAGAGCATCTTCTGCCGATGCTCACATGAGGAACAGGTCCGGATTATTCCGGCCGGATTCACCGTCCTGAACTCCCGACCGGCACTTCCAATATCTTGTACGGAGAAAGGAGAAGAATTGCGACCACGCCACGTCACGGATACTTCGGCTCAAGCATCGGTGGGAGTTCATCTCGCCTACGGCCATATTCCAACAAAGATCCGTCCATACAAATTGACGGGCTTTCTGATGGGCGAAGTCGGATCGCAAGAGGGGGTATTCTGCCTTGACTACTAATAAAACAGATGGCGGGTTTGCCCTCGTTATGGTTCTTTTCATGATTGTCCTGCTGACTCTTCTGGTCTTCCGGATTATAGATCATGCAGAGTCGTTCCTGAGGGAATCCGAGATTTTTCACGACAACACACAGGCCTATTATCTGGCCCGCTCCGGGATAGAGGCAGGAAAGCTCGAAATCATAGGGAGCTCCCTCGCTGCAGCAAAAAGTGGCCAGAATTACACGGGGCTCGATCAGCCCTGGGCAACACCCCTGATCAATTTTCCAGTATCCTCCAACATGTTCCTCTCCGGCATCGTCACGGATGAAGACTCAAAGCTCAACCTGAACCAGATCTCTGCCAACGGAACCCCGAACCTTCACCGGGTTGGACAACTGGAAAAGCTCTTTACTCTTCTCGGCCTTCCCATATCGGTGATCCCGGCCATTGAAGTCTGGGTCTCCGGAACAGGAACAAGCCAGCCTCCTCCCGCAGGTGCATATGCCTCACAGATCCCCCCCTACAGACCTCATGGAGCCCCTATGGATGTTCTCTCGGAGCTTCATCAGGTAATGGGTATGACCGAATCCCAGTACCAGGCTCTCGAACCCTATGTTACAGCGCAATCCGATGGAGTTGTGAACCTGAACACAGCGTCAGAAACGGTCATCGAATCATTGGACCCCTCAATGACTCCCCAGATTGCCGCATCGATCACCCAGGCAAGACCTTTCAGAACGATGCAGGCCGTCTCCCAGGTTATTCCACCTGCGGTTCTTGCCAATATCCAGGGAGATATCACAATCGTCTCCCAGACATTTTCAATTTCTGCCGTCGGGATTACAGGAAACACCAGACAGGCCGCACGGGCGTACCTTACTGTCAACGGCAGCCAGGCCCAGTATCTTTCATTCCGGGTTGGAGGCAACAGGCTTCTTGGGCAGATTGAGTCCCTGATCGAAAGTGCTCCGCAATCATCTCAAAACACCAGTCTCACGCTCCCCTCCCCCTGACCGGTCATGACACTCGATCCCGGAAGCCATCTGTGAAAGAATGATGAGTGAACGTCTGCCCCCAAAAAGTTCGGAGGATCACATATGGAGCAAAACAAAGGAATCGGTGAGCTGTTCGATGAGGCAGAAACTTTTCGCCTGACAGGAAAGACAATAGATGCCATAGCCATCTATCGACAAATACTGATAAGAATCCCCAACGCACCGATGGTTCTTCGCCGGCTGGCCGAGTGTCTGATTGAAAAAGGTGTGCCACAGGAAGCGATTTCCGCGCTCGAAGATGCCATAAGGCTGGATCCCGAAGAGCCATCCCAGTACCACACGCTCGCAGGTGCCCTGAAAAGCAGGGGAAGAATGCAAGATGCCCTTCTTATTTACCGGAGGGCCGTTGACAGATCACCTGACAACATTACCTATCTTGTCGATCTGGCCTGGTGTATGGCAGATATCGGAGCAATGGAAAACGATCGTGCTCTTCAGGAAAAAGCCCTTGAAGTCCTGACAAAAGCTCTGGAAATCAACGGGTCGGATCCAGGGGTACTAGACGGCCTGGCCGGCGTATACAAAGATCTTGGCGACCGTAAAAAAGCGCTCGAATACTTAAGGAAAGCGATGGCGATCGATCCTTACGACACAGACAGGATCGAAATATTCGAACGTCTGTCCACACCAAAAGCCACTAATCTTTAACTCAATCCCTGTCCTTGTTGAAATCTTCCAGTTCTTTCTTTAGACTGAAGGGGAATCGGGCAAGTGGTGCCCGGACATCGTTGCCGTTATGGCCTTACACCAAAGGAGCCCAAATGCTGATCAGAAAGATCTCTTCCATGTTCGTAGCGTTTGCGTTTATGGGAGCAATCTCCCTCACCGCAGCGCCAGTTTCTTTTGCCGCAGATGCAACCGCGCCAGCAGCACCAGCAGCAAGCGCACCAGCAGCACCAGCAGCTCCTGCAGCACATGCCAAAAAGCACATGAAAAAGCGACATGCCCGTCATGGCTGTAACCATCACAGCAAGTACTATCGCCGCCATCATCGTTGCTATCCAAAGCATCACCATTATGTAAAGCACCATCATCATGTCCGACATCACCACAAGAAGAAACACCACAACAACGGGTAATCTGTAACCCGAAAAGGGGGGAGTTCCCCCCTTTTTTATTTTCCCACCAGACCACTATATTCCTTCATTCAAGACGCATGATGGCTCCTCAACAAAATTTCTCCACAAACCAAGAGTTCACACTTGTCATTTTTGGATTCAAAAATCCGGATTTTCAGAAAAAAATCCGATAGGATCATCCTGACAGAAAACAATAGCGACAGGAACCGGAGCAAGTCACCCTGTATCGCCGAAGATCTTGATTTTATCCACGGGTAAGGATCAATGAGCAGTACTGACACAATCAGAACGACCTGTAAAATTGGAATATCGACAGATCTCTACTTTCCTCCCATTCACGACCTCTACCAATCCATGACCGATACTGGCGATCGCTCTTCAAACAGCCATATTCCCGAGTATATTGAAATTTTTCGTGGCCGAACCGTCGATCTGAAACAAGCTCGCGAAGAAACCATTCCCGAAGAAATTCCCCTTCGTTATCACGGAGACGCTCTCTGGTACACACAGCCGGTATTCAGGGCCCAGCCGGCAACTAGGCAGGAGATTGTTCGGGCTAACGCTCATATGGATGCCCTGGGATCAAGCTGGATGATCCACGAATGTGCCCACAAATCCTTTGGAGGAAGGACCTTTGGGACATACCTTCCTCCACTTCTCTCCCGTGAATCCGCCAACTTGATCAGGGAAAACACCCTTTGGCTCATGGAACAAATGGAAGGACGCCAATTAATTGTTGAGATCCCCCCATTCCCATTTTTTTTGGCTGGGTCAATGCACCCTGGAGATTTCTTCAACACTATCGTAAAGGGAACCGATCTTGGGCTTGGACTCGATATCGGACATGTCCTGACATTGATCGAAGCTGCCGGAATCAAGCCACAGCCTGAAACCATCCACGAATGGATCAGCGATCACCTTCCCCTTGATCATGTCATGGAAGTTCACATGGGAGGACTCTCCACATTCAGGGAGAAGAGCGCCTCACTTTATCAGGATGACCACACCGCCCCTATTCCGCCGATATTATGGGAGTCACTTGAAGCGGTCTGCCGGTTTTGCCCAATGGTCAACCTAAAGGGGATGGCACTCGAAGTCGACAATAAAGAAATCGGGGTTATCATTCCCGAGTTCCGGAAGTTTCACGACCTGATCGAGAGTTCAAGAATATCCTCTGTGCCTTTTTATTTATCACCCAGGGAACGGCAGGAACACATGCCGGCGGGGGAAAGATCTCAGGATATGATTCTCCTTGAAAAGGATTACCAGACTCTCTCGGAATATCTTTCCGGGCAAAACCCCGATCCTCCAGTCTTCATCCGGGGATACCCGAATATTTACAGAAATTCGGTCTATCCGCATGAGGTCTGGTCCTTTGGTGGAGCGATCGAAGCGGTTTTTCCGGACACAATGAAAATCATTCGGCCGCTTTTAAAAGATCCCCAACGATCTTTCGTTCAGTATTTTCATCGGGATCTTCTGTCAGAGATATTTCCCTTTGACTTTCTGGTCTTCAAGTCCATGAAGTTCAGAGAATGGATTGGCGAAATTGCAGGAGCATTACCAGAAGAAATGCAGGAAGCCGCTATAAAAACATCAGAAAAAGAGTTAAACAGGATTTTGAGCGATCAACTTTTTATCAATGGAGATGATCTGTCCTAGCCATCCATTTCAAAAATAAAAAGCTAATGATGAATGGCAAGGACTATGTCTGAACAATCAGTTTTGCTAGAATTTGGCCGTTCATCTTCGATCTCTCCATAAGGATAAAAAGATCGACCATCATCAGAAAATGGCTTGAAGTCCCAAAACGCCCGGATCAACTTCTCTGGGAACCTTTTCAAGAAAGAGGCAACCTTGCAGCTATTTACCTTTTCCTTAACCAAAGAGATCCTCGTTGGTGTCAGGCTTGAAGATATTCTCAAGATCCTCAAAGGAGACCAGCTGGTCCCCGGTTCCCGAGATGGCCTTCAGATAGGCTCTATCAACGAAGTTGGTCTTCCTGCCGATGTTTTCGACTTAAGAAAAGCCTTCACAAAAGAAACGGACCAGTCACCTCCGGCCAGGCTTCTGGTGATCTCTTTTTCAAATGGAAAACGATTTGCCCTCGCAACGACCAAAATGGGAAAAGTGATTCGGGAAAAAACACCCAACGAAACAAAGACTCTTGAAAAGTCAGGTCTTCCTTTCCTGCGGTACTCAGATACGATCGATTCCCTTCCGGTTTATGTATTTGACCTGAAGAGCTTCGAAGAATATTTGGGACTTCTGTGTCTTGCTTCATCCTCCAAACCAGAGAAAGAAAAGCCTCCGATGACGATAAAATCAGGCCATCCTTTGCCAGGACAAGACGATCCCGAAGCTGACTTGTTAAGTCAGGTTGGAAAAACCGCAAGGGAAATCCAGAAGATTCTCTCCATGTCTGACTCGATGATGGATACGATGAAGATGATGGAAACACACCTTCCCCAAACCTCTACCGGTCTCGAAGCTGTCTCGAAAATGACTGAAGAGGCAGCCCACAAGCTCCTTGAGGGATTTGAAAGGTCCCTGGAAACAAACAGGGAGCTCAAAGAAGCGGTTACCCGGATAAAGAACAACCCCCAGACACTCGAAACGGAAATACAGGTTGTTGAATCCTTGCTCATGGAAGATGAGGAGAGAATTCTCCATGGGTTCGAGGCGATGGTCTTTCAGGACCTGGTGGGGCAAAACATCCGTAAAATGACCGGAACACTAAACGATCTCCAGAACAAGCTTCTGACGATCCTGATGGATCTATCACCTGGCCCGAGACATGAATCAGCCGCAAAAAACTTAGAACACAAGGCAGAAGAGCTGGACTTGAAGGGAACAGGCCACCCAACCGATGTCAATCAGACCGATGTCGACAAACTTCTGTCCGAATTTGGGTTCTAGCGTATAGACAACAGGTTCTCAGGCATTCTACCGCGCTTGAGCCACTTTTAAATCTTGTGGTAAGGTACAGGGGTGGAGAATGGTCTTCAAGACAAAATAAAATCAAACAGTTTTAGAACATGATAAGGAGTTAGGATGGCAATCGTTCATTGTGCGCGTTGTGGGGCTGATGCAGAGGGTCTTGAGCAACCCCCCTTTCCGTCAGGATTTGGAAAAGAGGTACAGGAGTCCGTCTGTAAAACGTGCTGGACTGCATGGGAGGATATGCGCGTCAAAGTAATCAATGAATATCGACTGAACCTGGGAACGCCAGAGCACAGAAACATGCTTGTCAATATTACCCGGGAGTTTCTAGGTCTCAAAAAACCAGAATAAACCAACACCAGAAGCCGCCTCAGAACACATCAAAAAGCCGGTCATGTACGACCGGCTTTTTGATCTCAAATCTCTCCAAGCTCCTGAATTAAAGCGAGATGCTTCCGGGCACCGGGTCCATAAGGAAGCACCAGTGTTACCGGGAATCCCCCTTCGAAGAGCAGAGAGCGAATTTTTTCTTCCCGGCGCCCCAACCACATCTGAAACTCCATCATCCTCGGATGAGCATTCTGGAGCTTCGATGCGCCTTGCAAAATCTCTTCATCATGAGTCGCAAGAGCAAACATGGCGCCCTCAGAAAATAACCACTCCATATAACTTTGGTATTTTCTCCTGATCTGCGCCGGGTCATCGGTTCCAGGTTCAGTCGATACCGGAAACTTCCCTTTGACCAGACGGACTCTCGCCCTTTTGTTCAGGATCGTCTCCAGATCTTTATCTGTTCGATCAAGCCTCGCCTGAAGAGTTATCGACAAATGTGCAAACTTCTTCCTCAATTCCAGAAACGTATCGAGTGTCTCCCCCACTCTCGGGCCCTCTTCCATATCAATCCAGCAACCGATTGAATACTCTTCCGCTGCAGTGATTGCAGCGCGGAGATGATCCATCGCATGGTTTCCTGAAGATGGATACCCTGATTGCGACAGGGAAAATGAAATTCCGCCCCGAATCATCGTGAGCCCCATCTGATGGGAAAGCTCTTTTATCTCCTGCAGAAAAAGTTCTCCATCCGCCTCGCCATTATCAGAGAGCATCGGCAAAAGAATTGTGCCGATCCCCTCCTTGTTCAAAAGTTTGGCCCGTTCAAGGGCTTCTTGTCTCGTCTCTCCTGCCAGATAACGTTTTTCCAGGGTATTTGAAGGGGAACTCTCCGACATTTTTTCTCCATATTATAAAAAGTGCGTTTTTGATCTTAAAAGAGATCTCCCTCGCTTGAAAGCAAAGATTCTATTTCCGCCAAATCCAGCCCCTCAACCAAGTCAAACCTTTCATCTGCCATGACTTTTGCAAAAAGGGCAAGTTTTTTTTCTTTGAGCCTTGCCACATGCTCTTCAACAGTTCCTCGTGTAAGGAAACGGTAAACAAAAACAGTCCTGTTTTGACCGATCCGATGAGCCCTGTCTGTTGCCTGATTTTCGACCTGTGGATTCCACCAGGGATCATAATGAAAAACATAATCCGCATTAGTCAAGGTCAGCCCGACACCTCCCGCCTTGAGACTTGCCAAAAACAGCCTTGGAGCATCGTCCCCCTGCTTCTGAAAAGAGTCGACCATTTTTTGCCTCTCAAGAAGTGACGTCCCCCCATCAAGACGGAGGACGGGGACCCGCTCCGACTTGAAATATTCCTCAAATCGATCAAGGACACCCACAAACTGAGAGAAAAGAATCACTCCATGGCCATCTTCCAATGCTTCCGAAATTTTTTCTTTTACCGTCTGAAATTTTGCAGGACCACCCATATGGAGGGGAGGAATATCTTTCACCAGCTCGGGGTGACAGCAGTATCGCCTCAGTGTCATTAAAAGCGAAAACACCCCAAGGCGATAAGCTCCTGCGTTGACCTGCTTCAGGCTATCCCGTCCTTGATCCTTGAGTTTTCTGTACTGATGGCGCTCTTCCGGCGTTGGATCTATCCAGTAATCAATGATGACTTTTTCCGGCAGGTCTTTTAAAACATTTTCTTTCGTTCGCCTCAGGATCAGTGGAGAGATCAATGAACGAAGAAGATTGACCCCGTCTACACCCAATGCCCCGGAACCTCCATTCTGGACAAATATTCTTTCAAACCGACGCCTGCTCCCCAGAAGTCCTGGCATGACAAAAGCAAAGATCGACCAAAGGTCTACCAGATGATTTTCAACCGGTGTGCCTGATAAAGCAAGCTTAAAAGAAGACTTCAGGGAAAACATCGCGGTCGCAATCCCGGAGGCCGGGTTTTTCATGATCTGGGCTTCGTCCGCGATGATTGAGTGAAAACGAACCTTAGAGATTTCATCCAGATCATTTCTGACTGTCCCATAGGTAGAAAGAATAACGTCGGCCATTAAAGCCCTGCTCCAGCGCTCCCGTCTTAACGGACCATGATGAATCGCAGAGGTCAGGGTCGGAGCATGTTTGGAAATTTCTTTCTCCCAGTTAAAAAGAAGAGTTGCGGGAAGAACGACCAGAGATGGAGGAAGTTTCTCCCCCTGTTTTTTGGCCTGTTCAACCTCAAGAACAAGCTCAGCGAGAACCGTTAGTGTTTTTCCAAGCCCCATCTCATCGGCAAGAATCCCTCCCAACCCTGACAATCGGAGAGAATGTATCCACGCTGCTCCTTCCCTTTGATAATCCCTGAGAGGAACCTTGATTGACCTGTCCAGAACAAAAGATTCTTCGCTTGACAGATCTGAAGTCTGAAAGGGCGTTAAATGACCCGAAAGGTCATCATCTATCTGAAAGGGAAGGTCAGGACGGCTTTTGAGCAAGATGGATCCGTAATACTGGCTGATGACTGCCCGACCTTCCTGATCCGTTTCCAGAAGCACTGAAAGGTCTTGGATTTTCTGATGAAGTTCGAGATCCATCAAAACAGAAAAGTTGTCAGAAAGATGGTAAACAGAATCCCCCATCTCCCCCGGCAGATGTGGCATATCCCAGATCCGGTCCTTCGCCTTTAAAACACAATGAACAGAAATGGGATTATTGAGCCCATGATCTAATTGGGACACAGATCCAGCCGGGGATAAAATGGCAAGAAGTTCCACATCTCCTGAGTACAAGAGATGTTCGGATGATTCGATTTGCCCGACAGAAAATCCCGACCTCTTAAGGGCAGGTAATATTTTCTGATAAAAAATGCTCCTGTCTTCTTTCGCAAAAGATATCCATGGCTCCGTTGAACCCCGCCCAATCGTTTTTTCCAGGATATTCCGGCAGAAAAGCTCTTTCTGCCGATCCCTGTGAATCAGACAGATCTGGTCCGGGAATCTGGCATCATCGCTCCACAAAACATCTCCGAATGCAAGTCGCTGTGGACCAAATAATGCGACACTCTTTCCTCCAGATCGAAGATAAGGAAAAATATTGACCCCTTTTCGATGGAAATCCCGGATATCGACACAAGCTTCCCACTTTTCTCCATCTAAAGTTACCGGAGGATAAGAATATCCTTCCAAGCAGAAAGACAAACACTGTTCCGAAGTTAAGAATCGGGATCGATGCAAAAGATCCTCCGGGTGAAGATAAAAAGATTCCTTCAGAAAAGAGGACAACTGCTCAGGAAGTCTTTCATTGACAAAAAACAGGGTATTTCCCGGCAACAAAATACAGGACAAGGGGCCCAACAAAAAAAACTTGACCGACGAAGATGGATAGCTCTTCCCGGAGACCACCCATGAAGCATCAAGGCTGATTGTTCTGCTATCCGGATCCGGGATCCACCTCCCCATCCATTTAAAGATGCCCACCGCAAATGTAAGGGGAGAGCACAGACCTCCATGGTTTATTTCGAGAAGAAATAGATTTTCCGTTAAGAGGCGTTTTAAAGACTCAACGGATTTTGGACGATAAAGATTGACCTGGCGACCGATGACGGAGATGACCTTGTCAATTTGAAAGCATAGCTCCAGCTCCAGGAAAAACTTGCCGTCAGATCGATAAGAATACCCTGGCAGGCGGCTACGAAGACTGAAAACTCTCGTCGTTTCGAGATCAATGGGTACATGATTGCGATCTACCAGAATAAAGCCTCTGTCACCCTGTTCTTCATACCATAACAACCTGTCAGGGATTTGCACCCGTGGTTCCGATGCTAAAAACTCTGGCTCGCCAGCATGATTTTTAGAAGAAGTATGATTGAACCGGTCGAAAATTTGGTTTTTTAAAGGTTTTCCAGGGGGAAAAGGGCATTGATCACTTTCAAGGCAATAGGCAATAGCTGAAATAACATGAGAACAGGCTACAGATAATTCTGAGTAGATTTCAGGAGAACAGGATGAGCAGGATATTTCCCGATACGAATTTTTATCTCCCAGATAGACTGCTATCTGACGACTATCCCTTGTACCATATAACACCTTAACCCATAAAGGAGAATGAGATGTCTTGACTTCTTCGAGCGTCGCATCTTTCTGAAAAGAAAGCGCACTCGAGAAAAGCAGGGAGCCTACTTGGGTTCTTAATTCGGATAACGTTTTCGGCCAAGTCGACTTCATCTCTGTCCTGTGAGCAAAAGAGGGAAAAACATTCTGTCGTGGAATGAGCCGAGGTCAAAAAAGAGGAATAAATAGATATTTATAGAGTACTTCCAAGCTCTTTGATCAAAAGAAGAGCCGAAAAAAGCAGGGCAAGCACCAGTGCTCCTCCAATAATCAGGAAAGCTCTTCTCTTGTCCAGTTCATGCGCATCATGCGAAACTTTTTTAAAATGACCTGAGATGTTGGTTCGGCCCATAAGAGCATCAACAACGCAAAAAGAAAGGAAGCTCTGGAGGAATGTCAATGCCGTGATAAAAGAAAGTATGATCAGTCCAGTTGTAAAAAGAAGAGGGTGATTGAGGACTGAAGGCCATTGCTCATTGTAGATAATGACAGCAACAAATCCTAAAAAAGCCACACCCCCCCTCAATGCCCTGCCTTTAGGGCTAATGTTTCGAATGCCAGGGCAATATTTTTTCGAATCAGGCCCAAGATCATCCAGGGATGTGGGTATTTCAGAGTCGTCATCACCATTTGGAGTGTTCTTCTCAGAAACCATTGGACCGACCGCCTGTTCGCGCTATGGACCTGAATAGACCGATCATTCTTCCTTGAACCAGTCCTGACTCATCTTCCGGCAACACGATTCGATCAGGATAGGCTGGATTTGCTGCCCTTAGAATAAGCCTGCCCTTATCGTGGATATACGTTTTTAACGTCATCTCCCCCTGAATTTGCGCAACAATAATATCACCATTAGACACTGTCTCACATTTTTTTATGAATGCAAGATCCCCTTCATGAATCCCGACCCCGGTCATGCTATCGCCAATAACGCTTAATACATAATCCGGTTTTTCCGAAAGAAACGAAGCTGGAATGGTGATTTTCCCGTCAGAGAGCAAATCTGACCCGGTTGCTACACCGGCACGAATACGCCCGATTCTGGGTACGGTAAGCCATTCAGGAGAAGCATATTCATCCTGAAAAGACGATGCTTTAGGTGTTAGACGTATACCTCGCGCTTTCCCCGGAATCTTTTGTATGTAGCCTTTTTTTTCAAGGGCCTCAAGATGGGTTCCAGCACTCTTAGGGTAAGGAATCCCCAAATGATTCGCGATTTCGGTAATGGTGGGAGGAGAAGAGTTCTCTCTCATCCATGAAAGGATAAAACGGAGAACCTCCTCCTGTCGCTCAGTTAATGGTTTGGTTTTTTTTAACTTTTCACCATCTAGTATCATCAGGGTCCCCTTTAGGGGATAAAAATCGCAAGAGAAGACTTGATGTACTCAACAAATGGAGTTGGGTAGACCCCCAGAAAAACCGTCATACCTGCTGTCAGAAGGAGGCCAAGCCTGCCCAATGAGGATGATTTGAATTCGACGGCGCTCTCCGGATCCTTCATATACATTAGCATGACTATTCGAAGGTAGTAAAAAGCTCCGATTGCGGCAAAAATGATACCGACAACGGCAAGCCATGCATAGCCAGCATGAATGACCGCAAAAAAGACATAGAATTTTGCAAGGAAGCCTCCAAAAGGAGGTATCCCCGCCAAGGAAAACATAAACACCAACATAGCAAATGCCGCAACAGGATGTCTTTTATGAAGACCTACAAGGTCTGATATTTCCTCACCCTCTTCCCCGGATTTTCTCAGCATGAGAACAATACCAAAAGCACCCAGTGTCATGAACATATAGACAAAGAGATAAAACATGAGGGCAAAAAGAGACTCCCTGTTTGGTTGCAAAAGAGCCATGGAGGCATAACCGGCGTGGCCAATAGAAGAGTACGCCAGCATTCTTTTAATATTGGTTTGCCGAAGTGCAACGAGATTCCCCACAAGCATAGAAAGGATTGAAAGGATAACAATCAGGATATTCCAGTCAATTTTATCAGCAGAAAAAGAAACCCAGAAGACTCGAAGAAAGACTCCGAATGCGGCAATTTTTGAAGCAGTGGACATAAATCCGGTAACAACGGTAGGAGCCCCTTCATAGACATCCGGAGTCCACATATGAAAGGGTGCAGCAGATATCTTGAAGGCAAACCCAACGAGAGTCAGGACAATCCCAAGGAGGATCATCGGCTTTAAAGAACCCGGATTGGCAACAAAAGCAGCGATGCCGGAGATAGTCTCGGTGCCAGTTGCACCATAGAGGAAGGAAATGCCAAAGAGGAAGATGGCCGCAGAAAATGCCCCAAGAAGAAAATATTTGAAAGAAGCCTCAACAGATCGATGAGATCCACGCTTGAGTCCCACCATAACATAGAAGCAAAGGCTCATGAGCTCAATGCCAAGGAACAAAGTAATCAGGTCCCCCGCCGAAACCATAACCATCATGCCGACGGTGGAAAAAAGAATGAATGCGTAGTATTCCCCGATATGAATATCTTCACGATCAAGATATGGCAAGGAAAACAGGATCGTAATAATGGCGGCAATATATATGATCATCTTGAAGAAGTTTGAAAAAGGATCAATGATATAAAGCCCCTGATATAGCGGTAGTCCCTTCCCATTAAGCCCGTACGACGCAATCATCGCAAACAGAAGGGATGCAATCGTAAAATAGGCGAGCCAGGAGCGTTTTTCGCTGGGGATCATTGTGTCAAGGATTAGTATCACACACCCAAAAAACGTCAGATAAATTTCTGGCATCGTCCCAAGAATATTTACCAGAGAAAAAGACATTAGACCCCCTCAATCAATTTCCTTTAATCAGCACCAGACAAAAATCATTAAACCTGTTTAAAAACCACCCGAAAGACTTGCGAGAGGCGAAGCGGAACTTACCTGTCCAAGGAGATGAGTTACACTAACATGCAGCATTGATAGCAAGGCGTTCGGCTGGACTCCAAGCCATACAACAATCACAAGGAGAGGAAGCAATGAAGCCCATTCGTATCGATTCATATCTGGCAATGCCCAGGAACGGGGTTCGTACTTGCCCCAAACAACTTTTGAAAGGAGGTAAAGCATATACAACGCTGCCAAAATAATTCCGATTGCAGCAATAACACCGACTGCCGCATTTGCCCTGAAAGCACCAAGAAGAACCAGGAACTCCCCAACAAAAGAATTCAGACCAGGAAGTCCAAGGGATGAAAGAGAAAAGATGACCAGCATAGTGGAAAAAACTGGCATGACCTTTGCGATCCCACCATAGTCAGAAAGAAGTCTTGAGTGCGTTCTGTCATAGAGAACCCCTACGCAGAGAAAGAGTGCGCCTGTAGTCACACCATGATTGATCATCTGAAGGATTGCGCCTTCCACTCCCTGAGCATTGAAGACAAAGATTCCCAATGTGACAAATCCCATATGACTCACCGAAGAATAAGCAATCAGCTTTTTCATATCTTCCTGGGCGAGTGCCATCATTGCTCCCCAAATAATTCCAATGAGGGATAGCGCAAAAATGAAACCAGTGAAAAAGACTGAAGCTTTTGGAAACATCGGCAAGGAAAAGCGGATAAAACCGTATGCACCCATTTTCAGCATGACTGATGCAAGGATGACCGATCCAGCCGTGGGAGCTTCAACATGGGCATCTGGCAACCATGTATGAAAAGGGAACATCGGAACCTTTACCGCAAATGCAAGGAATAGGGCCACAAAAGCAAAATCCTGGAAAATGGGGGAATAATGCTGCCCCATCAGGGAAACAATATTGAAGGTATGGCCACCTTCGAAGTAGAGAGAAATGATCGCCAGAAGCAGAAAGAGGGAACCTGCCAGAGTGTATAAAAAGAACTTGATGGTGGCATAGATTCGGTTAGGTCCACCCCAGACACCGATGATCAGGAACATCGGAATCAGCATGGCTTCCCAGAAAACATAGAAAAGAATAAAGTCCATGGCTGCAAAAACCCCGATCATCGCACCTTCGAGGACCAGGATTGCAATCATGAATTCAGTGACACGTTTATTGATTCCGACCCAACTTGTAAAAATGCACATCGGCATCAATAAGGTCGTCATAATGATAAGAACGAGACTGATACCATCAATGCCAAGGGTGTAATGAATATTTGCGAAAGGGATCCAAAGATGATCCTCAGCAAACTGCATCTGGAACGTTCCCGGATTGCCCCCGATCAGAAGAGTCAGGGAGGCAATAAACTCAATAACCGTAATTCCGACTGCAACCCACTTTACCGTTGTATCAGAATTTTTCATTTTCATAAAAGGAAGTAAAAAAATCCCCCCGACAATAGGGAAAAAGATCAAGAAAGTCAGAATCGGGATCGAGAGAAAGGTCATCATGTTCCTCGGTTCAGGGTTAATTCACTCAATTATCGAATAAAGAGAAATACACTTACCATGCCAAAAAGGCCAATAGCCATAACCAATGCATAGTTTTGCAACTGGCCTGTCTGAAGACGACGAAGGGAAGCAGCACTCGTTTGGCAAAACTCGGCTACGCCATTGACAATCCCGTCGATTACACCCTTATCAACTTCTTTCCATAATAGGAATGACAGAAAAATAGTTGGTTTGACAAAGACAAGATCGTAAAACTCATCAAAGAACCATTTGTTGAGAGAGAGAGAATAAAGCCGCTTGAACTGATGAGCCATCCGCTGCGGAACAGTCGATGGTTTGGCATATAGAAAATATGCCAGGAGAATGCCAACGAGACCCACAATAACCGATATGGCTTTCAGAGAATCTTCTGAAAGTTCGGGCCGTGCAGTTGGATGAGGAACAGTCATCGACTGGGAGAGGAATCCGACGATATCGTAATGATTACCTGCCCATCCGGCCGTAAGAGCCATAAATGAGAGAAAAATCAGTGGAAATGTCATCACAAGAGGACTTTCATGAGGAGCGTGGCCCTCATGACCATGATGATGTTCTCCTTCGGAAAAATTTTCCTTGCCCAGGAACACAACAAAGACTAAACGAAAGGTATAAAAAGCGGTCAGCATTGCAGTCAGTACTCCGATCATCCAGAAGATATGACCGGTCGGACCGGACTGGAACGCTTCAGACAAGATAAGATCTTTTGAATAAAAACCGGCGAAGGGAGGGATACCGGAGAGGGCAAGAGACCCTATCATCATGGTGGCAAAAGTAATCTTCATCGCACGGGACAGGCCGCCCATTCTAAAAATATCCTGTTCTCCGGACATTGAATGAATAACGGATCCGGCACCCAAAAAGAGCAACGCTTTAAAAAAGCCGTGTGTCAGAAGATGAAAAATACCTGCGCCATACGCTCCAATGCCACAAGCCATGACCATATAACCAAGCTGGCTCATTGTCGAATAGGCGACAATTTTCTTGATATCCCTTTGCGTCAATGCAATTGTAGCAGCAACAACAGCCGTCAATGCTCCGGTCCACGCAACGACAGACATGGCAACGGCCGACGCATTATAAATAGGATTAAGCCTGACAATCATGAAGATACCTGCAGTCACCATCGTTGCTGCATGGATCAATGCAGAAATGGGCGTTGGACCTTCCATGGCATCCGGCAGCCAGGGATGAAGCGGCAATTGGGCAGATTTACCTACAGCAC
>JAKCCY010000174.1 GCA_021838765.1 Nitrospirota bacterium
CCCCCTCGTCCTCTCATTTACTTGACCGGATATTCTGATTCCTTCCCGTGTGTTTTGACTCACAAGAAGGAGGATTCGGAATGCTTCAGGAAAGGATTCCCATGAATATCGTGATGGACGTATTGAAATTGACCTACCAGGAACAGCTCTCAAACAGGAAGATTGCCCTCCGGCTCGGGATTGCCCCTCTGACCGTCAAGAAGTACCAGGATCAAGCCCGGGAGGCAGGCATCGACGAATGGCCGATTGTAAAAGATGCAGACGGAGGGGTGGAACGCCTCCGGAAGGCGCTCTACCCGGAGAAGACCGTGTCGGTATTGGGAATGCCCCTTCCGGACTGGAACCAGGTCGAACAGGAACTCCGATCCGGAAAAAAGAACGGCGTGACCCGCCGCCTCCTCTGGCAGGAGTACCGGATGGAACATCCGGATGGGCTCAGCTACAGCCGGTACTGCGCCCATTACAAAGAGTTCAGGAAACGGGATGATCTTCGGATCCATCTTCCCCATGCCCCGGGAGAAGAACTCTACATCGATTACTCCGGACCCAAGGTTCTGATCACCCCGGTCGGGGGGAAGCCTTTTTATGCGTCGATCTTCGTGGCCGTGATGGGATTGTCGTCCTATACCTTTGCCTATTGCACCCTCGACATGAAAACGCCCTCCTGGATCGAGGCGAACCGGCAGACCTTTGAATACCTGGGAGGTGTTCCGCTGGCAGTGATTCCCGATTGCACCAAGACGGCAGTGATCACCTCCCACCGCATCGATCCCCGACTAAACCGGACTTTTCGGGAGATGGGCGCGCATTACGGGTTTATGATCGCCCCTGCCCGACCTCTTTCTCCCCGGGACAAGGGAACGGTAGAAAATGGAGTTTTAATCACGCAGAGAGCCCTTCTGGCCCCCTTGCGACACATCAGGTTCACTTCCATCGACGAACTCAATCGCGCGCTCCGGATCCGGTGCGACGCCTTCAACCGGGAGCCCTTTCAGGTGCGACCGGGCAGCCGGCATCAGGTGTTTGAGGCGGAGGACCGGCCGGCCTTGTCTCCCTTGCCGTCGGAGCCGTTCGAGACGGAGGCGTGGATCTCCTGTCGGGTCCATCCGGACTACCACATCGCCCATGACCATTTCCTCTATAGCGTTCCCTGCCGGCTGGTGGGGGAGGAGGTCGACGTTCGTCTCACCAAACGAACGGTCGAGATCTTCTATCGGGAAGAAAGGGTTGCGAGCCATCTGAGAAACAGCGATCCCCGGCATCGCTTCAGCACTTGCCGGGAACACATGCCTCCGAACCATCAGGGCTATCTGGAGCAGTCCCAGAAAAGCTTGCTCCATCGGGCGGAACAGGTCGGAGCGGGGGCCGTGCTCTTCTTCCAGGCCCTGTTTCTCCGCCGCCACTATCCGCCACAGGCCTACCGGACCTGTCAGGGAATATTGGGACTTCTCAAGGACTACCCTCCTGAGCGTCTGAATGCCGCCTGCGAGCTGGCCGTTCAGATGCAAAGCGGATCTTACCGGGATGTTCAGGGCATTTTGAAAACAGGGGCAGACCGGAAGCTTCCCGTGTCTTCGGATCCGGTTCCCTCGTTGTCCGCTCACGAGAATGTCCGGGGAAAGGAGTACTACGACGGAGGCCGCGGAAAAGAGTCCGAAAGCAGCACCGGAAGCGTTTGTGACGGAACGGGAACGTAGGCGGTCCTGTTCCGTTCGAACAGGTTCTTGTTCAGATCACAAGAAGGGAACACCCTTCACTCACACAAGGAGAAAGACGCATGCTGATCCATCCGATGAAAGAGAAAATGACCCTCCTCAAACTGACCGGAATGCTTGATGCCCTGGAGGATCAGGGCCGGACACCCGAACTGGTCCGGGATCTGTCTTTTGAAGACCGGCTGGGACTGCTGGTCGACCAGGAGATCCTGGTCCGGGAAAACAAACGCACCGCCACCCGTCTCAAAGCGGCCAAGCTTCGGCAAAATGCCACCTTGGAAAACCTCGACTTCCGGACTCACCGAGGTCTCAACCGCCCGCTGATCCAGAGCTTGTCCATGGGGCAGTGGATCGAAAACCATCAGAACGTCCTGATTACCGGTCCCACCGGAATTGGCAAGAGCTATCTGAGCGAATCGCTGGGAAACAAGGCCTGCCGACTGGGATATCGGGTGCTTCTGATACGGGTGCCCCGTCTCTTCCACTCTCTGGCTCTGGCCAGGAGCACAGGACGACTGTTGGCCTTTTTCAAGACATTGGCAACGCAAGACGTTCTCATCCTCGAGGATCTTTGTCTGTCCTCCTTCACCTCGGAACAAGGACAGGATCTTCTTGAAATACTCGACGATCGCCACCAGTCCCGTTCCACCATTGTTACCTCCCAGCTTCCCGTGGGAGGATGGCACGAACACATTGGAGAGCCCACATTGGCCGATGCCATTCTGGATCGACTGGTTCATGGGGCCTACACGATTGAAATGAAGGGAGACTCCATGCGAAAACAGAAGTCGGCCTCTGCGCCTGTGACAACGATCTGATCTGATTCCCGACGAGGGGGTGGGTCAGGGGGCAGACAGGGTGGCAACCTTGGCAGGAATCCGAGTCTTTTTTGGATCAAGGCAAGGTGGCAATCATGACAGGAATCAGTGGCAATCTTCGCGAGAATACGCAGTGACATGAGGGGATATTAATTAAGGTGAGCAGGTAGTAGGCAGTAAAACTGCCTGGCCGTCCCTATTCCGATTCCTTATAGGAACCCTCCTTCTGGTCTTCCGGAGTAGGGGGGATGGAATGCGCCCCCCATGATCCGGTTAACCACATTCGAGAAAATTACCCTTGAAAAGTGGCACAAAATAGTATATACTTTTGTGCAAAAGGAGGGTGGCATGTATTCAAAGATCATTTTGAAAAAGATTCAAAGTTTTCCGGAAGGGGAACCATTTGTGGCGAATATGTTTCTTGAAATCGCTCCCTATACCGCCATCCGGCATACCTTGTCCAGACTCGTCAAATCCGGACATTTGATGAGGGCGGCAAGGGGTGTCTACGTTCGGCCAAAAATGAACCGGTTTGTCGGGCCCATTCCTCCAAGTTCCGAAAATATCGTCAGGTTAAAGAGCGAAGGCGAAATGATCGGCATCACTGGGGCAGAGGCGGTTCAAAGATTGGGTCTGTCGACGCAGGTCGTCCTGAAGGAAATCTTTCTTACGTCGGGAAGGTCTCGCAAGATCCGTCTTGAAAATGGACGAGAGATTCTTCTTCGTCATGCGGCGCCCAGGAAGCTTATGCTGGCAGGTCGCCCTGCCGGAGTTGCCCTGACCGCTTTGTGGTATCTCGGCAAAAACGGAGTCACGACGGAAACGATTCATCAGATCCACAAACGCCTTCCTCCTGAAGAATTCGAGATTTTAAAAAACGAGACTCATTTGATGCCTTCATGGATGAGGGAAAAACTTCTGAATTCTGGGGAGGAGGTCGCTGGTGGCCGATAGATTTCTGAATCTTGCAAATGAAGAGAAGAGGGAAATCTTTATCGGTTTACAGGACAAGATGAAGATGTCTCCTGTAGCAATCGAAAAAGATATCTGGGTCTGTTGGGTTCTCCAGACACTTTTTTCCATGCCGGAGCATCCGAGAATGTGTTTTAAGGGAGGCACTTCTCTTTCCAAGGTGTTCGGAGCTATTTCAAGGTTTTCAGAAGATGTGGATGTGACCATCGATCATCGGACGGAGAATACTTTGGAGATGGATCCGTTCAAGAAAGGAATCGGTAGAGATAAGATTGATTTGATTGCTGATGAATATTTAAAACGGACTGTAATAATGGTTAGAGAATCCATTGCTCCCTATTTCCGTAAAAGAATCGAAGAAGAATTCGGGAGTAATGGATTCTGGCTCGATATTGATCGGACTGGAGAGAAGTTGACGATAGGATATCCATCCGTATTCGATCAGTCTGACAGAAGCCGTTATATGGCATCGAGTGTGCTTGTTGAGTTCGGAGGCAAGAATTCGATTAATCCGCAGGCATCTATTAAAGTACAGACAGAGATCTCTAAGTTTTTGCCATTAATCGAATTACCAGAAGCCTATGTCGATATTTTGGACCCGAAACGCACTTTTTGGGAAAAGACTACACTAATACATGTTGAATGCAATAGGCAAAAGCCACGAGAGAGATTTGACCGGCTTTCGAGACATTGGTATGACGTATATAAGCTGTCAGACCATGAGATTGGCTTGACTGCTATGAATGAATTGCCTCTTCTTGAAGATGTTGTCAAATATAAAACGACCTTCTATAAATCGGGCTATGCCCACTATGAAGATTGTCTAAATGGAAAATTTCATCTCTATCCGTCAAGTGATGAGATGCGACAAAAGCTTGAAGAAGATTACAATCAGATGATCCTTAGCGGAATGTTTCGCGACGATCCTCCAGTTTTTAATGAGATAATGAAGCGGACGCAAGATCTTGAATCAAGAATCAACCAGTGGACTATTAGAGGACTTGGAGGATGTCAGCATCAAACAGTCGACTCTGGCCCCATTTACTTGGAAGAGGACGCAGAAACTTTTGGACCGAAATAATTGGCTCCTCAGAAGAATTCGTGGGTGACATAGGGGTAGATCGGAACGATAAAATGTCCGCATAAAAAAAGAACCATAAAATGTCCGAAGCGGACACTTTATGGTTCCCAACTCATCTGGGAGGCGAACGATAAATTGTCACCCACCGGAAGCATAACGTGTCACTTTTCTAGTCTTTTAAGGTAGAAAAATCCTTTTCTGAAAATTTTCCGGAACCATATCATGTCACTTTTCCTGATTTCGGAAGGATAACGTGTCATCTTCTGAAGCCTTGAGCTTTATTCCTAATTCAACAACCGAACTCCCCTTATTCTAACCACTAAACCTCACTTGTGGTCATTTTTCCCATAATGATCCTCGAACCGCTCAGGAAACAAATTGACGAGCTACTCCGTTCCCT